>CAYOOA010000031.1:0-9273 GCA_964405455.1 uncultured Anaerolineaceae bacterium | reverse complement strand
TCAACCTATTACCAACGCAGCCAGGATGCAACAGCGACGGACCTGGCTTCCTTCCATCATTCCAAGGAAGCCCGCTGCATCGACTGCCATTCCGGGGCCGGTGTGGCTGGGCGCGTGCAGGCTGAATTGATGGGCGCAAAGAATGCATTCAAGTTCTTCACCCATACGGCGGTACAACCGGCTCCATTGACCAAACCCATCCGGGATGCCAACTGCCTGAAATGTCATCAACAGGTGACCGCCGGCCAGGCTGATGAAAACAACCATTTTCATATCTTTTTGACGCGCTGGCAAAGCGCGGATGCAAAAGCGGCAACCTGCGTATCGTGTCATTCCAGCCACACCACGGATGGAACGGCTGATATCCTGTTTCTCAACCGGGAGCGCACGGTTGCAGTCTGCGAAGCCTGCCATAAAGCACTTGGAGCCGGGGACTAATTCGCTTTCCGGTCCTGGAAATTTTAGAAGAAACCGGCCTGGTTCATGATAAAATCCAAGCCGGTTTTTGTTATAAATGTTGATGGAGTTGAAGTATGTCAGATCTCAAGGCGGTCGTATTCGATATGGGCGGGGTCATCCTGCGCAGTATGGATTGGGGACCCCGCGAAGCCCAGGCGTACCGGTTGGGCATCACCCGCCTGGCCCTGGAAGATGAGGTGTTTGGCAACCGCACGGCTGCACTTGCCACGGTGGGGGAATGTTCTGAGGCTGAGCACTGGGAAGCCGTCCGCCAGGCGTTGGGGATTCCAACCGATAAAATGAACGCATTTCGGGATGAATTCTGGTCGGGGGACCGGATGGACGAGGAGCTGCTGAATTTTCTGCGCGGCATCCGCCCGACCTATAAGACAGCCTTGTTGAGCAATGCCTGGCCGGAAGTGCGCGTGGATATCCGGCGGAAATATCCGGGTGCCCTGAATGCATTTGATCTGTGCATCTTCTCAGCCGAGGTGCAATTAGCCAAGCCGGATGAGCGGATTTATCACCTGGTTTGCAGCCGGCTCGGAGTCCGGCCGGAGGAGGCAGTTTTTCTCGATGACGTGGAGAAAAACGTGGAAGGCGCCCGGAAGATCGGGATGAAGGCCGTCCAGTTTTTGAATCCGCAGCAAGCCCTGGCAGATCTGCGCTCGCTGATGAACGGGCGGGTTGGCTAATTTACTTTAAAGTAAGCGAAGAATGACTGACGACCAGGTACTTACCATTGGTGTTGTTTCCGATACGCATGTCCCGGACCGGGTGGCGGCACTGCACCCGGATTTGCTGCCTTCGCTGAAGACAGCCGGAGTTTCAACCATCCTGCATGCCGGGGATATTTGTTCGCCAGCAGTCATAGAATTATTAAATGAAATTGCCCCGGTGATTGCCGTGCGCGGCAACCGGGATTGGCTCTTTATCAACAGGCTGCCCTGGAGGCGGGATTTTACCCTGGGGGGTGTGAAGTTCGCCATGATGCATGGGATTGGGAACTGGGGGAAGTACCTGGAATATAAACTGAAATACGCCAACAACGGTTATCGTCTTGAAAATTATCTTCCGATGATGCTTAAGGCTGCCCCGCAGGCCGGGGTGATCGTGTTTGGGCACACCCATTTCCCGGAAATTATTCCCGTGGGGGATCAACTCGTTTTCAACCCGGGTTCGGCCAGCCTGGGTCGCCGAAGGGGCTGGAAGCCAACCTATGGTATTTTGCGGATCCTGCCGGATGGAAAAGTGGAGGCGGAAATCCACGAATTGGGATTATAATGAAGGCAGTAGAACTTACCATGAAAAAGGCTCAAACATCCGGGGAAGGGTGGGTTGGGCAGAATGAAACTGGATCAGTCCCGGTCTGAACTGGAGGGTGCTGCGTAAACCATGGGACGATCAAGTAAAAACGAAAAGATTCATCAAATACTAATCTTAAATCTCATTGACCTCTGGAAAAGCTGTTGATATAATTACCATTTGCGTATTATGCCGCCATTTTTGAAAAAAGGGCTGGCAATGGTTTTGTTCTTTTAACCCTGGATTACCCCCTCAGGAGAAACGTATGGCCCCTGTTCTGCCGACCAAGTCTTATGCGCGAATTCCCGTCATTTTTGACCTGCCTGATCTAATCGAAGTGCAGATTGACTCCTTCCGACGCCTTAAGACCGAAGGATTGGCTGATCTCTTCAACGAGATTACCCCAATTGAATCTTATAACAAAGGGATGAAGTTATTCTTCCCAAGCCGTACTCCGGAATCGGAGCAATGGGGTTTGAAGTTTTGGTTTGGTGAGCCCAAACATTCGATGGAAGAATGTGTTGAACGGGACCTGACCTACTCCAGCCCACTGTATGTATCCGTCCTTCTGGCTGGCCCCGAAGTATCCGAGCCGATCAAGCAGGATATCTTCCTGGGCGATTTCCCCGAAATGACGGATAAAGGCACTTTCATTATCAACGGTTCCGAGCGCGTGGTGGTTTCCCAGCTCATTCGCTCGCCCGGCGTGTATTTCGAAGCTCCCGTGGACCGCACCACCGGTCACCGCCTGGCCATGGCCAAGCTGATCCCGGATCGCGGCGCCTGGATGGAGTTCGAAACCCGCAATAAGAATGACTACCTGATCCTCAAGTTCAACCGCAAGAAAGTTGTTCCGATCACCATCTTCCTGCGCGCCCTGGCGGCCGTCAGCGACGGCTTGCCGGATTCGCCCTTTAAGGACGGCAGCGATGAAGATTTGCTCAGCCTGTTTGCCGATGTGGACAACAACCCGGACCGGATGTTCATCGCCTCAACCTTCCGGCAGGAACCGGTGTGGGATCTAAAGGGGAAGACCACCCTTGCCCAGGCTGCCCTGATTGAATTCTTCAAGCGTATGCGTCCCGGCGACCCGGCCACCCCGGAAAATGCCACCCAATTTATCACCGAGCAGTTGTTTGATCAGCGCCACTATGACCTGGAAAAGGTTGGCCGCTACAAGCTGAACCAGAAACTTGACCTCTCCTCCCGCATTCCGATCACCCATCGCACGGTGACGGCCTGGGACGTGGTCTACCTGGTGCGGCGGATGATCATGATCAATAACGAGATGGAAGACAAGGACGACATCGACCACCTCGGCAACCGGCGCGTCAAGACCGTGGGCGAATTAATTCAGAATAAACTGCGCATCGGCCTGCGCCGCATGGAGCGGGTCATCAAGGAACGCATGTCCATCCGCGACCAGGACCAGGTCAGCCCGGTGGGGTTGGTCAATATCCGGCCGGTGGTGGCGGCGCTGCGCGAATTCTTCGGTTCCAGCCAGCTCTCCCAGTTCATGGATCAGACCAATCCGCTGGCGGAATTGCGCCACAAACGCACCATCTCAGCCCTGGGCCCTGGCGGTTTGCGCCGCGAGCGTGCCGGCTTTGATGTCCGCGATGTGCACCACTCGCACTACGGCCGTATCTGCCCGATTGAAACGCCGGAAGGCCCGAACATTGGTTTGATCGGCCGCCTGGCGAGCTTTGCCCGCGTCAACGAATACGGCTTCATTGAAACGCCTTACCGCCGCGTGGTTAAAGTCCTTTCCTCCACCGATCCCCGCCTGGAAGGGCGGATGGTGCGCGAGACGCTGGCCGATCCCGAGACGGGTGAGGTGATCGTCAAGCAGGGTGAGCGGGTGACTGCGCAGATGCTGCCGGCGATTGCCAGGTTGAACCGGCCGACCATTTTTGTGCTGCCGTTTGTCTCAGAAGACGTGGAATATCTCTCGGCGGATGCGGAAGACAAGTTCGTCATCGCCCAGGCCAATACCACGCTGAACGATTTCAACGAGTTTGACCAGGAACGCATCTCCTGCCGGCACCACTCAGATTTCATCATCTCCACGGCTGATGCCATCAATTACATGGATGTTTCCCCGCACCAGGTGGTGGGCATCAGCGCATCACTGATCCCCTTCCTGGAGCATGATGACGCCAACCGCGCCTTGATGGGCTCGAACATGATGGCGCAGGCCGTCCCGCTGATCATGCCGGATATCCCGATGATTTCCACCGGCATGGAATCTTTTGCCGCCCAGGATTCGGGGCAGGTGCTGGTGGCCGAAGAGGAAGGCGAAGTGCTTTCTGTGACCGGCAAGCAGATTGTAGTGCGGATGACCGACGGTCAGCTGCGCACCTACCAACTGCGTAAATACCAACGCTCCAACCAGAGCACATGTATCGACCAGCGCCCGGCGGTTACCAAGGGGCAGCGCGTTCATCCCGGTGACATCCTGGCGGATTCGTCCTCCACGGTCAACGGTGAACTGGCCCTGGGTCAGAATGTGACCATCGCGTTTGTCTCCTGGGAAGGCGGTAATTTTGAAGACGCCATCCTGATCTCCGAACGGCTGGTGCAAGACGACCGCTTTACCTCGGTGCATATCGAGAAATACGAAGTGGAAGCCCGCGATACCAAGCTGGGACCCGAAGAAATCACGCGTGATATCCCCAATGTGGGTGAAGAAGCGATCAAGGACCTGGACGAGCACGGCATCATCCGCATTGGTGCGGAAGTTGGCCCGAACGATATCCTGGTCGGTAAGATTACCCCCAAGGGCGAGAAGGAACTCACCCCGGAAGAGCGCCTGCTGCGCGCCATCTTCGGCGAGAAATCCCGCGATGTGAAGGATACCTCCCTGCGCATGCCGCACGGCGAGCGGGGCATGGTAGTCGACGTAAAAGTCTTCACCCGCGAAGACAATGCTGATCTTTCGGCGGGTGTGGATATGATGGTGCGGGTCTCGGTGGCCCAGCGCCGCAAGATCACTGCCGGTGACAAGATGGCCGGCCGCCATGGAAACAAGGGCGTGGTTTCCCGCGTGGTTTCCGTGGAAGATATGCCCTTCCTTGAGGACGGCACCCCGGTGGATATCATCCTCAACCCGTTGGGTGTTCCCGGTCGTATGAATATTGGCCAGGTACTGGAAACCCACCTGGGTTGGGCATCCGCCCGGCTCGGTTTCCGGGCAGTTACCCCCGTCTTCGACGGCGCCAATGAAGGTGAAATTGAAGCTGAACTGGCGCGGGCCTGGTTGGTTGATCAGGCCTGGGAGGAAGTTGGCGAAACAGCCTGGCAGTGGATCAAGGAATCCAGCGAATACACCCCGGATGCTTTCCGGGATGATGAAGAAGTCCGCATGTTGTACCTGGAGCAGTACCTGGGCGAGCGCGGTTATGATGTCTACCAAATCATCTCCGATACAACCCAGGCACGCCGGGCCAATGTGTACGAATGGCTGAAGGACAAGGGCTTCAATCCAGATGAAATCCTGGCCTTTGAAGAAACCGTTCCCGCGCCGGCGATCATGGCTGCCCATGACCGCAATGCCATCAACGCCTGCCTGCGGCTCTGGTTGATCGAAAACGGCCAGGATGTGGAAGGTGCAGACGATGCGGAAATCCGCAAGATGGCCGAGCGCTTCACGGAAACTTCATCCGAACCCCTGCCAATCCTGGGCAAGCAGAACCTGCGGGATGGCAAGTCCGGTCAGCCGTATGACCAACCGGTCACTGTAGGCGTGATGACCATGCTGAAGCTGCACCACCTGGTGGAAGACAAAGTACATGCCCGCTCCACCGGCCCATACAGCCTGGTCACCCAGCAACCGCTGGGCGGTAAGGCCCAATTCGGCGGCCAGCGCTTTGGCGAAATGGAAGTCTGGGCGTTGGAAGCTTACGGCGCTGCCTACACTTTGCAGGAAATGTTGACGGTCAAATCGGATGACGTGGTAGGCCGCGTGAGCACCTATGAAGCCATCGTCAAGAACGAGCCGATTGAAGAACCCAGCCTGCCCGCCGCGTTCCGCGTGCTGGTGAAGGAACTGCAAAGCCTGGGTCTGGCCGTGGAAGCCGTGATGGACACCAACGAGATCATCCGCTTCGGCAAGGACGAAGAACGCGTCCATCCGCCCAAGATGACCACCGGCCTGATGGGCATTGGTGAAGACCTGGATGGTCAATCATAGCTTGACTCTGGTTGGTGATGGTGATATAATTTTCGGCCGTCACCTCGGAGAAGGCTAAATGTTTTCCAGGTGAATCAGTAAGGTTGTGCCTGAATCGTCGTACGAATGAGGCCATCGCTGCAATTTCGGATGGCCTCATTTTATGAAAATATCAACAAATAGAAACAAGCAGTACAACTTTGTGGAGGCAAAAAGGTGCCAACGATCAATCAACTGGTCCGAAAAGGCCGCTCGGCCAAAAAAGGGAAAAGCAAAGCTCCCGCCTTGCTGTACACCTTGAACTCGATGAAGCAGCGCCGCACCCGCCACGCCGAAGGCAGCCCGCAGAAACGTGGTGTGTGCACCGTTGTGCGTACAATGACGCCCAAGAAACCGAACTCAGCCTTGCGCAAGATCGCCCGCGTTCGCCTGAGCAACGGCCTGGAAGTGACGGCTTACATCCCTGGTGAAGGCCACTCATTGCAGGAACACTCCGTGGTGCTCGTCCGCGGCGGTCGCGTCAAGGATTTGCCGGGTGTGCGGTATCACATTGTGCGCGGTACGCTGGATACGACCGGTGTGCAGAAGCGTGGTCAGGGTCGTTCCAAGTACGGAACGAAGCGCCCGAAATCATAAACCAAGAAGGTATGGAGTCTTTGTATGCGTAGGAACCAACCTGAAAAGAGAGAAATCATCCCCGATGTTCGCTATCAGAGCGAAGTCGTGACTTCTATGATCCATCGGATCATGCGCAACGGCAAGATGAGCGTGGCGACGACGATGGTGTACGAAGCCATGGATATCATCCAGGATAAAGCCGGCAAGCCGGCTTTGGAAGTCCTGGAGACCGCTCTGCGGAACGTCGGCCCGGTCATGGAAGTTCGCCCACGCCGTGTGGGTGGTGCCACGTACCAGGTCCCAATGGAAGTCCCGGCATCCCGCCGCCAGACTCTGGCGATGCGCTGGATCATCGATGCGGCTAAATCCCGCACCGGCAAGTCGTTTGCTGAAAAGCTGTCAATCGAACTGCTGGACGCATTCAACAATCAGGGTACTGCTGTTCGCAAGCGCGAGGAAACCCACAAGATGGCTGAGGCCAACCGCGCATTTTCGCACTACCGCATGTAGTATTCGTTTGTCTTAGATCCTGAAGAATTGCAGGTGAAGGTATGGCTCGCACCAACCCGCTAGAGCGGTACCGTAACATTGGAATCATCGCCCACATTGACGCCGGTAAAACGACCACGACCGAGCGGATCTTGTTCTACACAGGCAAGACTTACCGTATCGGGTCGGTGGACGATGGTACCACGGTAACCGACTGGATGGTGCAGGAGCGCGAGCGCGGCATCACGATCGTTTCGGCAGCAGTTTCGGCGGAATGGAAGGGGTATCAGATCAACATCATTGATACTCCAGGCCACATCGACTTCACCGCCGAAGTCCAGCGCTCATTGCGCGTATTGGACGGCGGCGTGGTGGTCTTCGATGCCACACAAGGTGTTGAGCCGCAGAGCGAAACCGTCTGGCGCCAGGCAGATCGTTACAATGTTCCCCGGATCTGTTTTGCGAACAAGATGGACCGGGTGGGGGCCTCCTACGAGGATACCATTGCGTCCATCCGCCAGCGCCTGGGTGCCAACCCGCTTGCAATGCAAATTCCCATTGGCAGTGAAGCAAACTTTAAAGGCATCATTGACCTGCTGACCATGCAGGCCATCTACTGGGATGACGACCTCGGCCGCGATATGCGGGTTGAGGAGATCCCGGCAGATTTGCTCGCCCAGGCGAAAGAACAGCGGGCCACCCTGGTGGAACGCATTGCCGAGCTGGACGATGAGCTGACGGTCAAATTCCTGGAAGGCGAAACACTCAGCGTTGAGGATCTGAAAGCTGGATTGCGGAAAGCTGTGATTGAAAACAGGGCTTCCCCGGTCTTTTGCGGTTCCTCTTTGCGCAACAAGGGCGTCCAGCCGGTGTTGGATGCCGTGATTGATTTCCTGCCTTCCCCGGCGGATATTCCCCCCGTAAACGGAACCGACCCCGCGAACGGTGCAGAAGTTACCCGTCCTGCAGAAGATGATGCCCCCCTGAGCGCCCTGGTGTTCAAGATCGTCACCGATCCCTACGTGGGACGGCTGGCGTATTTCCGGGTATATTCCGGCACGATCACCCAGGGTACCATGGTCTACAACCCGATGAAAGGCAAGCGCGAGCGCGTCGGCCGATTGCTGCGCATGTACGCCGACCGCCGCGAAGATATCACTGAGGTTTATGCCGGCGATATTGCTGCCGTTCTCGGTTTGAAAGAATCCTTCACTGGCGATACACTGTGCGACCAGGACAAGCAGGTCGTCCTGGAGGCTATTTCCTTCCCGGAACCGGTTATTTCCGTCGCAATCGAGCCCAAAACCACCTCCGACCAGGAGAAAATGGGCGAGGCCTTGCGCAAGCTGGCGGAAGAAGATCCTACCTTCCGCGTGCACAACGACGAGACAACCGGCCAGACCGTTATTTCCGGGATGGGCGAGCTGCACCTGGATGTGCTGGTGGACCGAATGCTGCGCGAGTTCCGTGTTCAGGCAAATGTCGGCCGGACGCGCGTGGCATACCGTGAAACCATCACCCGCCCGGTGCTCAAGCACAGCTTCAAGTACGTCCGCCAATCTGGCGGCCGCGGTATGTACGGGCATGTGGTCCTTACCCTGGAACCACTGGACCGCGGGAACGGGATCATTTTTGAAAACAAAGTGGTCGGTGGAACTGTTCCGATTGAATATGTTCCAGCAGTCGAGAAAGGCGTGCGTGAGGCCGCCGAGAGTGGTGTGCTGGCCGGCTATCCAATCACCGATATTCGGGTGCAACTGGTGGATGGCTCGTACCATGAAGTCGATTCGAATGAAATGGCGTTCAAGGTTGCGGCCAGCATGGCGTTCAAAGAGGCGGTGCAGCGCGGTGCTCCCGTTCTTCTGGAACCGATTATGAAGGTGGAAGTGATTACCCCGGAAGAATTCCTGGGGGATGTGCTCGGGCAGCTCAGTTCCCGGCGGGCGGAAATCCAGGGCATGGAAATGCGCCATGGAAACGCCCAGGCCGTCAAAGTACTGGTGCCGCTGGCAGAGATGTTCGGTTATGCAACAGAATTACGCTCCGGAACACAGGGGCGGGGTGTTTTCTCAATGGAATTTGACCATTACGCCCCGGTTACGCCGTCTGTTGCAGAAAAAATACTACAAAACTAATTACTTTATCATCAGGAATTTTTGATAAGGAGAGCAATTCGATGGCCAAGCAGAAATTTGATCGATCCAAGCCCCACCTGAACGTGGGCACGATGG
>CAYOOA010000030.1:0-26166 GCA_964405455.1 uncultured Anaerolineaceae bacterium | reverse complement strand
ACAATGATGGACCGAGTAACGCCACCGGCGTGACCGTCCAGGATGTGCTGCCGGCAGGCCTTGCCTATGTCTCCGATAATGGCGGCGGGGCGTATGCCGGCGGTATCTGGACGGTGGGCAATTTGGCGGTTGGCGGCAGCGTTTCGCTGCAGATCACGGCCAACATCATTGATCCCCTGCCCATCAGCAATTATGCCCAGGTCTGGACGAGCGACCAACCCGACCCGGACTCGACCCCGGGTGATAACTCCCTGGCGCAAGATGACAACGCCCTGGTTACCATTATCCCGCAATACAGCCGCATTATTGTCGAGAAAATCATGCTGGGCGGGGTGGATACCTTCACCTTCACCGGAACGCCCAACGGCACCATTGCGGTTGACGGCGGCATCCTGGACATCATTCTCCCGCCGGGCACTTATACCTCGACCGAATCACCTCTCATTGGTTGGGACCTGACGAGCATCACCTGTAACGATGCCAACAGCACGGGTGATCTCTTGACGCGCACCGCCACCTTCCGGGCGGAACCTTTTGAAACCATCATGTGTTCCTTTACGAACACATTTACCGGGCAGCCTGATCTATCCATTCAGAAAAGCGACGGTGGATTGACTGCTGTTCCCGGTGGGGTGATTCCTTATAATCTGACGTACGCCAATGCAGGTGTACAAGCTGCCACCGGCGTGGTCATCACGGAAACCGTCCCGGCCAATACCACCTTCAATCCTGCGGCCAGCACTGCCGGTTGGACCTGTGCGCCGGATAATAACGCCGGTTCCACCTGCACACTTGCGATTGGAAACGTGGCAGCCGGTGCAAACGCCAGCGTCATATTTGCCGTGACAGTGGCAAATCCTGTTCCGGTGGGAGTGACAAGCATCGCCAACACAGCAGTAATCGCCGATGACGGCACCCACGGCACGGACCCCAACCCCGGCGATAATACATCCACCGATACCACACCGGTGACCGTCAACCCGGCCTGGACGTTGACCAAGACGGCGGATGTTGCCAGTGTCTCCACGGTTGGTACCGTTATTCACTACACCCTGACCCTGACCAATACGGGAAACGAGATCCTGACCGGCGTAACCATGGCCGATCCCATGTTGGGTACGCTGGTTTGCACACCCGCCCAGCCGGCCGCACTGGCGCCGCTGGCGGCCATGACATGCACCGGTAGCTACACCGTCACCCAGGCAGATCTAAACGCTGGAACTGACCTGGTTAACACGGCGACAGGTGATACCGATCAAACCGGTACCCAAACAGCATCTTCGACTGTCACAGTGACTCAAACCCCGGCCCTCACGATTGTGAAGAGCGTGACTGAAACCACCTATGCCGCGGTGGGTGATGTGCTGCACTACAGCTACCTGGTGACCAACACCGGCAATGTCACCCTGAGTGGACCCTTCACCGTCACGGATGACCGCTCGACGGATGAAACCTGCCCGGCAACGGCGACACTCGCCCCCGGGGCAAGCATCACCTGCACGGCCACCTACACCGTCACCCAGGCCGACCTGGATGCAGGCAGTGTCACCAACATAGCCTCCGCCCACGGAACATTCGGCGGCAACCCGGTTGATTCCCCGACCGACACCGAAACCGTTGGAGCAACTCAAAACCCGGCCCTCACGATTGTGAAGAGCGTGACTGAAACCACCTATGTAGCGGTGGGTGACATCCTGCACTACTCGTATCTCGTCACTAACACCGGCAACGTGACCCTGACCGGTCCGTTCACGGTGACGGACGACCGCTCGACCGATGAAGCCTGCCCGGCAACGGCGACACTCGCCCCCGGGGCAAGCATTACCTGTACGGCCACCTACACCGTCACCCAGGCCGACCTGGATGCGGGCAGTGTCACCAACATTGCCTCCGCCCATGGAACGTTTGGCGGCAACCCGGTCAACTCCCTGACCGACACCGAAACCGTCGGTGCTACCCAGACGCCAGCCCTCTCGATCGTCAAGTCTGTCACTGAGACCACTTATGCCGCGGTGGGTGATGTGCTGCACTACAGCTACCTGGTCACCAATACCGGCAATGTCACCCTGACCGGTCCGTTTACGGTGACGGATGACCGCTCGACCGATGAAACCTGCCCGGCGACGGCTACATTGGCACCTGGCGCAAGCATTACCTGTACCGCCACCTACACCGTCACCCAGGCCGACCTGGACGCGGGCAGTGTGACCAATATCGCCTCCGCCCACGGAACGTTTGGCGGCAACCCGGTTGATTCCCCGACCGACACCGAAACCGTCGGTGCTACCCAGACGCCAGCCCTCTCGATCGTCAAGTCTGTCACTGAGACCACTTATGCCGCGGTGGGTGATGTGCTGCACTACAGCTACCTGGTCACCAATACCGGCAATGTGACCCTGAGCGGTCCGTTCACGATCACGGACGACCGCTCGACCGACGAGACCTGCCCGGCAACGGCGACACTCGCCCCCGGGGCAAGCATCACCTGCACGGCCACCTACACCGTCACCCAGGCCGACCTGGACGCCGGCAGTGTGACCAACATCGCCTCCGCCCACGGAACGTTTGGCGGCAACCCGGTTGATTCCCCGACCGACACCGAAACCGTCGGTGCTACCCAGACGCCAGCCCTCTCGATCGTCAAGTCTGTCACTGAGACCACTTATGCCGCGGTGGGTGATGTGCTGCACTACAGCTACCTGGTCACCAATACCGGCAATGTCACCTTGACCGGTCCGTTTACGGTGACGGACGACCGCTCGACCGACGAGACCTGCCCGGCAACGGCGACACTCGCCCCCGGGGCAAGCATCACCTGCACGGCCACCTACACCGTCACCCAGGCCGACCTGGACGCCGGCAGTGTGACCAACATCGCCTCCGCCCACGGAACGTTTGGCGGCAACCCGGTCAACTCCCTGACCGACACGGAGACCGTTGGAGCAACTCAAAACCCGGCCCTCACGATTGTGAAGAGCGTGACGGAAACCACCTACGCAGCGGTGGGTGATGTGCTCCATTACAGCTACCTGGTCACCAACACCGGCAATGTCACCCTGACCGGTCCATTCACGGTCACGGATGACCGCTCGACCGACGAGACCTGCCCGGCGACGGCTACATTGGCACCTGGCGCCTCGATCACCTGCACGGCCACCTATACCGTCACCCAGGCCGACCTGGACGCCGGCAGTGTGACCAACATCGCCTCCGCCCACGGAACGTTTGGCGGCAACCCGGTCAACTCCCTGACCGACACGGAGACCGTCGGTGCAACCCAGACTCCGGCCATTCAACTGCTGAAGACCGGCACCCTCGACTTGTCTGTTGTGCCACCGGCCGGCGTGGCTAACCCGGGCGATACCATCATCTATACCTTCACTGTCACGAACACGGGCAATCTCACCCTGTTCAACATCACCCTGACGGATCCGTTGATCACTGTGATTGGCGGACCCATCCCCAGTCTGGCGCCGGGAGCAAGCGACAGCACGACCTTCACCGGCAGCCATGTGCTTACCCAGGCTGATATCGATGCCGGTACCTTCACCAACACCGCCCTGGCCAGCGGCAATCCGCCAACCGGTCAGCCGGTCACCGCCCCGGATGACGACACCCAGACCCTGGCCGGAGCACCTGCCATCTCGGCTGTCAAATCCTCCGCTTTGGTCGTGGATGCCAACGGCGACGGCCTGGTGCAGCCCGGCGATGTGCTGGAATACAACATCGTGGTGACCAATTCCGGCAATGTGACGGCCGCCGGCGTTTCCCTGGCGGATACCCCGGATGCCAACACCAGCCTGGTGGTGGGATCCGTCACTTCAACCCAGGGTACCATCCTGACCGGGAACACGGCCGGGGATACCAGCGTGGCGGTGAATATTGGCAGCGTCGCTCCGGCAGGTGCGGTAACCGTCACCTTCCGGGTAACTGTCAACAACCCGCTTCCCGCCGGGGTTGAGAGCGTCATTAATATGGGTGTTGTTTCCGGATCCAACTTTACGGATACGGATACCAACCCGGCCACAAACCCGGTGGTTGCCTGGCCGGATCTGACCATTGTTAAATCCACCAGCACCACGCAGGCTGTCCCAAATGGGGTGATCCTGTACACCCTGGATTACGCCAATGTTGGCAACCAGGACGCAACCGGTGTGGAGATCACCGAGGTGGTGCCGGCCAACACCAGTTTTGAAGCTGCCAGCAGCACCGCCGGCTGGACCTGTACCCCGAATGGTAATGCTGGAAATACCTGCACCTTCACCATCGGCAGCCTGGCAGCCGGCAGCAGCGGGCAGGTGATGTTTGCCCTGCGGGTGGCGGCTGCCATCCCGGCCGGTGTGGAAACGATCGCCAACACTGCGGTCATCGCGGATGACGGCGCCAACGGGACTGACCCCACCCCTGAAAACAACTCGGATGCGGTTACCACTCCGCTGGCTGCCAACCCGGACCTGGCGGTGGTCAAGACGGATAACAATGCAGTTGCCGCGCCGGGACAGGTGGTGGTCTACTCCCTGATTGTGACCAATAACGGCAGCCAGGGTGCGACAGGGATTGTCCTCTCTGAAACCGTGCCCACTTACACGACTTTTGAATCGGGCGCGAGCACGAGCGGCTGGACCTGCACGCCGGACAGCTCGGCTGGCAATTCCTGCACATTCGATATTGCTTCACTGGCTGCCGGCGCCAGCCAGACGGTCCAATTTGCCGTCCGCCTGGATGCCCTTCTGCCGGCAGGCGTGGCGCAGCTCAGCAACACTGTAACCGTGACCGATGATGGATCCAATGGTGACGACCCGACCCCGGGTGATAATTCCGGCAGCGATACCACTCCCGTGGATGCTGCGCCGAACCTGGCTGTCACCAAGACGGACGGCGTGAACCAGGTCACGCCAGGCTCCATGCTGACTTACACGCTCACCATCAGCAACGTGGGTGGACAGGAAGCTACTGGTGTCACCATCACCGATACACTTCCGGCCGGCCTGCTCTTCCAATCCGCCAGTGACGGCGGCGCCTATAATGCCGCTACCCGCGAAATCACCTGGACCCTGGCCAGCCTGCCGGCCGGTCAGAGCGTTACCCGCACGGTCACCGTGCAGGTGGACCCGGCCCTGGGCGGAGATGTGATGCTGTTGACCAACGTGGCTGTCGTCCAGGATGACGGCAACAACGGCGCAGATCCCGATCCGGGCAATAACAGCGACTCGGATACCGATATGATCGGCTCCGGCGGCAAACTGATTGTTGCCCACAGTCTGCCCGCCACAGTCCTGCCGCAAGTGGCCATCGGTGAAATGTTGACTTATGAAGTCAGCCTGACCGTCAGCCCGGGTGAAGTAACCAACCTGACCTTGCTGGATGTGCTCGACCGCGGCCTGGCCTTTGTGGATTGCACCATCATCGCCCCGGCAGGGCTGACAGCTGCCCCGTTGGACTTTGGCCAGGTCTGCAGCCAGGCGACTGTCATCAGCAAGGAACCTGCCGACAGTATCAACCCGGCGGATGCCGGGCGCAGGATGGAAATGACGCTGGGCACCGTTACCAACAACACCGCACAACCCCTCGACCTGGTGGTTCGCTACCAGGTGGTGGTGCTGGATAACGCCGAAAATGTGGACGGCGTCCAGTTGAACAATGATGCCCTCTGGCAGTGGGATGGCGGCTCCGTGGCTGCCACGGCTGCCCCGGTCACAGTGGTTGAACCGGAATTGATGATTGACAAAGCCGTGGACGTCGCTTCCGCCCTGCCCGGCACCCAGGTAACTTTTACCCTGACCGTGCAGCACACCCCCAACTCACACAGCCCGGCCTATGATGTGCAATTGGTGGACCTACTGGGAGAATTTAGCTACGTTCCCGGGTCGCTGGTGTTTGTCAGCGGGCAAATGCCCACCCTGATGGATGTCTCCAACCCGGCGCGCCTGGTGGTGGGTTGGGATGTGTTTGCCAACACGGGTCAGCCAACCGTATTGCGCTTCAAGGCGTTGGTGGGTCAAATTGGTCCCGGACAGACGGCCACAAACACGGCCCAGGTATCCTGGACCAGCCTGCCGGGAGATTTCTCAGCCCCGCAGACAGGCAACAACCCTGTCTCAACCGAGCGCCGCTATCAGCCGGGCTCCGCAGTGGATGTGTATGCCGCCGAAGATACGGCGGATGTGGATTATCCGTCCAATATCACCCTGCCCAAGACCGGCTTTGCCCCCGGCGTGTTGACTGCGCTCGGCCCGATGAGTGTGAACTATGCTTCGCTGGGCAGTGTCTGGTTGGAGATCCCCACCCTGGGTGTGCAATTACCGATTGTCGGCGTGCCGATGACGGAAAATGGCTGGCAGGTGGAGTGGCTGGACGGCCAGGCCGGCTGGCTGCAGGGTACCGCCTTCCCCGGGTATAACGGAAACTCGGTCCTCACTGCCCACGTCTATGACGCTGATGGTTCTGCCGGCCCGTTTGTGAACCTGCACAGCCTGAGATATGGCGATAAAATCCTTGTTCATGCGTTCGGCTCGGTTTATACCTACGAAGTGCGCAAAGTCCAGCAGCTCAAGCCCACCAACTTGAGCCCCCTGGCGCACCAGGACAAACCCTGGTTAACCCTGATTACCTGCCAGGGATTTGATGAGAAATCCTCCTCCTACCTGCGCCGCGATGTGATCCAGGCGGTGTTGATCAGCATCAAGTAGGCGGAACGATCCGTTTCTTTCGAAGGCGCAGCCAGATCGGCTGCGCCTTTTTTGTTTGCTGAGTTAGAGTTTTATTAAATTCACCGCCTGCGCTTGACTCTCATCCATTCAAATGCATACAATCAGGGTATGGAGTATAAAGATTACTATAAGATTCTAGGGGTGGAACGCAACGCCACCCCTGCCCAAATTAAATCTGCTTATCGTAAGCTGGCCATGAAGCTTCATCCGGATCAGAACCCGGGAGACAAAAAAGCCGGGGACAAGTTCCGCGAGGTGAACGAGGCTTACGAGGTTCTCAGCGACCCCAAAAAACGCTCCCGGTATGATGAGCTGGGCGAGTCGTATTTCACCTATCAGCAGCAGGGCGGCCAACCGGGCGGTTTCAACTGGGACCAGTGGGCTTCGCCCCGCTCGCGCCAGGTTTCGCAAGAGGAATTCGAGAGCATCTTTGGCGGCGGATTCTCCGACTTTTTCAACACCATTTTCGGTGGCATGGGCGGCATGGGTGGTGTGGGACAGGCCACGGCCCGGCGCACTACCACCCGCCGCGCCCAACCCCTGGAACAGGAAGCCCCCATCACGCTGCAGGAAGCCTACCACGGCGGGCAGCGCCTGGTGGAGCTGGACGGCCAACGCTTTGAGGTCAAGATCCCGGCCGGGGCCAGGGATGGCACCCGCCTGCGCATTGCCGGGGTGACCCCGGGCGGCGGAGATATCTACTTGAAATTGAAAATCCAACCCGATCCGAATTTTGAACTGGACGGCGACAACCTGGTCACCACCGCTGCAGTCGATTTATTCACGGCCGTGTTGGGCGGCAGCGCGCGGGTGAAGACCATGGCCGGAGAGATTTTGTTGACCATCCCGGCCGGAACGCAGCCCGGCCAGAAGATCCGCCTGGCGGGACAGGGCATGCCGCACCTGCGCAACCCGCAGTCGTTTGGCGATCTTTATGTTATGATTAAAGTAAGCCTGCCGCGTTCACTCTCCCCACAACAGCGGGCTTTGTTTGAGCAGCTCCGCTCTTTATAAGGTATCTGGCAGGAGGGCTTGCATGAAGAAGACGGTCATCTGGCTGGCTGTGCTGATCCTGGCATTTACGTCGCTGGCCTGTGTTTTAACTCCCACCATTCCATCCATTTTTGGCACGAACCAGAATACCCAGCCAACCGCCCGGCCGGTGGTGGTACCCACCCGGGCGGTCAGCCAACCGTCTGTGACGACCACGGTGCCGGATTTGGTCAACCTGGAAGGCTCGCTAACCGCGCTTTACCAGCGCGTCAGCCCGGCAGTGGTGTATATCCTCATCGCTTCGGATGAAGGTTCCAGTTCGGGATCTGGTTTCCTCATCTCCTCCTCTGGCGAGGTCGTCACCAATTATCACGTGGTTGAAAATGCCAAAGCCATCGAAGTGGATTTCAGTGACGGTCTGAAAACCACGGCGGAGGTGATTGGCACCGACATGGATTCCGACCTGGCAGTTCTCCGCGTGGCGGAGTTCCCCTCGGATGTTCTTCCCCTATCCTTTGGTAATTCCGACCTGGTGCAACCTGGCCAGGTGGTGGCTGCCATCGGCAATCCCTTCGGGTTGACCGGCACCATGACCCTGGGCATTGTTTCGGCCAAGGGGCGCACGCTCGAGTCACTGCGCACCTCTGATAACGGCTCCTATTTCACCGCCGGAGATATCATCCAGACGGATGCGGCCATCAACCCGGGTAATTCCGGCGGACCGCTGCTCAATCTGCAGGGCGAGGTCATCGGCATCAACCGCGCCATTCGCTCCACCGGCACCAATGCCACCGGGGAGCCGGTCAACAGCGGCATCGGGTTCGCCGTCCCGTCCAACATTGCCGCGCGGGTCGTGCCAGTGCTGATTGAAAAGGGCAGTTACGACTATCCCTACATTGGCATCTCCTCCATCAGCGACCTGACCCTTTCGGAAATTGAGGAGTTGGGATTACCGCGCCAGACAGGTGTGTATATCACCACGATTGTCCCGGGCGGACCGGCCGACCAGGCCGGGCTGCAGGCCGGGTCGCGGGCGACGAGTATGGAGAACCTGTTTGCCGGCGGGGATTTGATCATAGCGGTGGACGGCATACCGGTCCTCGTCTATAACGACATGCTGGGGTACATCATCCAGAACAAATCACCGGGTGATCCGGTGATCTTCACGATCATCCGCAATAACCAGGAAAAGGAGGTGACTGTGACGCTTGGCAGGCGTCCATAGGATTAAGGATCTCCGATCCTCATTGCTCTTTAACAACTTTTCGGAGGCTGTTATGCTAAAAGATTCAGATCTGAAGGAGTTGCTGCAATTCACCCCCGAAGCTCCGGTCCTGAGTGTCTATCTCAACCTGGACCCGGCCGGGGGCACCGCTGAAGCCCACAAACTGCGCCTGCGCAACCTGCTCAAGGCGGTCAACCTGCCGGAGGATGTTGCCCGGGTCGAGGATTACTTCCTGCATGAATTTGACTGGACCGGGCGGGGGGTGGTGGTATTCTCCTGCGCGGATCGCAAGTTCCTCAAGTCCTATCCGCTGGCCTTGCCGGTGGTGGATATGGTGCGGGTCAGCGATCGACCGGTGGTCAAGCCGTTGGCGGACCTGTGGGATAACTATGGCGGCTACGGGGTGGTTTTGGTGGATAAACAGGGTGCCCGGCTGTTCTTCTTCCACATGGGAGAACTAAGCGAGCAGGAAGGCATCCTGGGCGAAGAAGTCAAGCATGTCAAACGCGGTGGAGCATCCACCTTCCCGGGGAGGCGCGGCGGTATCGCCGGGCGGACACGGCATGAAGATGAATTGGAAAGTCGGAATATGAAGAGCACGGCCGACTTCGCTGCCCATTTCTTTGAGGAAAAGCACATCCGCCGCATCCTGATTGGCGGGACGGATGAAAATGCGGCTTTGCTGCGCGGGCTGCTGCCCAAGGCCTGGCAAAGCCTGGTGGTGGGGACTTTCACGATGGGAATGACTGCCAGCCATACGGAGGTGCTGGCAAAAGCGTTGCAGATCGGGCAGGCTGCCGAAACGCAGCGGGAGTCCCGATTGGTGGATGAGGTAATCAACCTATCCGCCAAGGGAGGTGCAGCGGTGGTGGGCCTGGAGAAGACTCTCGAAGCCGTCCACCGTGACCAGGTCAAACGGTTGGTGCTGATGCCGGGTTACCGCAGCCGCGGGTACATCTGCGATTCCTGCGGCCGCCTGACCGTGTATGGTGAAGACGCCTGCGCGTCCTGTGGCGCGAAACCCCAGCCCGTGACGGATGTGGTGGAGTTTGCCGTCAGTGATGTGCTGCGGCGCGGCGGAGACGTGGATGTGGTGCATGAAAATCCCGCCCTGGAGAAGGCGGGGGGCATCGGAGCACTGCTCCGCTTTTAGAATGAGGTAAAAAATATCCGGGCGTCGGTTGAAAAACCGGCGCCCGATTTTGTTTTATAACAGGGGCATCGCCAGGCCGTCGCTGCGCGGATCGCTGCCGCCGGTCAATACGCCGGAGGATGGGCTGCGCCGGATGATCTGCCCGCGCCCGAACAGGGCCCGCTCCATCCCGCTGACCGGGGTGACCCGGTGACCCATGCTGGCCAGCTCCGCCATCACCTGGACGGGTATGCCCTCTTCCAGGGAGACAACGCTGCCGGTTTCGTCCGGTTCGATGCAGAAACGCGGCCGATCCAGGGCGGCCTGCGGGTCATCTCCATCCACGGCCATGGAGAGGAAAACCTGGGTGTGGCCCTGCGGCTGCATGAAACCGCCCATCACGCCAAAGCTGGCGTACAGGGCGTCGCCGTCCGCGTGGGTAACCATGGCCGGGATGATGGTATGATAAGGGCGTTTGCCCGGCACCACTGCGTTGGCGGATTGCGGGTCCAGGCTGAAGTTGTGCCCGCGGTTCTGCAGAGTGAATCCCCAGCCTGGAGGCACAATGCCGGTGCCGAAGCCCATATAGTTACTGTTAATGAAGGAACACGCATTCCCTTCGCCGTCCACCACGCTGAAATAAACTGTATCCGAAGATGAAACCGGTGCGCCGTGGCGGATCTCGCGGTTGGCCCGCTTCCAGTTGATCAACGGCCGGCGCTGGTTGGCGTACTCCTTACTCAACAATTCCGCCAGGGGTGCCGGGGCAAAGGCCGGGTCGGCCACGAAATGGCGCGCATCCGCGAAAGCCAGGCGCATGGCTTCAATGGTCAGGTGCAGGCGGGTTGTGGAAAGGGGTGCGGATTCAGACAGGTCCAGGCCTTCCAGCAGGTTGAGCGCCAGCAGGGCGGCCAGGCCCTGGCCGTTGGGCGGGCATTCCCACACCCGCAGGCCTCGGAAGGTGGTCGAGATTGGCTCTTCCCAGGTGGAAGTGTGGGCGGCCAGGTCGGCTTCCGCCAGGCAGCCGCCGGCCTGTTGTACCGCGGCAGCGATGGCCGGGCCGATCTTTCCGGTGTAAAAAGCGGCTTTCCCACCCTCGGCAATGCTGCGCAGGGTGCGCGCCAGACCGGGGTTGCGAAAAATCTGCCCGGCGGCCGGCCCCTGCCCGGCAATGGTTAGCTCCTGGCCGTTCAAGGCGCGGGCAAGGATGCCACGCGCGGCGCGCTGCCAGAAGAACGAGGTGACCGGGGCAACCGGGAAGCCCTCCTCGGCCAGATGGACGGCCGGTGCCAGGCTGGTACCCAGCGGCAGGCGGCCGAAGCGCTCCACCAGGTCGCACCAGCCGGCGCAGGCGCCCGGCACGGTGATAGTGTAGGGATGGTCGGGGGGCAGGCTTTTACCAAAGCCCTCCTGCTGCAGGCGCTCCAGGGTCAGGCGGGCCGGGGCGCGTCCGGATCCGTTCAGGGCAAAGACCTGGTGCGTCTTTGCCTCGTAATACAGCGCAAAACAATCACCGCCCAGGCCGGTGGAGGTTGGCTCGGTTACATTCAAAGCAGCGGCTGTCGCCACGGCTGCATCGGCGGCGTTACCGCCGGCCTGCAGGGTTTGCAACCCGGCTGCCACGGCCAGCGGCTGGCTGGCTGCCACCATACCGTTCCGCCCGTAGACGGGCGAGCGGCGCGAGGTAAATTCCATGCTCATTTTTCCTCCAATGCCGCCAGGCGGCCTGATAAATGGTCGTACACTTCCGCCGCGGATCTGCCGGCCCGGCCGTATTCCTGCAAGGTCCCTTCGGTATGCAATTGCTCGCCGAGGGTCACGCCCACCCGGGAGGTGCTGCGGATGGCATCCGCCACGTCGAGAAACAAACCGCCGCGGCGCAGGTTGAATTCCATCTGCAGGGAGGCCACGATTTCGTACAGGGGTTCCGGTTCCAGGGGGTAGACCCGCACCGGCTTTCGGCTGAGGTAGGCTGTCTTGCCCAGCAAGTTGGTGCTGCCGGCGTAGGCATCCGGGAAGGCGTAATGGATGTGGCGCAACCCGGCCATGTAAATCGCCCCCATGCATAACGGGCAGGGTTCCACCAGGCTGTAAATCCGCCAGTCGTGGATGCCCGCCGGCTTGCCTTCGATCATCAGGATGGTGTTCAATTCCGCGTGGGAGACCTGGCTGTTGCAGGTCTGACGGGGTGGGGCGGAGGTATCCGAGATACGGTTGCGGGACTGGAATAGCACCTTCCCACCCGCATCAGCGATGGCGGAACCGATCGGGACGTTACCGGCCAGGAAAGCCCCCCAACCCTCCGTAAAACAGGCCTGCCAGGCCGGGGAAAGATCAGAGAACTTCGATGCCGGCACCTTCCACCCCCTCGCCGATTTGCCAGACCGGTTGATCTGCTGCGGCAGCGCGGGACTCAAATTCAACCGCTTTTTCCGGCGGGACGGCCAGCAGCAGACCGCCGCTGGTTTGCGGATCAAACAACAACATGCGGCTTTCTTCATCCAGCGTTTCGGTAAAGCTCACCCGCGGACTGAAGTGGAGATGATTGTCGGCTGCTCCGCCGGGGAAGGCCCACAGGTCGGCATACTTGCGGGCGCAGCTCACAAAGGGAATTTTATCGAAAAAGAAACGCAGCCCCACCCGGCTGGCATCCGCCATTTCCATGGCATGACCCAGCAGGCTGAAGCCGGTTACATCCGTGCCGCCGCGCAGGTTCAATTCAGAAGCCAGTTGGCCGGCGGTGCGGTTCAGGCGGGTCATCCAGTTCACCACTTCGCGCACGTCGGCTTCCTCCGCCTGCTGGCGTTTGAGGGCGGTGGTCGTCACGCCGAAGCCCAGCGGCTTGGTCAGGTACAGCCGGTCGCCCGGCCGGATGCCGCCCTTGGCCAGGATGTGATCGGGGTGTACGAAGCCTATCACTACCAGGCCAAACTTGGGCTCCTTATCCTGCACGGTGTGACCGCCGGCCACCACCACCCCGGCCTTGCGGGCGGTTTCAGCTCCGCCGCGGATGATCTCGGCAGAGATCTCGGCCGGCAGATCCGGCGGCAGGGCGGCAATGTTGAGTGCCAGGAAGGGTGATCCGCCCATGGCGTAGACATCGGAAAGGGCATTGGCGGCGGCAATCGCGCCGTAATCGTAAGCGTCGTCCACCACCGGAGTGAAGAAATCCGTCGTGATCACCAGGGCGCGCGAATCATCCAGCCGCCAGACGGCTGCATCATCCGGCGGATCAATGCCGATCAGCAGGTCGGGGTAGTCGGCGGAGTGGAAGAGCGAATCCAGGGGGCGCAGGACCTGCGCCAGCGCATCAGCGCTTAGCTTGGACGCTCAACCGGCGCAGTTGGAGAGGCTGGTCAGGCGGATTTGTTTGCCGCTGGGAGGATGAGCCATCGATATCCTTTCTTGCGTAAACCCTAAGGGTCTCGAAAGCCCTAAGGGTTTACCGTGATTGCAGATGAATAATTGTAGCATGTTTCACCGGGTAAATAAAAAATCCCGCCGGGGGCACCCGGCGGGAGAAATCTTGCGGCGTGATTTACGGATTGGTTGTCGTAGTCGATTGTATCGGGCCGATTTGATCCAGCGGGAAGATGAAGGGTGAATTGCTGGGCAGCAGCATCACGCTGATGTTGGGGGAAATCTTGGTGATGTACTGGTAGGTCAGCAGTTCCGGCTTGTCCTTGAGGGCAGATGCGATCAAATCCAACGCCTTGGCTTCGGCCTCCGCCTGGATCAGGCGGGATTCGGCCGCACCCTTGGCATTGATGACGGCGGCATCGGCCTGGCCCTGGGCCGCCTGGCGGGCCTGTTCGGCTTCCTGCTTCTTCTGCTCAACCACCAGCTTGGCTTGCTGGGCTTGCTGCTCGGCAATCTGCTTCTGTTCCACCGAGGCAGCATATTCCGGTGAGAAGGTGATGTTGCGTAACACAAAATCGTACAGGATCAGGCCGTTTTCTGTCAATTTAGCTTTCATCTGGTCGCTTAGCATCTGTGCCATTTCAAATCGCTTGGTGGTGACCACTTCCTCCACTTTGAACTGGGAAACCACGTCCCGGATCACGCCCCGCGCCAGCGGGCGGACCAGGTTGTCCGTGTAAGTATCCCGCCAGTAGATGTGTACCTGGGTCACCTGGGTCGGGTCGATGCTGTAGATCACCGAGGCGTCCACGTAAATTTCCTGTCCGTCGGAAGTTCGGGCGGTGATGGAATCATCCCCCTGGATCTCACCCTCAGAATTGGCAATGGACATGGTATATGTCTGGCGGCTGATCGGGTAGCGCACCACATTCTCTGCAAACGGAATGACCCAGCGCAGGCCGGGTTGCAGGGCTTCTTCGCGATAACCCTTGGGCGCAACCGCGGAAATCACCACCCCGCGTTCATCCGGGTTGATGAATACCAGGCCGGAACTGACCGTGGTGAGGACGACGGCAATGACCGCCGCAACGATTGTCATGGTGGCTCCGCTGCGGATGGGGTGATTGCGGGATGCACGAACCACAACCAATATCAATATGGCGGCGGTGGCCAGCCAGGCAAGCGTGGCAAGACCTTGGGCAAGAGTTGCAATATTCATTTCTTCCTCCTTGGATGGGTCAGAAAAACTGACCTTGCTTATTATAGGGGTTGCCAGGGCTGCATACAATATCTGCGTACATAGATTATCCATGGATTTCAATTCAGATTTGCAGAGGAGAAACTGGAATGTTAAAATAGGGGTATTCATTTCTTTGACCATGAATCGGGGTCAACCTTTACCAAATATTCATTCTAAATATTCAGGGGGAATGGAGGTGTTATGCACGAATTACCCATAGTAATCAATATCACCCTCGCGCTGGTGGTGGCGTTTCTGGGCGGCTGGGCTGCCCGCCGCATCGGCTTGCCCAGTATCGTGGGTTACCTGCTGGCCGGGATCGTGATCGGCCCGTTCACGCCGGGCTTTGTCGGGGATACGGGCACCATCCAGCAGTTGGCCGAGATGGGCGTAATTTTCCTGATGTTTGGAGTCGGGCTGCATTTTTCGTTCAGCGATCTCTGGCGCGTACGGGATATCGCCATTCCCGGCGCGCTCATCCAGACGACCCTCTCCACGCTTCTCGGGATGGGTCTCAGCCAGCTCTGGGGCTGGTCTCTCACTGCAGGTATCGTTCTGGGTTTATCCATTTCCGTTGCCAGCACGGTGGTGCTGCTGCGCGGGCTGATGGACAACTCCCTGCTTAATACCTCCCACGGCCAGGCGGCGGTGGGCTGGCTGGTGATGGAAGACATCCTTTCTGTGTTGATCCTTGTCCTGATGCCCGTCCTGGGCGGTCATCCGGGCGGTTTCGACTGGAAATCACTGGTTCTCACCCTGCTCAAAGCGGCAGCCTTCGTTGCCATTATGTTCTTTGGCGGCGTGCGCCTGATACCCTGGTTGCTGGAGAGGGTGGCCCACACCCGTTCCAGGGAATTATTCATCCTGGCTATCCTGGCCATTACGCTGGGGGTTGCATTGGGCGCCTCGGAATTGTTTGGCGTCTCACTGGCATTGGGGGCCTTTGTCGCCGGGGCCATCATCAGCCAGTCGCACCTCAGCCACCAGGTGGGGGCGGATGTGTTTGCCTTCCGTGAGATTTTCTCGGTTCTGTTCTTTGTCTCCGTCGGTATGCTGGTCAACCCGGTTTTCCTGTGGCAGAACCTGGGCCAGGTGCTGTCCCTGACCGCGCTGGTCGTGCTTGGAAAAGGAATCATTGTCATCCTGATGGGGCTGTTTTTTCCACGCCCGGCGCGTACCTTCCTGGTGATTGCAGCCGGCCTGAGCCAGATCGGTGAATTCTCCTTCATCCTGGGCAAGGCGGGCGTCTCGCTCAATTTAATGGGGGCAGACCAGTATTCCCTGGTCCTGGCCGCCGCCCTGATTTCCATCACTCTGAACCCTTTTATGTTCAAATTACTGCCCGCGCTGGAGAAGGGCTTGCGCCGGATGCCCGGTTTCTGGAAGAAGCTGGAAACCAGCCCGGTTCTGCCGGAAATCAACGAGGAATCGTTGAGAGATCACGTGGTTATCATCGGTTTCGGCCGGGTGGGCAGACACCTGGTCGAAGTTCTTTCCTCCCTCAAGGTACCTTTGCTGGTGATCGAATCCAACGTGGAAAGAGTGGAGGAGCTGAATCGGCAGAATATCGCCACCCTGTTTGGGGATGCCGCCAGCTCGGAGGTGATCACCCATGCCGGCCTGGCCCGTGCTCGCGCCCTGGTCATCACGGTGCCGGATGAGACCATTGCTTCCATGATCGTAGCTTCAGCCAAGGATTTAAACCCGCAGCTCACCCTGATCGTGAGGGCTGCCTCGGAGGAGGGTGTCCGGAATCTCTCCAGGCTGGGGGCTGATCACATCGTCCACCCGGAGCTGGAGGGCGGACTGGAGTTGGTCCATCACACCCTGCTGCAGTTGGGCTTCCCCTTGCGCGAAGTGCACGAGTATGCCGAGGCCGTACGCCATGATCATTATGACATCCAGGTCTCTTCCACGGATGAACACCGCTCCCTGCATGATTTGATGATTGCCGAAGACAGTATCGAGATCACCTGGTTGAAACTGGAGCCGGGCAGCCCCCTGGTGGGCGTTTCCCTGCTGGAGGCCAATATCCGCGCCCGCTGCGGGGCTTCCGTCGTGGCCCTCATCCGCGGCGAAAAGCTCATTGCCAATCCCAAATCCAGCACCGTTTTTGAGGCGGGTGACAAACTGGGCCTGATCGGTGAGGCAGACCAGATCCAATCGGCCAGAACCTGCCTGATTCCGCCAGTGGATTTGCAGATAGAGTCGCCTGAATAAGTTATAATCATCCTCACTTTGATTTTATGAAGAAGAGGTGGTTCCATGTCTGATCCTGTGCTTGTCTCTGTTGCCTGGCCGTATGCCAATGCGGAAATTCACGTTGGCAATCTGACCGGCGCCTATTTGCCGGCGGATATCTTTGCCCGCTACCAGCGGATGCGCGGCCGGCAAGTGTTGATGGTGAGCGGCTCGGACGCACATGGCACGCCCATTACCGTCCGCGCCGATTCCGAAGGGGTTCCCGCCCGCGAGGTGTACGAACGCTTCCACAACGGTTTCCTGGATCTTTTCCTGCAGGTGGGCCTGACCTACGACCTGTTCACCAGCACGCATACCCGCAATCATTTCCGCGTTTCGCAGAACGTCTTCAAGGCGCTGCTGCAGAACGGCTACCTTTACACCCACCGCGAGATGCAGTGGTACGCCCCCAGCCAGAAGCGCTTCCTGCCGGATCGCTATGTGGAGGGTACCTGCTATATCTGCGGGTACACCAATGCCCGCTCCGACCAGTGCGACAAGTGCGGCAACCTGCTGGAAGCCGAAAAACTGATCGACCCGCGCTCGCGGATCGATAACTCCACCCCGGAATTGCGCGAAACTGAACATTATTACCTGGACCTGGGCAAACTGCAGCCCGAGGTGGTGGCTTTCCTCAAGGAGCGCGAATCCTACTGGCGGCCCAATGTGCTTCGCCAATCGCTGGGCACCATCGAGGCGGTGGACCTGCACGGCCGCCCAATTACCCGCGACCTGGACTGGGGGATTCCCGTGCCGATTGAGGGCTGGGACGGTAAATGCCTGTACGTCTGGTTTGAGGCGGTCATCGGCTACCTGAGCGCTTCGATTGAATGGTCGCAACTGGTTGGCCAGCCGGATGCCTGGCGCGAGTGGTGGCAGTCGGATTCCTCGCGCACCTTCTACTTCATCGGCAAGGATAACATCCCCTTCCACGCCATCATCTGGCCAGCCCAGCTGGCCGGCTGCGGGCGGGCCTTTGACGCCCTGATGGGCAGCCCGGATCCCCAGCCCCTGGTGCTGCCGTTTGATGTGCCCGCCAACGAATTCATGAACATGGAAGGCCAAAAGATCTCCGGCAGCCGCAACTGGGGCGTCTGGTGCCGGGACTTTTTGAGCCGCTACGACCCGGATCCGCTGCGCTATTACCTGACGGTCAACATGCCCGAATCCAAGGATACCGACTGGGACTGGGGCGATTTCTTCAAGCGCAATAACGATGAACTGGTGGCCACCTGGGGCAACCTGGCCAACCGGGTGCTTTCGTTTGCCTTCCGCAATTATGACGGCCGGGTGCCTGAACCGGGTGAGTTGACTCCGCTGGATGAGGAATTGCTGGCGGAGATCGAATCAGGCTTCCACACCGTGGCGCAGGAACTGGAGGCGGTTCGCCTGCGTTCCGCCCTGGGCGAGGCAATGCGCCTGGCCAGCGAGGTCAACCGCTACCTGGATACCACTGCCCCGTGGAAAACCATCAAGACCGAGCCGGCGGCGGCCGCACGGGCTGTTTATGTGGCCCTGCGCGCCATCGATTCGCTCAAGGTGCTCTTCGCGCCTTTCCTGCCCTTCAGTTGCGAGAAGCTGCACACCTATTTCGGATATACCACCCCGCTGTTTGGCGAGCAGTACATCCAGACGATCAACGATGACATGGGCGAGCATACCGCCTTGCGTTACGACGGCTCGAAAGCCACCGGCCGCTGGGAGCCCAGCCGCCTGGAACCGGGCCGCCCGCTGCAGCAGCCAATGCCCCTGTTCAAGAAGCTGGAGAGCAAGATCGTCGAAGAAGAACGCGCCCGCCTGGGCGCACCCAGGGGGTAACCCTTAACCTGGATCCAAACCCCTTCCCGTTCGGGAAGGGGTCAAAATTAAATTCTTTCAGAGGTCTCATGCAAGCAAAAATCACCGAACTCAAGACCCGCCTGGCTGAAATTTTTAACCTGGATATGGCCGGCAGCCTGCTGGGCTGGGACCAGCAGGTCAATCTGCCCCCCGGTGGAACAGCCGGGCGCGGCCGTCAATCCGCCCTGCTGGCCCGCCTGTCGCTGGAACGCTCCAGTGACCCGGCCCTGGGCCGCCTGCTGGATGAACTGCAGCCGTACGCTGAATCCCTGCCGTATGATTCCGATGAGGCCAGCCTGGTGCGGGTGGCCCGCCGGGAGTTTGAGCGGGCGATCCGCATTCCCCCGGAATTCATGAGTGAATACTACCAGCACTCCGCCCTGTGCTACCAGGCCTGGACGGAAGCCCGACCGGCGGGTGACTTCAAGAAGGTCGAGCCGTTCCTGGAACGCACCCTGGACCTGAGCCGCCGCATGGCGATGTTTTTCCCCGGCTACGAGCATATCGCCGACCCGCTGATCGATTTTTCAGACTACGGCATGAAGGCTGCCAGTGTGCGCGCCCTGTTTGCCGAGCTGCGCGCCGGCTTGGTGCCGTTGGTCCAGGCCATCACCGACTGTCCGCCGGTGGATGACACCTGCCTGCACCGTCACTTCCCGCGCCAGGCTCAATGGGATTTCGGCATCGAAGTGATCCGCGACCTGGGGTATGACTTCAACCGCGGTCGCCAGGATTTTGCCCCGCACCCCTTCACCACCAAGTTCGGCCTGGGGGATGTGCGCATCACCACCCGCATTGATGAGGACTACCTGGCTGATGCGCTCTTCAGCACCATTCACGAAGCCGGCCACGCCATGTATGAGCAGGGCATCCGCATGGACCTGGAGGGCACACCGCTGGCTTCCGGCACCTCCGCCGGCGTCCATGAGAGCCAATCCCGCCTGTGGGAAAATATTGTCGGGCGCAGCCTGCCCTTCTGGCGTCATTACTATCCCCGCCTGCAGGCAACCTTCCCCGTCCTGGCGGATGTTTCTCTGGAGAATTTTTACCGGGCCATCAACAAGGTCCAGCGCTCCCTGGTGCGGGTGGATGCGGATGAGGTCACCTACAACCTGCACGTCATGCTGCGCTTTGACCTGGAGCTGGAACTCCTGGAAGGTAAGCTGGCCGTCCGCGACCTGCCGGAAGCCTGGCGCAGCCGCTTTGCGCAGGACCTGGGCATCACCCCGCCGGATGACCGCCTTGGCGTGCTGCAGGATGTACACTGGTACGGCGGTGTCATCGGTGGATCCTTCCAGGGCTATACCATTGGCAACATCCTTTCGGCCCTGTGGTACCAGGCAGCTTTGCAGGCGCACCCGGAGATCCCGGCTGAGATGGAAGCAGGTCGGTTTGACACGCTGCACAGTTGGTTGGTGGAAAATATCTACCAGCACGGTCGAAAATTTACTGCCAACGAGTTGGTGCAGCGAGTAACCGGCGGACCAATGCGGATTGAACCGTACCTGGCTTACCTGCGCGAAAAATACAATCCAATGTACGGCCTGGCATAATCGCCAAATTGGTTCTTGCCATTCCGGGGATTGGATGATTTGTTCATCCAATCCCCGGATTTGACTCGTGAACGGGGAGCATGGAGAGCCTGAAGAGCAGGGTTGGATTGTCTTCATAACACCCGGTTTTCAAGGTCGTGACAAATTAAGACGAATTTCGCTTGACTTTACCGATTATTTGTGGATTAATAATAGATGAGAAACTTGAACCGGTTTCTCAGAGTTGTTCCTTACTGATCGTTCTTCCGTTTATTGTTATCTGACAATTGCAGAGGGAATATGAAATTGGAAGGATTGCAGGGCGAAAAGATCTGAAAGAAGATATTTTCGTCCTTTCAACTTCTCAATTTACGGAATGAACGAAGCAGCGTCCAGCTTCAATCGGTAAAGGATCCAATGACAACATCATTCCAGAACCAAAAGTCGTTTTCAAGGAGGCCAATACCAAAACTTTGTCCCTGGAATTCACCCAATCAGTCAATGTTTTTCTCTAATCCAAACGGAGGGTAGCAATGAAACGAATTGTTTATGCAATCATGGCGATTGCGCTAATGTTTGGCCTTGCGCTGCCGACTGCTAAAGTCACCAATGCAGCGCCGCCCGTAAATGTTTCATTCACCATTTTACACACCAATGACTTCCACGGCCAGCTGGAGGCATCCGGCTCCAACCCCGGATCCGCCCGCGTGGCACAGGTCGTCAATGATGTTCGCACAGCAGTTGGCGCAAGCAATGTATTGCTTGTCGATGCTGGTGATGAAATGCAGGGCAGCCTGCTTTCCAACCTGGGCGACGGTACGCCCACCGGCAAAGGCAAGCCGACCATCGCCGTCTACAATGCGATGGGCTACAACGTAGCCACCTTCGGCAACCACGAATTTGACTGGGGCCAGGTGAACCTGGGTAACCGCACCACTGAAGCCACCTACCCCTACGTCACGGCCAACATTGTCAAGAATGACACGGGCAATTGTGCCACGGCCGGCTGGCAAAAACCAGACTTTGCCGATGCCCCGTATATCATTCAGACGGTTGGAACCGCCCCGAATACGGTGAAAGTGGCCTTCATCGGCGTTACTACCACCGAGACCCCAACCATTACAGTTTCGACTGCCACGGAAGGCTTGTGCTTCAAGGATCCATCTGATTCCATCCAGCATTACTATGACCAGATGAAGACGACCGAGGGTGCGGATGTGATCGTTGTCCTCAGCCACCTTGGTTATCCGGATGGCGGTTACGGTTACGGCATCCCGGTCTACGGTGACCAGACCCTGGCGACCAAGCTGAATACTGCCGGCAAGCCGGTCAACCTGATCATCGGCGGCCACAGCCACACCAATCTGTCTGCTGCCACGGTTGTTGGTAATACAACCATTGTGCAGGCCTACTACAACGGCCGCACCGTCGGCCGGGCGGATGTCACCGTCACCACCACGGGTGCCGTGAATATCACCTGGTCGCGCACCACCGGTTTCACTGGCGGGGCTCAGGATCCGACGATCGATGCCCTGGTGACCAGCTACGCCACGGATCCAAATTACCTGGCGATAGTCAACCAGCCGGTTGGCTATTCGGCGGTTGACCTGGGCCGCAGCAATACCGGCGACAACATGATGGGCACCTTCATCGATGACGCCATCTACAATTATCTCAACACCGATGCCGTGCCGGAGAACGACATTGACCTGTTCTTCAACAATGCCGGTGGTATTCGCACCGATTGGTGCTGGAATGGCACGGCCTGGGTCAATACGGGTTGTGCGGCTGGCATCCATGCTGGTGCGCTTCTGACTTACGGCAATATGTTCACCGTGCTGCCCTTTGGCAATGCCACGGTGGTCGGCACTATGACCGGCGCCCAGATCCTGGAAGTGGTGAACTACGGCCCGAACGTGGCCGGCGTCATCCAACCGGCAGGCCTGAAGTATAAATACTTCTCTTATAAGGATAGCAACCCTGGACCTCAGCCGTATGCCTGGGGCGCCTATGATGTCACGGTCTTGAACAAGACCACCGGCCTGTATGAGCCGTTGGACCTGAAGAAGACCTACAAAGTCGGTACCAATGAATTCCTGGCCCCGGCCGGTGGTGACGGTTATGGCGGCTTCAAGTACATGACCAATATCACCTACTGGGGTGATATGCTCAACGCAGTCAATGCCTATGTGAGCACACATTACGGCACCGCTGAAACCGCCTACAAGGGTCCCAATGGTGATGGCACAATGGACAGCCGCATCTGGCGCAACGGTGGGGATACCTACGGCGGCACTGCCACCGAGGTGGTTCCGTTGACCATCCTGCACCACAACGACTCACACGGCAACCTGCTGAAGGGTGCTTATGTGGGCTACACCCAGCTGGCCACCCTGATCAAGCAGGAACGCCTCCATAACCCCAGCCGCACCCTGCTGCTGAGCGGCGGCGATAACATCCAGGGCGACGCGATGATGTATTACTTCAAGAGCGCCGGCCTGGGCTACGCTGCTGACGGCACGCCCCTGCCTGCTGACCTGCAAATCAACCCGCTCATCAAGGCCTTCAATGCCATGGGCTATGATGCCATGACCCTGGGCAACCACGAGTTCAACTTCGGCTCCAGTATCTTCAGGACCTTGAAACAGGCTACTTTCCCGCTGCTCGGTGCCAATATTGAGGATACCGGTGCTTACGGCCTGGGTGAAGCAAAGGTGGAGCCCTTCGTCTATAAGGCGGTCGGTCCGCAGCAGATCAAGGTCTCGATCATCGGCATCGCCAACCACCGCGTGCCGAACTATGAGCTGCCCTCCAACATCCCCGGCCTGACCTTCCAGAATCCTCTGTCAGTGGCTGCTGACCTGGCGACACCGCTTTCCGAAGTGAGTGACGTGGTGATTGCCCTGACACACATCGGCTTCACTGAGAACCCCTCCAGCGTGGAAGTGGATGCAAATGTGGATACCAACCTGGCCAAGACCGTTAATGACATCAATGTCATCATCGGTGCACACAGCCACACGGATCCCTCCAAACAGACTGCTTACTCCGGTGAATATAAGCAACTGCCGACCATTATCGGCAACCCGGACGGCGCTGAAGTGCTGGTCACCCAGGCTTACCGCTACAACAACTACCTCGGCGAAGTGGTGGTTGGTTTGCTGCCCAGCTCCACCAAGTACGGCCGTTATGACGTGGTCTCGGAAACCGGCCGCTACCTGGCAGTAACGATGTCGACTGCAGAGGATGCAGCTACCAAGGCGCTGATTGATCCGTACAATACTATTCTGGCGACCTACAACGCCCAGGTGCTGGGTCAGACCGATATCCCGATTGACACCATGGCAGCCTTCACATCCGAAACCAACGGTGCCAACCTGCAAGCCGATGCCTCCGTCTGGAAGTTGCGCGGCCAGGGCATCACGGTGGACTTCCACCTCTCCGGCGCTATGACCAACAAGTTGTTTGCCGCTTCGGCTACGCCATCTGCTCCGTACACCATGACGGTGGCAGACATGTTCGGCGCCATGCCGTACGAGAACTCGCTGGTGGTGCTCAAGATGAACGGCCCGCAGTTGAAAGCCGTCCTTGAGCGCGCCTACCGGAACTACTACTACTACAAGTATGTCCCCGGCTACGGCGGCTACTCCTACTACACCACCTGCATGATCGATATCAATGCCGGCAACAACATCAAGTACCGCGATGCCTATCCGACCCTGCCGGATGGCAATAACGTGGTCTACCTGAAGATTGGCAGTGAGTACGTTGACTTCACGAATGCCACCAAGTACTACAACGTATCCACGGTCAACTACCTGGCGGCTGGATCCTGCAACTTCAACAACGGCGGCGTTTCTCTCTGGCCGTTGGATCCGGCTTCCGTCGTTGCCGACACCCAGTACTATGTCCGCGACGTGGTGATGGATTACATCAAGAACTGGACAGCGACCGTCGGTACCCCGATTCACCCGGTGATCGAAGGCCGCTTGATATTCACCAACCATGCCCCGGTTGCCAGCAACTCCAGTGTGACCACTCCTGAAGATACCCCGGTTGCCATCCCGCTCTCCGTGGTGGATTCGGACAGCGATCCGCTGACCTCCGCCATTGTGACGCAGCCGACCCATGGTGTGCTGTCAGGCACGTTCCCGAACCTGACATACACCCCGGCAGCGAACTATTATGGACCGGATAGCTTCACTTTCAAGGTCAATGACGGCACCGTAGACTCCAATGTGGCCACAGTGGACATCACCGTGACGATGGATGCCAACCCGCCAGTAGCCGTGAATGACAGCTATTCCGTGGCGCCCGGCACCACGCTGGTTGTGCCCGCCCCGGGTGTGCTTGCCAACGACCAGGAGTACGATCCGGTTCACACCGCGATTGCCCTCTTCACCAACCCGGCTCACGGTGTTGTGACCCTGATGATCGACGGCGGCTTCACCTATACCCCGGCGGCTGGCTTCACCGGTACGGATAGCTTCGTCTATCAGCTCACCACCTACCCGGCCGGATCTGCGTACAGTTGGGTCTCCCAGGCCACGGTCACGATTGACGTGACCAGCACGCCTGGTGTGCCCGCTGGCGGCGTCAAGATCTTCCTGCCGATCATCGGTCGGTAGATCCATCCAGGTTTTCAAGTAGTAAAGGTCGAGGGCGGGGTTTCCCCGCCCTCGATTTATTTACCTGAAATTTCAGGATTAGGGGGTAATTTTAAGCTTGTTTGTATTGTCTTCTCGCTGGTTTGGGATTATGATAAATGCCGTTCGTCCAATCTTCGCAAAGGAGAAGAAAAATGCGCAAGTTTCTATCTGTGTTGTTTGTCCTGGTGATCGCGACCTCGTTCCTGGCCGCCTGCACCACCCCCACTGCCACGCCGACGGCAGCCCCTGTTGAACCCACGACTGCCCCGGTCGAACCCACGGCAGCCCCGGTTGAACCGACGGCTGTCCCGCTGGGCACCGCCGACAACCCGATCATCATGGCCCAGGCTCCATCCGCCACCACCCAGGAATTGATCACCGGTGGTGAAGCTGTAGCTGCCAAGCTCTCCGAGATGACCGGCTACACCATTAAAGTTGTCGTTCCCAACAGCTACGCCGCCCTGGTGGAAGCCATGGGTTCCGGCAATGCCCATATTGGCTGGCTGCCCACCTTCGGCTATATGCTTGCCAAGGAAAAAGGCTATGCTGATGTAGCCCTGGCGGTTATCCGCTCCGGCTCCGATCACTACGGCGCGCAGTATATCGCCAATGTTGCCAGCGGCTTCACCTCCTATTTTGATCCCGCCACCAACACCAACACCGCTGATGCTGCCACCGCCCTCAAGCAGTTTGAAGGCAAGAAGCCCTGCTGGACCGACCCCCTGTCGGTTTCCGGCTACATCATCCCCCTGGGCTTCCTGAATAACCTCGGCATCAAGACAACCGCCGGTGCTTTCGTCCAGGGTCACCCGACCGTCGTAACGGCTGTTTATGCTGGCGGCATCTGCGATTTTGGCGCCACCTACATCGACGCCCGCACCAACAAGGCTTTGACCGAAGCCCACCCGGATGTCATGGACAAGGTCCAGGTTATCTGGCGGACTGACCCGGTCATCCCCAATGACAACGTTTCCATCGCCACCTCCGTCCCGGCGGATGTCAAGGAAAAGATCGTCAACGCCCTGGTCGAACTGGCCGGCACCGATGACGGCCGCACCCTGCTGAAATCCGGCGGCTTCGATGTGGAAGGCCTCAAGCCCGTGGATGACACTTTCTACGATGAATTCCGTGTCTACCTGCAGGCTTCCGGTATCGACGTCACCACCCTGTACCCCAAATAAATCGCTTGTTGTACCCCGGAGAGGGGAGGATTTCCTCCCCTCTCTTTTTCTATCTTTGATACTT
>CAYOOA010000029.1:0-26234 GCA_964405455.1 uncultured Anaerolineaceae bacterium | reverse complement strand
AAATGGGATGTTCTGAAAGGGAAGTGACAAAACCCATCAGAAAGGGGATGAAAATACAAACCGCAGCAAAGATTTGACCGATCACAGGTTGTTTCTGGCTGGCTATAGGGGTGACATCCGGCCGAATCTTCAGCGCGATTTGGTTTAAGCCAGGAATGATCAAGTCATCCAGCGCCATTGCGGCCAGGATGGAAACTGGCACAAGCAGCGTCCGGTAGGCGCTGCGGTAGCTCAGAAAAATCATCATGGTGAACCAAATTGGCAGAATGTATCGCTTTTTTGCAAAACACACAAACAACCCGAGGACTGCCATGATATTTAGAATACTGACGATTGGTTCCGAAGTGAAATCTAATTCTAAGAGCCTGCGGATAGCCTTGAAAAATGTAATTTCCCCGGTTGAGAACGCACTCGAAAAAGTGGCCAGACCATGATGCCGCAGTATGGTGAGCCAATAGGGGGAAGTGAGAAGAGTAACTCCAACGCCAAATAGAGCAATGGTGATCAGACCCTTGAGATTTCGTCGCTTGATGATGGTGAATAAAATAATACTATATGCCAATAACCATGCGTATTCGAGATGATGCAGGGTCATTAATGCGCCAGCGATAACCGAAAAAATAAAAGCCCATATTTTGGATGAATGTTGATAGAACAGGAAAAGTGTCAGGCTAATAAGATAAAACATATGCGCCGGTGAGCGGGTCAATCCGCCGCCGGAAATCAGCCATTCATAACTGGAAGCCAGGATTGCATACAATGTGGTGGCCAACAATGCAGAACGTGGTTTTTCTACCAGTTCTTTACTGAGAAAATAAAATACAATAATGGAAAGCAGGTTGAACACGAGGGGGTAATACAGAAAAATCTTGAGCAAGTCAATATGCAGATATTGGTTGAGCCAGGCGCTTTCATATAAGGATAATGGCGGATAGGCATACGGGATTTTGAGAAAGTTATAGGTTGTAAATTGAGGCAAATGATAGCTGTTTTGCTGCAAATCACGGATCATGACATAGAAAAAACCGCCGTCGTTCATCGGAAACGGCGACTTGTTAATATATTGGAGGCGCAAGAAGGTTCCGAGGATTAGGATGAGTAGTAGTATGATCGCTTTATCAATCCAGGGAAATTTCTTTTCCAGCTTTCGAACAAACAACATCTAATTCTCTCCTCAATAACGGCTTGATATAGATTCAAAAAATGCTAAGTGAAGATCAGCTGTTGATATACAGCCAACCACAGGACCTAACAATTATAATGGCTAATATCTTGCGCTATAGTTCTTCGTTGAGGGAATCCATAGTCCACTAACCCCCGTGTTCCCCATACCACTCCAACCTTCTTTGGGCTTCCTCCCGCACGCCTGTCAGCGGATAGACGGCGCCAAATTGCCCCAGCGCCATCGAGGCGCTGACCCCGCCGTACCAGCCCGCCTGCCGCAGGTCGCCCGTCCGGGCCAGGCCGACGATGAAACCACCGCAGAAGGCATTGCCCGCGCCGGTCACATCGACAATCTTCTCCACCAGGCAGGCCGGGATGCTGATCAACTCCCCGCCCGGGCCGGCGATCAGGCTGCCCGCCTCGCCCATGCGCAGCACCCCCACCGGGGCGCCGTATTCCTGCAGGGCATGCACCACGTCGGCCGGATCCGCCAGGCCGGTCAGGTGGCGGCCCTCCTTCAGGTTGGGCGAGACGATATCCACCAGCCGGCTGTTTTGGCAGAAGGCCTCCCGGTTTTCCGGGGCGCAGAACGGGTCCCACGGCTCCCACAGAATAATCTTGCAGCCGCGCTGGCGCAGGGCCGGCGCCCATTGCGGCACGTCCTGCGGGGCGCAGTGCAGGTGGACGCCCTCCAGCGGGTTGTAGAAGGCGGGCAGGTCCTGCGGCTTGGGCTCCATGGCCGCCATGCCCGCGTAACTGGTGCGGAAGACCTCGTTGCGGGTGCCGTCTGTCTCGAAAAGCTGCCAGGCGCGCGGGGTGGGATCGTTCGGGCGCACCACCAGGCCGTGCAGGTCAAACAGCCCGGCCAGGGCGGCCAGTTGGTCGCTGCCAAAATCCGCCCCCACCGGGGAGACCAGCCCGACCTGCTCCGACCAGATGCGCATGCCCATCACGGCATGGGTGGCGCCGCCGCCCAGGGTGCCCATGCGGCTGCTGCCGTCCGGCAGGATGATGTCGTCGATGATGATGCAGCCAATCGAGATGAAGAATCCAGTCATTTTTTAAGTCCTTTTCACCACGGAGGCACGGGCCAGGCTGAGAACACGGAGAATAAATTTATAAACCTCAGTAATGTCTTTCACCACGGAGGCACGGAGCAGACAGAGGACACGGAGAAGAAATTAGTAAACCACAGGGGAGCGAAGAACAGAAAGAAAAAGCTTATCCACAGATGACGCAGATTATACAGATAAAATAAATGATCTGTGTTCATCTGTGAAATCTGTGGTTAAGATCCTCTCCGCGCTCTCCGTGTTCTCAGTATCTCCGTGGTAAATCCTTTTACCCTAATCCTTCACTTAAAATTTCCAGGAAGCGGGTGCGGTCCATGGCCACGCCCACATCCACGTTGGCGGGTTTGTGGTGGTGCCCACTGATATCCGCCACAGTGCGGCCGCGGGTGTGCTCGCCGCGCAGTTCAATCTCCACGTGCATCGGGCGGGTTTCGGTCAGGCCGGGCTGGATCACCTCGGCGATGGTGTTGGCGTCGAAAATCTGGCCCTGCTCCACGCCGAAGTGATTCATGAACCAGCGCACATCCCGTTCCATTAATTTCGCCGCGGTCTGCGCCCAGGGGGTCTGGATTTCGGCCACGCGGGCCACATCGGCCAGGGTCAGGTAGGCCATACTGGTCACCTCCAGGCCGATCATGGTGATCGGGATACCGGCGGAATAGACCACGTGGGCGGCTTCCGGGTCGGCCAGGATGTTGAACTCGGCCGAGGGGGTGGCATTACCCTCGATATAGGCTCCGCCCATGGTGATGATGCGCGGGATGCGCTTTGCCAGGCCGGGATCGATGCGCAGGGCCAGGGCCAGGTTGGTCAACGGCCCGGTGGGCACATAGAGCGTTTCCGGCCCGAGCGGGGAGTTGTAATACTCCAGCAGGAAGTGCACCGCGTGGCGGGCCTGCGGGGCGAGGTCGGTGGGCGGCAGGGGCAGCACGGCGCGCTGATCGGAGTTGGCGGGTACGTGCTCATAAACCAGCGGGAATTCCGCCCCGGGATAGACCGGCACCGACTGCAGCTGCCCGGCAGCCACCACGCGCAGGGTGTTTTCCAACACCACGGAATGGTAGGCGTTGCCGTGGGTGGCGCAGACAGCAACCAGTTCCACCGCCGGGTGATGCCCGGCCAGCAGGATGGCCACGGCATCATCGCCGCCGGTATCCACATCCATGATGATCTTGCGCGGCATAACGGCTCCTAACCGGCTTCGGCAGCCCGGCGGACGGCCTGCATGAAGGCGTTGACCCGCCCGGCGTCCCACTCGGCCAGCAGGGCCTCGCGCGTCCAACCGCTGACAGACTTGAAGGCGCTGCTGACCACCACTCCGTCCGCTGCCTTGAGCACCTGGGCGATGTTATCGGCGGTGGCGCCGCCGCCCAGCAGCAGGGGCGCGCCCAGTTTGGCCGCGCGCACATCGGCCAGCATTTGCATGGATTCGGCAAAAGACAACCCGGTCAACACCAGGCCGTCCGCCCGGCCAAAGACCGCCGCCTGGCGGGCTTCCTCGGCAATCGGCAGGCGTCCCAGCGGTTCGCCGGTGCGGTCGTAGACATCCGCCAAAATCTGCACATCCTCGGCGCCGATCTGGGCGCGGTACTGGATGGCCTCGTATGCGCAGCCCTGTACCAGGCCTTCCGCCTTGACCATGGCGCCCACGTACACCTTGAGGCGCACAAACTGGCCGCCAATCGCCTGGGCAATGGCCAGCGGTTCGCGGGCGGCATGGCTCATCAGGCACACACCCAAAGCCAGGTCGGGGAACTCGCGCCGGATGGCCGCCCCGACCACGGAAAGAATGGCCACAGTATGCGGCTGGACGTGGGGGGCCAGCGGAAAATCACCCAAATCTTGAATATACAGCGCCGGGATGCCCGCCTTGACGGCCTTTTCAGCGTTGCGCAGGGCCATCTCGGTCACCACGCCCACCGGCTGCGCCGCCGGGTGGTGCGAGGCGGGCAGCGGGGGCAGGTGCAGGGCGGCGATCACCGCCGGACGGCCGGGGGTGAACAGCGCCGGGGCGCTCATTTTTGCCACTTTTCCCAGGCGTCGCTGGTGCGGATGCGGCTGATGCCGCCGCCGCCTTCGGTGCTGCGTCCGCCGGTAAAGCCGCGGAAGAAGGGCTCGCCGATGACTTGCGCCCGGTAGGCGGCGAACAACTCACCCGGCACCTGGGTCACCAGCGGCGAGAACATTTCAGCCACGGGGGCAAAGGTGAAAGCGGCATCGGCTTTTTCGATTAATTCGCCGGCGGTCTTCGGGCAGATCACCACCACGCGGCGGCCGATCTGTTTGGCAGCCACCATCACTTCCTGCACGCGGGAGAAATCGCGTTCCGCCGCGGTGATGAAGAAGGTGGGGGTATTAGCGGTTTTGGCGAAGTATTGCAGGTGGGCCCATTCCTCGCTGTCCTGGCCGAGGGCCGGATCGCCGGAGGCCTCCAGCACCTTGGCGGCTGTGAAGAGAGCGATGCCGAAGTTCGGACCGCCGCCCACAAAGATGAACTCGCCGGCATCCTTCCAATCTTTGGCCAGCTTGAGCACAGCGGCGTCATTTTCAGCAATGACCTGCTCAATCACATCCGCCAGGCCGAGGATTTGCTTGCGATAGGCAGCCGCTTCGGCGGAGGTCAGCTTGCCGCGTACTTCACCGATGCGCACGGCCATCAGATACAGGGCCACCTGGTTGACGAAGAACGAGCGCACGCCGGGGGTATGCACGCCAACCGGGTCCGGGAAGGGCGGGTTGGGCACCTGGAAGAGCAGGTCGCCGGTCTGAGCCACCCGGCTGCCAGGTGTGGCGGAAAGGGCCAGGGTGGTGGCGCCGAATTCCTTGGCCATGCGCAGGGCTTCCATGGTGCGGGAGACCTCACCGGAGACCGAAATGCCGATCACCAGGTTGGTGCCGGGGCCGGTCTGGGGCAGAAAGCCGGCCGAGTAGCGGGCAAACTGCAGCGAGGTGGCGACTTCGGTGGGCAGGCCGGTCAGGGTTTCAAAGGCCAGTTCGGTGTTGAGGGTGGCGTGATGCGAATCACCGCAGCCGGTGATGAAGATCCGCTTGAGGGATAAAATCAGCTCGGGGTGGAGCGTCTTGCGGGCAGCCTCATCCAGGGCGGGGAACACCTCCCGCAGCAGGGCGGGCAGGCTTTTGATTTGATCAACCATACTGTTCATAACGAAAATCCTCCTAGGGAATTGAGATAGCTTGTATATTCTCTAAAGTATAGGCCAGGCGCTGCGCCGCCTGCGGGCGGATTTGCTCCGTCCAGCGCGGCAGGCCGACCTGTTCAACCAAAAATGAGGCGGAGACAGCGCCCATGGCGGCCGCCCGGGCCAGGTCTCCGGTCTGACTCCAGCCGGCCAGGAAACCGCCGCAGAAGGCATTACCCGCCCCGATCGGGTCCACCGCGCGCACCGGCACGGCCGGCACGTGAACGGCGCTGCGGCTGCCGCGCCGACCGACCAGGGCACCCTCGCCGCCCATGCGCAGCGTCACCACCTGCGCGCCGGCATCCAGCAGGCCGGCCAGCAGTTCCGGCGGGGTCAGGCTGCCCAGCAGCGAGCGGGCCTCCTCCAGGTTGGGGGAGAAAATGTCACTCGCCGTCACCAATTGCTCCAACTCGGCTGCCGTGGGCAGGCGGTCGGCCGACTTGAAGACCTCCAGGCTGAGCAGGGCGCCGGTCGCCTTCAACCCGCCCAGGAAGCGGAAATCCGCATCCAGCGGGTGGATGCCGTAATGATAGCCCTTCGCCGCGCGCAGCGCGGCAGGGATGCGTTCCACATCCTGGGCCAGGTGGTCGCGGATGGCGGCTGGCGGAACGCGCCAGACCTGGGTGCGGTGGCCGTCAACTTCCATGGCCTGCCAGGCGCGCGGGGTCGGGAATTCCGAGCGGCGCAGGGCCTGCAGGTCAATCCCGGCTTCGTTGAACCAGGCCAGGGCTTCGGCGGACAAATCCCGCCCGGCCGAGGCGATCAGACCGACCGAATTGGACCAGACGCGCATGCCAAAGACGGCCTGCGGTCCGCTGCCGCCCAGCACGCCCATCTGTGTCCGCCCGTCGGGGAAGACGATGTCATCCAGGATGATGTTGAAGCTGAAGAAATCAACCATGCTGCGCTAGAAAGCTCTCCACTTCAGCAAAAGTCGGCAGCCCGGCACGCGGGCCAAGTTTCTGCACCTTGAGGGCGGCGGCGGCATTGGCAAAGCGCAGCCGCGCTGCGCCCTCCAGCCCGGCGGAGCGGGCCGCCAGGTAGGCCGCGTGGAAGCAGTCGCCCGAGCCGGTGGTATCCGCCACCGGGACGCGGAAACCGGCCGCCTCCAGCACCCCCTGGGGGGTATAGAGGGCCGATCCGGCTGCGCCGCGCGTCACCACCACCTCCTGCACGCCCAGACCGAGCGCGAAACGGGCCGCCTCTTCCAGCGGGAGGTCGGGAGCCAGCAGCCCCAACCCGCCGCGGTTGGTGAAGAGAATATCCGTCCGGCGCAGGGCGGCGTTCAGGTCCTCGCCCTGGGCGGGAGAGGTGGATTCCAGGTCCACGGCCACCAGGCCGCCGCCGGAATGCATAGCGCCGGCAAAACACTCAAACCATTCCGGCGGACGCGCCAGGGCATAGCCCACCCGGCTGCTGCGCAGCGCCTGGAGGGTTGCCTCATCCAGCGGGGGCGGTTCGGGCAGCGGGTTGGCCACCAGGATGGTGCGCTCACCGCTCTCATCCAGCAGGATGATGCAGAAGTCGCCCATCCCGCCGGGTAGAACCTGCGCCCGGCCGGCGTCCACGCCAAATTTCGCAAACTCCTGCAGCACCAGCCGGCCACCTTCGTCGTCGCCGACCAGGCCGCCCCAACCGGTGCGCAGGCCCAGGCGGGCCGCCGCGCAGGCGGCATTGGCCACCAATCCGCCCGCCGCCCGCCCGGCATACTGGACGAGCAGCTTCTCATCCGGTTCGGGCAGGCGCGGCAGCTTGAGGATCAAGTCCAGCGAGGCGCCGGCAATGCAGAAGAGATCGTACATCATCATCCTCAACGCAGGGTCTTGTAAAGGGCTTCCTTCCAACCGGGGATGTCTATTTCCCAGACAACCTCGACGTTGGGTTGCTTCTTGGTCACGTTGCGCTCGTCCACCACGGTCATGCCGCGGGTCATCTCGCTGACCGTTTCGATATCCACGAAGTGCTTGCTGCTGCGCTTGCTGATCGAGGGATCGAGGGCAATCGCCATGGTGACCGGGTCGGGCAGCGGCAGGGCCGGGTCGCCCAGCCAGGCGCGGTTGGTTTCCACGGCCTGGCGGTTGCAATCCAGGGCAAAATGGCCGTAGACCGTATCCAGCGAGCGGATGTACTCGTAATCCTTCTCAACGATGTTGGCCTCGCCGCGGCACAGCTCCCAGCCCACCTGCACCAATGGGATGCCGGAGAGATAGACCATGCGGGCGGCTTCCGGGTCCACCCAGACGTTATACTCGGCCGCCGGGGTGATGTTGCCGACCGTGCAGGCCGCTCCGGCCATCATGTAACAGATCGGGATCTTCTGGACGATATCCGGGGCGATGGAAATGGCCAGGGCAATATTGGTCAACGGGCCGAGCGTGACCAGGGTGATCTCGCCGGGCGATTCGCGGAAGGCCTTGATGATGGCCTCCACCGCCGGGGTGGGTTCGGCCGGGCGCTTGGGCTCGGGGTAATTCATCCCGCCCATGCCGTCCGGACCGTGGAAGAAGAAGGCCCAGTACGGCTCGCGCAGCAGCGGGCGCGGCGCGCCTTCATAGACGGGCGTCTGTTTGCCGCACAATTCCACCGTGTAGCGGGCGTTGCGGCTGCACATTTCCAGCGGGACGTTGCCCGCCACCACGCTGATGCCCTCAACGTGCACATCCGGCCAGCGCAGGGCCATCAGGATGGCCACGGCATCATCGGAAGCAGTATCGGTATCAATCCAGAGTCTTTGCATTGTTACTCCTTTCAAATCTTCACCACGGAGAAGGAGAGAACACGGAGGTCACGGAGAATTTTTTTATCCATGTTTACCTGTTGTTACCGTTCCAATCCATGGTGGAAATTTAACTCCATTAACGTGTCAAGAGGTCAAACAGCAATTCCAGCACGCCTGCCTCATCCACTTCCAGCGGGATGTTGGTCAGCGTCCGCTGGCCCCATTGATGGTGCCCGTCGGCCACGGTCTGGCCGAGGCAACGTCCCTCGGTTTCCACGTAGACTGGCATCTGCTGGCAGCGGTAGAGTTCCGGGGCCAGCAGGTAGGCCACCACCGAAGGGTCATGGACATGGAAGGCGCCGTGCAGGCCGTACACCTCCTCGTGGAATTGCTGGTAGCAGGGCTGGATGCGCTCCAGCAACTGCGTGGCCGGGTTTTTGGCCGCGTACAGGCGTTCCAGGTACTCCGGGCGGATCAGCGTGCGGGTGGTGACATCCAGGCCGAGCATGGTCACCGGCCAGCCGGCGGAATAGACGATCTCCGCGGCGTGCGGGTCGTGGTAGATGTTGGCCTCGGCCACCGGCGAGATGTTGCCCGTGGCGTAAATGCTGCCGCCCATCAACACCACCTCCTTGACCAGGGGCACGATGCCCGGGTCCAACCGGGCGGCCAATCCGATATTGGTCAGCGGGCCGACCGGCACCAGGGTCACCTCGCCCGGGTGGGCCCGGACGGTGTCGATGATGAATTGGGCGGATGGGCGGGGATCCAGCTGACCGTGCGGCGGGGGTGGGTTGGTGTTGCCCATCCCATCCAGGCCGTGGACGTGCGTGCCCACCCGTTCCAACGGGACCGCCAGGGCCTGCCCGCAACCGCGCGCCACCGGCACGTGGTCGTTGCCTTCCAATTCCACCAGGCGCAGGGCATTCAGGGCGCAGGTTTCCACGTCCGCATTGCCAAAGACTGCCGTCAGGCCAACCACCTCCAGCTCCGGGGAGCGCAGGGCGGCCAGGATGGCCATGGCATCGTCAATTCCAGGGTCGGTATCAATCAGGATCTTGCGCGGCATACGTTGCCTCCGGGGCAATCGGTTACTGGGTCAGTAAATTGAACAATAGTTGCAGCACGGCCGGCTCGTCCACGCCCACCAGCACGTCCACATCCGGGCGGTCGCCCCACTGGTGATGCGGGTCGGGCATCGTCTGGCCCGCCAGGCGGCCCTCGGTTTCCACGTGAACCGGCACGCTCTGCACGGTGTAATATTGCGGTGCCAGCAGGTAGGCAATGGTCGAGGGGTCGTGGGTGTGGATGACGCCCTGCATATTGTACTGGCGGTCAAAGTAGGCTTTGTAGCAGGGATGAATCCGCTCGAGCAGCCTGACGGCCGGATTACCGGCAGCATACAGCCGGGAGAGGTATTCGGGGGTCATCCGCGTGCGGGTGGTCACATCCAGACCAACCATGGTCACCTTCCAGCCGGCAGAGAAGACGATCTCGGCGGCGTGCGGGTCGTGATAAATGTTGGCTTCGGCCACCGGGGAGATGTTGCCCGGCACGGTTGCATTGCCGCCCATCAGCACCACTTCCTTGACCAGCGGCACGATGCCTGGATCCAGGCGGACGGCCAGGCCGATGTTGGTCAGCGGGCCAAGCGGGACGAGAGTGATTTCACCCGGATGCGCGCGCACAGTTTCGATGATGAACTCGGCCGCATGGCGCGAATCCAGCTTGCCGCGCGGCAGGGGCGGGTTGGTGTTACCCATCCCATCCAGGCCGTGAACGTGCGTGCCCAACTCCTCGGTGGGGATGACCAGCGCCTGCCCGCAGCCCTTGGCAACGGGGATGTAGTCATGACCTTCCAACTCCACCAGGCGCAGGCCGTTGAGGGCGCAGCTTTCCACGTCGGCGTTGCCGAAAACAATCGTCAGACCGACAACTTCCAGTTCCGGGCTGCGCAGAGCGGCCAGGATGGCCATCGCATCGTCAATCCCGGGGTCGGTATCAATCAGGATCTTGCGCGGCATGCTTCACCTACCGATCTTCGATCACACGCAGCAGCACTTCGCGCGGGCGCGGACCGTCAAATTCACAGAAGAAGATAAACTGGGAGCCGCCCAGGAACAACTCGCCGTTGATGACGAGCAGGGACAGCCCCGCGCCGACCAGGCTGGACTTGATGTGCCCGGCGGCATCTGCCGGTGTATCATAGGTGTGGTTGAAATCCACGCGGGTGGGCACCAGGCGGCGAATTTCGGACAGGATGTCCTGCGCGGTGGCCGGGTCCCAGGCGGAATTGAGAGTGAGGGCGGCGGTGGAGTGCGGGGTGACAATAACGCAAATGCCTTCCTTGATACCGCTGGCGCGTACTGCGTCCTTCACCTGCTCGGTAATATTGATCAGGCTCTCCCGGGGTGGGGTTTGTAATGTAATTTTCGTAAGCATTCTTTCTCCTGAAATAATGGATTAACCACAGATATCACAGATGAACACAGATATTACAAATCCTTACACTTTTAATTGAAGATCTTTCTCCGTGCAAATCCGTTTTTATCCGGTCTTTTCCGCGTCATAAATCAATTCCAGAGCCGGCCAGTACGGCGCACACCTCGGCCAGGGTGGGCACCTGCCGCCCGGAGCCGGGCTTTTGCACCTTGGCCGCGCCCATGGCATTGGCAATCGCCAGCACCTCCGGCAGCGGACGCCCCTGCAGCCAGGCGGCGATAAACGCGGCTGCAAAGCTGTCCCCGGCGGCCGTGGTATCCACCAGCGGCACCCGGAAACCGGGATGGTCCACCGGCTCGGCGCCCGGCCGGAAGGCCACGCAGCCGTCTGAACCGCGCTTGACCACCACCAACTGCACCGTATCCGAGAACAGGCGCGGCGCATCCTGCATGCCCTGCCCACCTTCCACCACCAGCGGTATTTCATCTTCGGTCAGCAGCACGGCCGAGCAGCGCTGCAGGGCCTGGCGGCGGCGCTCAAAAGGCAAGTGAGCCACGTGCGGGCCGGGATCAAAGAAGACAAGCTTGCCGCAGTGTAGCGCATATTCCATCCCGGCCAGCAGCGTATCGGCCAGGCGCACCTCGTTGAGTGTGTACCCGTAGGAGTGGACGGCATCCGCGCTGCGCAGGGCTGCCTTCCAGTTTTCCTGCAAGGTCACCGCCGGGCCGAGCCCGACCTGACCCAGGAAAACATGGTGACCGTGCTCATCTGCCAGGACAAAAACCAGGGTGGTGTTGCCGTCCGGCTGGCGGATGACGTCCCTGGTCTGCACACCCTCGGATTCAAGCACCTGGAGCATCTCGCGCCCGTACAAGTCGTCGCCAATCACGCCCAGGGCGGTGATGTGCGCGCCGAGGCGTGCCCCGGCCAGCATGAAATTACCAGCCCCGCCCGGCTCCAGCTGGACGCGCCGCACAAGTTGGTGTTCCTGGTGCAGCACGGGCAGTTTCTCGATGGAGACGTTCAGGTCAGCCACCAGGTCGCCCAGGGAAAGGATGGAAATTTCAGATAGCGGCCTCATGCATCCTCCATGCCGAGGCGGAAAACCGCCTCCTGGATGCCGCACTGGGCCGGATGATTTGGCTCGGCCTGCTGGACAGACTTGAGGAAGGCCAGCACCTGCTCACGGCGGAGCCAGGCGGCGCCGTAGACCGTGGTGGCCAGCCCGCCGAGGGCATTGGCCAGCGCACCGCTGGCGCACGGGCTGTAACCGTGTAAGTGGCCGTACACCAGGCCGCTGGAGAAGGCGTCCCCGGCGCCGGTGGTATCGAGCACTTCCACCTTGAAGGCCGGCAGCAGCAGGGTACCCTGCGGCCAGGCCAGGTAGGCTCCGCGCCCGCCCAGCTTGATGGCCACCAGTTGGATGCCCTGCGCCAGCAGCGCCGCCGCCTGCTGCTCCAGGTCGTCAAAACCGGTCAGGATTTGGCATTCCTCCTGGCCGGTGATGCAGACCCGCAGGTGAGGCAGGGCGGCGCGCAGGATTTCCGGCTCGCGCACCACCGGGTCGAGTCCGGTATCCAGGCTGATCGGGATGCCGCGCGCCCCGGCCAGGTGGATCAACCTCCAGGCAGTTTCAGATTGGTCCAGACTGATGAAAACATAACCGGAAAGTTCGATCAGGCTGACCCCGTCGAGGATCGCTTCAGGCAAATCCGCCGGGGTGATGATGCTGTTGGCGCCGCGGTAGCTGAACATGGTGCGCTCACCGTTGGGCGTGACGCCGATGAAGATCAAACCGCTGTCCTCGGCAGTCTTGCGAACGATAAAACGCGTATCCGCTCCCGCCCGCTGCAATTCGGTCAGGATGAAATCACCCCATTGGTCCTCACCGACCGCCCCCAGCATGCGGGTTGGCTGGCGCAGGCCCTGCAAAACCACCGCCGAATTGCACACCGCCCCGCCGAGATGAGTCTCCACGCGGGACATGTACACATCCCGTCCCGGCGGGGGAATCTCCGGCAGACTGCAGATGTTATCCACGTTGAGATCGCCAAACAGCAGGACAGAACCGGCAGGCATACTCTACCCCTTCACTGACCGCACAGCTTGGACAAATTCCGCCACGCGGCGCATATCCTTTTGCACCGGGTCGCCGGGCAGGTTGGTGGCCGTGTTCGAATCCACACCCCACGGCTGCACCTTGCGGATGGATTCAGCCACGTTTTCCGGGCTCAGGCCGCCGGCCAGGATGATCGGCACACCAAAAGTCTCCACGATCTGCCGGCTGATCGACCAATCATGGGTGCGGCCGGTGGCGCCCACGCCGGGCATGCCGGTCACCTTGGTATCCAGCAGGAATAGATCGCTGAAGGGGGCAAAGCGGCGGGCCAATTCCAGGCTCTCTTTTTCCTCGCCCACCGGCAGGGCCTTCATCAGGCGGATGCCCGGGGCGAGCCGCTCGCGCAGTTCCTCCATTGCTTTTTCCGGCACATCCTCCACGTCAGTGGAGATGTGGATGATATTCGGCTCCACGGCTTCCGCCATGCGCAGGATTTCGTTCACATCGGTTGCCATCGTCAATGCCACGGACGTGGTGCCGGCGGGCAGCGCAGCGCGCAGGGCGCGCGCTTCGCCAAAACTTAATTCGCCGGGCACCAGGTCATAGCGCCCGGCTACAAAGCCGATATGGTCCACTCCCATTTCCGCGGCTGCAACCGCCTCTTCTGGAATGGTGAAGGCATAGATTTGAATAATCATGTCGGGTAGACTGCCACCTGTCTGCCGGGAACTTTGCGCGAGAGCCGTTCCAGGCGGGATTCAACTTCCTGTTTGATTTTGGCCTTATCCAGGGTGAGTAATTTGCGGTTCTGCATGAGCACCCGCCCATCGCAAATCACCGTATCCACATCCGGCGCGCCCAGCGCATAAACCAGGTTGGCAGCCGGGTTCAGGCGCGGGAGCGCCGCCGCCCGATCCTGGCGCAGCAGGACGATATCCGCCAGTTTGCCGGGTTCCAGTTCGCCCAGCTCCGCCTTGCGCAGCACCTGCGCGCTGCCAGGGTAGGCAATGTGCAGGATTTCCGCCAGGGGCATGGCGCGGGCATCATTTTCCAGGAATTTCTGGGTCAGCGCCATCAGGCGCATCTGCTCGTACAGGTCCAGCGTGCTGCTGCTGGCAGCCCCATCCGAGGCCAGACCGACCGGGATCCCGCGGGATTGGTAGCCCTTGAGAGGACCCAGGCCCATGCCGGCCCGCAGGTAGGTCTTGGGCGCCTGGCCCACCCCCACCGGGTGATCGGCCATGATGTCCAGGTCTTCGTCGGTGGGATACAGGCAGTGGGCAAAGATGCAGGGCTGTTCCAGCACGCCGCAATCCAGCAGTAATTTAACCGGGGTCACGCCGTAGCGCTGCCGGCTCAATTCCACCTGGGCCGCCGTCTCGGAGACATGCAAGTGGATGCCCACTTCCAGGTCGGCTGCCCGGTGGGCACACAGTTTCAGGAATTCCGGGCCGCACAGGTAGGGCGAATGCGGCCCCAGCCAGGTGGTAATGCGCCCATTCGCCGCCCCCTGCCAGCGCTGGATGAAGGCGATCGACTCTTCCAGCTTTTGCGGGCCGTCGTGTTCAAAGACCGCCCAGGCCAGGTCGGCCCGCAGGCCAGCTTCCACGGCCGCCCGGGCCACCTCGTCCATGTAAAAGTAATGATCCGCCACACCGGTAATACCCGCTTCGATCATCTCGGCCATGCCGAGCAGCGCGCCCCAGTAGACATCTTCCGGGGTCAGGTTGGATTCGAGCGGGAAAATAAACTGGTTGAACCAGTCCTCCAGGGTCACGTCCTCCGCCGCGCCGCGGAAAAGGACCATCGGCACGTGGGCGTGGGTGTTGAGCATCCCCGGCACGGCTAGCAGGCCGTCCGCCGGGATGATTTGCTCATCCGGGGCGGTCGGTGCGCCGGTCGGGATAATTTCCTTGATCCGGTTGCCTTCCACCCGAACATCCTGGTGGAAAGCGAAGGCGGGCTGCCGGTCGACAAAGCGCAGCACATCACAGTTGCGAAGAAGCAGCCCGCCCATGGTTTATTTCACCTGCTTGAGGGCCAATTCATACAGCCCGCTTGTAACAGCATCAAAATCCAGCCAGGGATTGGCTTTTTGCATCAAGGCCAGGTACTCCGGCTTGAAGGCCGCAATGCCCTTCCAGGCACCGGCCATGGCACAGGCCATGGCAGCCACCGTGTCGGCGTCGCCGGAGAGGGCCGCCGCCAGCACGCCGCAACGCACCGGGTCGCCTTCGGCCATCACCAGCACGCCAAAAGCCGCCGGCACCGCCTCGCTGATGGCCAGCGTGGCACCGACGATATCATACAGGTCCTGCAGCCGCTCGCGGACAGGCTTGCCGCTGCGGGCAATTTCCACCGCCAGGTGGATGCGCTTCGGCACGGAAGCACCGATCCAGACATGGCCGTACTTGCGGCCCTGCCCGGCAGCATAAACCCCGGCCTCCACCACCTCGTCGAGCGTGCTGGCAGGCTTGAGCGCTGCGGCGATTGCCCCGGCTACCGCCGCAGCCCCGGAAACAGCCACATCCGTGTTATGGGTGGGAATGCACGAGATGGCGGCGTCGCGGATGGCGCCTTCCACATCCCCCGGGTGAATCAGGCCGATGGGGGAAACGCGCATCCCGGCGCCGTTGGTATCGCCGTGGCGGCCGACCTGGTTGAGATCCTCGCCGCGCTGGATGGCTTGGATGGCGCGCCGGCTGGAGGGCCCAACGTACGGGCTGGCATCTCCGCCGATGCGGTGGTACCAGGCCACCAGGGCCTGGGCCACGCCTTCCGCGGTCACCATGCCATCGCGGATGATGACCTCGGCAATCGCAGCGGCCTGTTCGGTATCGTCCGTCACCTGGCCGGCGCGCAGGCCGTGATGCACCGGGTGAGTATCTGGTGCATCACGGAATTCTTCAATGTATCCGCCGTAATAATCCCAGGTTTGCTGCGGATTCAACCAGGCCGGCATGGCCCAGGAATCGCCCAGGGCCTGGCCGTAGAAACCGCCGCGCACCTTATCGAAGAGTTCGGTCATGCCTCGCTCCCGGTGTGATGGGCAGCCACTTCCTGCTGCTCATGGAATTTGCGCTGGCGTTCGCGCTTGATGGCCTGGTCGCGCAGGGCATAGATCACCAGGGCCACGATCGTCACGATGTAGGGCAGCATCTGCACCAGCTGGGAGGGGATGTTCATCGAACCAAACTGGTTGGAAAGCGCATCCGCAAAACCGAAGAGGATGGCTGCCAGCAGCGTGCCCCACGGCTTGCGCCCGCCCAGGTAGACCGCTGCCAGGGCGATGAAACCGCGCCCGGCCGTCATTTCACGCTGGAAGAGCGGCAGATAGGCCATGGACATGGTCATGCCGCCAAATGAGGCCAGGAAGCCGGAAAGCAGCAGGGCGGTCATCTGGGTGCGCTTGACATTGATACCCACCGAAGCCGCAGCGGTTGGATTCTCACCGACCGCGCGCAGGTGGGCGCCCCAGGGGGTCTTGTACAGGTAGATTGCCGTCAGCCAGGTCAGGATGAAGGCAAACCAGACGAAAATGTGCTGCCCGCTGATCACCTTGCCCAGGAAGGGAATATCCTTAACCAGGGGGATGACCACGTTCGGCACCATGCCGCTGGCCAGGGTGGAGGAATTGCCCTTATCCCCGGTCAACACGTAGAGCAGGAAGACCGTGCCGCCTGTGGCGAGAATGTTGATGGCCGTACCGGCCAGGATGATGTTGGTTTCCAGGTAGAGGTGGAACCAGCCGAGGACAAACGAGATGAGCACACCCGCGGCCACGCCGGCCAGTACGCCCAGGAATACGCTGTGGGTGTACGCCGAAACCACCACGCCGGTGAATGCAGAGGTAAGCATGATGCCTTCCAGGGCAATGTTGATGGCCCCGGAAAGATCTGTCAGCAGGCCGCCCAACGCCGGCAGGATGATCGGCGTGCTGATGCGCAGCACACTGGCCAGGAAAGCCGCACTGAAGATACTGCGAAGAACAACCTCAAGCGACATCGCTGCCTCCTTCTTCCAGGGTCGGTTTGGCATCTGATTCGCCGTTCCCGCCGTTCTTGGCCAGCCTGGCGGCGCTCACGCGCTGCTGGACGATTGGCAAAACCCGTTCCGCCGTCACCAGCAGGATGATGATGGCCTGGATGATCAGGACCATCTCGCGGGAGACGTCCGATGAGCGCTCCATGATATCCGCGCCGGCCCGCATGTAGCCGTAAGCCAGCGCCGCAAAAGGCACGCCTATCGGGTTGTTACGCGCCAGCAGCGCCACCACGATCCCTTCAAAACCGAGTGAAACCGTAATATTGGCAATCAGCTTGGTATGGATGCCCATCGCCAGGTGCGCCCCGGCCAGGCCGGCCAGGATGCCGCTGATGCCCATCGCCAGGGTGATGGTGCGCTTGGTGTTGACGCCGCCGTAGCTGGCGAACTTGATGTTGGAACCCAGCAGGCGCAATTCATAACCAAACGGCGTGCGGTACATCAGGAACCAGGTGGCCACCACCATCAGGATGGCGATGTAGAGCATGATGGTGACGTTGGCCTTGGTGGTGAACAATTTGTACACATCCGCCAGGAAGGGCAGGTTGGGTACAAAACTGGGTAAAATGCCCTCCTTGGGGAAGAAATCGGAGGCATTGTAGCCCGCGTTCGGCGGTTTGATGTAGAAAATCAGGAAATAATCGTACAAGCGCAGGGCGATGGCGTTCAACATCAGGGTTGAGACAATTTCATTGGCGTTGAGGTGCGCTTTCAGATAACCCGGTATCAGGCCAAACAGGAAGCCCACCAGCATGGCCGCAATCAGGGCCAGCGGGATGCGCAGGATGCCGGGCAGCGGGACGAACAAAGCAATCGAACCGGACACCAGGGCGCCCAGCAGCATCTGGCCTTCCTGCCCCAGGCTGAAGAGGTTGGCCTTGAACACCAGCGCCACGGCCAGGCCGAGCAAACAGAGGGTGATGGATTCCTTGATCCACTCACCGGCCCGGTTCAGCTTGGTCACAGGCCCAACCAAAAAGGCCTTGTAGGCCGTAATCGGGTCTTTACTGACAAGCAGGGTGATTATGAAACCGATGCTCAGGGAAATGGCAATGGCCAGGAACATGCGCAGGAACTCGCGAATTGCAGGCTTCATCAACATCTTGCGGATCATAGCAGCGCCTCCATTTCTTCCTGCGTCTGGTGCTTAATCCCCAGCATATACAGGCCCAACTCTTCTTCCGGCACGGACTGGGCATCCGGGAAGACGCCCGTGATCTGGCCTTCATACATGGCAATGATCCGGTCTGAAAGGCTCATCACCTCGCTCAAATCCGCCGAGACGAGCAAAACAGCTGTGCCGTCAGTGCGCTTTTTGACCAATTGGTCGCGGATGAATTCGGTGGCGCCCACATCAATCCCGCGGGTGGGCTGGGCAGCGATCAACAACTCCGGGTCGGAGGAAAACTCACGCGCCACGATCACCTTCTGCATGTTGCCGCCGGAAAGCGAAGCCACCGGCAGCTCGCCGTTGGGCGTGCGAATGCCAAACTTCTGGATCATTTCCACCCCGAAATCGCGCACCTTCTTGTAATCAATTGAAAGCCCGCGCTTGAAAGGCGGCCGGAAGTAGCGGTCCACGATCAGGTTCTCGTCGATCGAGGCGCTCAAAGCCAGGCCGTTGGTCAAGCGGTCTTCGGGAATATGGGCCACCTTCGCCAGGCGGACCTCGCGCGGAGTCTTGTTGAGCACCGGTCTACCATCCACCAGTGCATTCCCGGCAGTGGCCGGGCGCAGGCCGGTCAAAATTTCCACCAGTTCGGTTTGCCCGTTGCCTTCCACACCGGCAATGCCGAGGATTTCACCGGCGTAAATGTTGAAGGAAATATTATTCAACATCCGCCGGCCGGTATCGGCCACGTAGGAAAGGTTCTGGACTTCCATCACCTTGCGGCCGCGCTGCATGGGCGGTTTTTCCACGTTGAGGAAGACTTCCCGGCCGACCATCATATTGGCCAGTTGTTCGCGGGTCACATCCGTCGTGGGTACAACCCCCACCACCTTGCCGGCCCGCATCACGGTCACCCGGTCGGAAATCTCCTTCACCTCGCGCAGCTTGTGGGTGATAAAGACCACGGTCTTCCCCTGGTCCACCAACTTGCGGATGGCGGCAAATAATTCCTGGGTTTCCTGCGGGGTGAGGACGGCCGTCGGTTCGTCGAGGATGAGGATATTGGCGCCGCGGTAGAGCGCCTTGAGGATCTCCACCCGCTGGCGCATGCCAACATTAATGCTGTCCACAATCGCATCCGGCTCCACCCGCAGTCCGTAGCGCTTGGAAAATTCAACCGTCGCATCGTGGGCTTCCTTTTTATTGAGGAAGCCGCGCTGGGTTGGTTCCTGGCCGAGAACAATGTTTTCGGCCACGGTGAATGAAGGCACCAGCATGAAGTTCTGGTGCACCATGCCAATTCCGGCATCAATTGCGTTTCTGGAGGAATGAAAGTGGCGCGGCTGCCCATCAATGATGATTTCACCGTGGGTGGGTTGCTCCAACCCGTAGATGATCTTCATCAGGGTGGATTTGCCCGCGCCGTTTTCGCCCACCAGGGCATGAATTTCGCCCTTCTCCACAGAAAAATTGACCCCGTCGTTGGCAACCACGCCGTTTGAATAAATCTTGATGATATTTCTTAAATCAATGATAGGCGCCATACCAACCTCCAGTAAAATACCGGCAGGGGGAGTAACTCCCCCTGCCGGGGAAAATGGGGGCTACAGGTTATTTGAAGACGGTATCGACAACGATCTTGCCAGCCAGTAGATCGGCTTCGGCTGCATCCAGCTTGGCCTTGATGTCCGGGGTGGCAACGGCGTCGAACCACTGGTTCTTGGCCAGACCCACGCCGCCTTCAGCAACACCCAGGGCTTCAGCCTTGCCGAAGGGCAGGGTGCCTTCAATATACATCTTCATGGCGCGGTAGAGGCTGTTGTCCACGTTCTTCTTCATGGAGGTGATAATGAACGGAGCCTGTTCCGGGTTGGTCTCGTTGATGATGGTAGCCTGGTCGGAATCCACACCGATGGCATACTTGCCCATTTCCTGGGCAGCCTGGAAGACACCCACACCGGTGCCGCCAGCAACCTGGAAGACAATGTCAGCGCCTTGCTGATACATGGCCAGGGCCAGTTCCTTACCCTTGGCGGGATCGTTCCAACCACCGGCATACTGCTTGATGACTTCGGTCACGCCATTGGCCTTGGCACCCTGTTCGTAACCAACGATGAAGTCGTTGATGACCGGGATATCCTGGCCGCCCACCACACCGATGACCTTGGCCTTGCTGACGAGGCCGGCGAACACACCTGCCAGGTAGGAGCCTTCATTCTGCTTGTAGGTGATGGAATAGACGTTCTTGCAATCGCAGGCGGTGTAATCCACGGACACATCGTAGATGATGAATTTCTTGTCCGGGTACTTGGGGGCCACGATCTGCAGGAATTCGGACATCTGGTAGGTGCCGAGGATCATGATTTCGTAATCCTCATTGGCGGCGGCGTCTTCCAAGGCAGCCTGCCACTTGGCGGGGTCAATGCCGGCTTCAATGGTCTTGACTTTGACCTGGGGATAATCGGCCATGACCTTCTCCATACCGCGGTTGGCGGAATCGAAGAAGGACTTGTCGCCCAACACACCATTGATCAGGTTGACAACCTTGATTTCCTTGGCGGTGGTACCGCCGGTGGTGGCGGGGGTTTCGGTCGCCTTGGTACCGCAGGCGGTGAGCAGCATGCTGGCGATGAGCAGCAGGCTAACGACGAACAACATCTTGTGCTTCATACGAAATTCTCCTCCAAAAGTTTTAATATTGGTTGGTTAAGGGTTAAACGGGTACTCCAATGATTGAAACGCTCCTGAACAGATCATCTCCTTTCTTCCAGGCTGGCCTGGAGTCGGTTGAGGAATCGGTCGAAATCGATCTCAGTGACGACGTGGGTGTTCGGCGCTGAGGCGGACAAACCGCGCCAGTCCACCGCCAGCAGGCCGCGCCCGATCTTGCCGCCGGTTTCCACGGTACAGAAGGCCGGCGGCGCCTGGCGGATGATCTGCGCATCAAGTGCGCAAGCCATCGCCAGCGGATCGGGCAGGGGCGTGCCCGGCAGATGGAAGGTTTCTTTCAGGAAACTGCACATGAGGGCAGTGATTTTGGCAAACAAACGGGCTTTGCGGCCGGGTAAGGCGGCCAGGCGGTCATACTCCTCCCAGGTCAATGGGTAATGCAGGGAAGTCTCCCAGGGCAGCAGGACCAGGTTGGAGAACCCGGCAGCCAACACCACCCGGGCGGCTTCCGGATCGGCATAGAAGTTAAACTCGGCCGCGGCAGTGGCATTTCCGCGCCCATCCACCGCCCCGCCCATAATTACAATTTGCGGGACGAGCTTTGCAATCCCCGGGTCCAGCGCCAGGGCCAGGGCCAGGTTGGTCAGCGGGCCGAGCATCACCAGGCTGAAATCACCCATGGCCGCCGCGCGGTGGATCTGCTCCACCAGGGCCACGGCCGCCGGACTGGATTGCAGCGGGACCAACGGGGCGGGCAGATCCACCGAGGCTCCGCCCAGGCCGTCCGCGCCCATCAGGCCGCCCAGGTCCAACGGCGCGCCGATGAGCGGTACGGCCGAGCCGGGGAAAACCGGAATCGGCCGCTGAAGGTATTCCAGCACCTGGCGCACATTGCGGTTGACGTGCTGCACATCCACGTTGCCTGTCACGGTGGTGATGGCCAGGATTTCGACAGCCGGGTCAGCCAGGGCCAGCAGCAGGGCAACGGCATCATCCACGCCCAGGTCGGTATCAACAATGAGGCGGCGCACAGGCTCAGTCATAATTCAGGATGAATTCCTCCAGTTCGGCAAGTGTTGGCATGGAGGGTTGAGCTCCAGGGCGGGTGGCGGAAAACGCACCGGCCGCGCTGGCGCGCCGCAGGGCGTCGGCGGGCGGCAGCCCCACCTCCAACCCGGCCGCAAAGGCCCCGTTGAAAGCATCCCCGGCCGCCACGGTATCCACCGGAGTGATGCGGAAGGGTGGCACCAGGCTTTGTCCTTCTGGAGAACTCCAGAAGGCGCCCCGCCCGCCCATCTTGATGACCACATTGGGGGTGCCGCGCTGGTGAAATACAGCGGCAGCCCGGGCGGCGGATTCTTCATCTTTCACTTCAAAGCCGGCCAGCAGGGCGGCTTCACTCTCGTTGGGGGTGATCCAGTCGGCTGCCTGGAAAAGTTCCCGCGGCAGGGTCACGGCTGGCGCGGGATCCAGAATCACGGTCAGGCCGTGACGGCGGGCCAACCGGGCGGCTGCCAGTACGCCCGGCAGGGGAACTTCCAATTGAAGCAGCAGCACACCGCCCGTACCCAGGATGCGATGCATGCGCTCCAGGTCGTCTTCCCCCACCTGGCCGTTGGCGCCGGGGATGATGATGATCTGGTTTTCGCCGTGGTCATCCACGGTGATCAGGGCCGTGCCGGAAGGTTGGCTGGCATCCTTGAAGACGGCCTCCGTGCGCACACCGCTGGATTGCAGGCTGGCGATCAGTGAATCGGCGAAGACATCCGTCCCCACCCGGCCAACCATCCAGGTTGGTGCGCCCAAACGGGCGGCAGCCACCGCCTGGTTGGCACCTTTGCCTCCCGGAGCCGTGAAAAAGGTGCGTCCCGTCAGCGTTTCACCCGGTTGGGTAAAACGTGGCGTGCGAACCACCAGGTCCATATTGATACTGCCAAAGACAACCACAGACATCTGCGAAACTCCCTCCCGGGGCACTTCAGATCTCAGGTATAAATTCGATGGCTTTCGCTATTTTCTTCTTTCAATATGTTGTGCTTGCGGCGGACCACCCGATAGGTAAATTCATATCGATCGCCGCGATAAACGATCTTGGTATATTCAATTGGAACGCCGTTGGCCATGTACGACGGCCCCTCGGTGATGATGACCGGCGAACCGATGGAAACGTGCAGCAAATCCGCCTCATATTCATTGGCCGCGCCGGATTTGATCAGCCGGTCGCCAAATTCAATCGGCAGGTTCAGCACATCTTCCAGGTAGCGGTAGAGCGACCCGGTTACAAAATCCTGGTCCGCCAAATCGGAACACAGGCGGCAGGGCAAATAAGAAATATTAATGGCCATCGGTTCCGTATTTGCCAGGCGCAGGCGGTCAATCTTGTAGGTTTCCTCCTCCGGCTGCAGCTCCAGTGCCAGGCCGATCTTGGGTGGGGGCACCACCCGGCCAAATCCGAGCAGCTTCGAACCGGGGGTCATGCCGCGCAGGATAATTTCCTCGGAGAAGCTGGTCAGGTTCAGCAGCCCTTCCCGCGTGCGGGCCGGGGCCACAAAAGTACCCTTGCCCTGCTGGGTGTAGGCCACCCCGTCCATGATGAGGGCATTGAGCGCCCGGCGGGCGGTATTGCGGCTGACCCGGTATTGCGCAATCAGGTCATTCTCCGAAGGCAGGCGGTCCCCCGGTTTCAGCTCGTTACTCTCGATCATGAGGCGCAAGGCTTCGCTGATCTGGTAGTAGAGCGGCTTAAAGCTATCGCGATCCAGTACGTCAGGCATGTTCATAGGTTTGGCCAGTGGGTGGGCTGTCAGGTTGTCAGGTTGTACCTACAAGTTGTATTATTATAGGTTCGCACTGGGAGGAAAGTCAAGATTCTGCAGATTAGAAATCTTAAAAGATGGGATTCTTTAACTTAACAAATCAGCGATTGAGCGAGCGCAGCACGCCCTTGTCCTCGTACATGCGGTCGTCCGCTTCTTTCAACGTGGCCCGCAATTCAGCCGGTCCCAGGGCGGTGGCGCAGCCGATGGACATACTCAACCGCGCCGGCCCCGCCGTGGCCTGCTCTGCCACGGCCTTGCGCAGGCGCTTGATGACGTTCCGGGCGGAATCCTCGTCCAGTTGCGGCAGCAGGATGGCAAACTCATCCCCGCCGATCCGGGCGATGACATCCTCCGCCCGGAAAATGGAGCGGAAAATGCGCGCCGTCAGCCGGAAGAGTTCATCCCCGGCATCATGGCCAAAGCGGTCATTGGTTTGCTTGATTCCGTTCAGGTCGATCATCACAATGCTGATCGGGTACAACCGGCTCTTTTCCAGGCGGGACATTTCCGCCTCAAAGAAAGCCCGATTATACAGGCCGGTCAGGGCGTCATGCGTGCCCAGGTAGCGCAGCTCTTCCTCGGTCCGCTTGCGATCGGTGATGTTGCGGATGATTGCCAGCCGGCCGCTCACCCGGCTGCCGGATGTAATCGGGTAGATCTGTAGTTCATAGTAATACGTGGCATGCTCTTCGCGTACCGTGATCTCTCCTGAAGTCTGGTGGACGGAGCCGTAAAGATCGTACAACTCAGGCCAGCGCGCCAGTACTTCCTGGATGGTCTTGCCAATCACCGCATCCGATTTAATGCCCAACATTTTACAGCCGGCCGGGTTGATATCCACCACCCGGTTGGCGGCATCCATGACCAGGATGCTGTCCTGCATTTTATCCAGGATGGTTGCCCGGGCTACGGGCACCACCTCCAGCATCTGCACTTCCACCACGCCCAGCAGGAAGATGATTCCCGAAAGCAGGAAGGTCATCGGCGTGAAATTCAGGTTCGGAACCGGGGTGATTCCCAGCAAGTAGAGGGTGTTGACGATCTCGGGCGGCAGCAGACAGGCGATCATCATCAATGCCTGGCGGCGGAACAGGGTCGGGGCGCGCCAGGCGTACTCCAGCAGCAGGACAAAAGTGGTCAGCATCACCAGGTTGGAGGCGATTGAGAAAACAAAGTACCACGGCCCATCGGTTCCGACCAACGGGGTCAATCCCTGCTCCTGCTCCACGTGGTAATCATAACGGAAAAGGTGATGCAGGCGTCCCGTCCAGGTCAGGAGGATGGTGATGAGGGCAAATCCGCCGGCCAGGATCAAGCCCAGACGGTACAGGCGGACGCGGCCGGTGAATTGCATCGCCACAGCCAGGATGACGACCGGCAGGAGAGCAATCATGGTAAATTGCAGGTTGGAGAAAAAGATCTTGCTGGAAAGCTCGTTGGCAGCGAATTCCATCGCAAAGCCGAATGCCCAGACTGCTGCCAGGGCCATGACGCTCCCGAAACGCGGCAGGTTGACCGGCCGACCCGGGCCGCGCCAGACATAGACCGCCAGCCCCGCCATGATGGCAGAGGAGATGATCAGGGCAAGCACAAAAGGTGTGTAGGTAAAAGTCATGCTGGTATCGAAGAAATCCCACCCGATATTTGTCTACGCTCCATAATAACATAGTAACAAAGAATCCGGCGGCAATCAACCAAAATCACTTAACAGAATCTTAAGGCGGAATCCCATCATTGCAAGGCGCCTGGCGGGCACCGGTTGTATAATCTGCATATCCATTGCTAGATGGAGGTCTTTCCCCATGAAAACAACCCCCGGCGCCTGCACCTGGTTCAGCGATACGCTGGAAGTTTTTACCCGCAGCAAAGGATTATATGAAATCACCCCCCTGGTGGAGGACGCCCTGCGCGGACTGAAAGCAACCTTTGGATTGTGCCACCTCTACCTCCCCCACACCAGTGCCTCGCTGCTGATCAACGAATGTTATGATCCCACCGCCCGCCAGGACCTGGAAACCTTCCTGGAGCGCCTGGTGCCGGAAAACCAGCCCTGGATGCGCCACACGCTGGAAGGTGCGGACGATTCCTCCTCCCACCTGCGCGCCGGGCTGCTGCCCACCAGCCTGGGCATCCCGCTGGAAGGCGGGCGGCTGCAGTTGGGCCGCTGGCAGGGCCTTTACCTGGTGGAACACCGCTCGGGCGGGCAGCGCCGCCAGGTGCGCCTGGATGTCTTGATCTTTTCTCCAACCGGAGGTGAAGTATGAACAACATCACATTCCGCCAGGCCACAGCTGCGGATGCCGAAGAACTGGCCCGCCTGCGCTGGGCTTTCCGCACCGAGTTGCACCTGGAATCCGAACCGGCCCACCCCTGGGAGGAATTCCGGGCAGCCATGCTGAAATTCCTGGCGGAGGCGTTTGCCTCCGGCGATTGGACAATCTGGCTGGCTGAGCACGAGGGCGGGATCGTGGCCCACATTTATATCCGCCGCATCTGGAAGGTGCCCAATCCGGTCCAGTTTGACCCCTGCATCGGTTATGTGACCAATGTCTACTGCATCCCCGACTGGCGCAACCAGGGGGTGGGTGGAGAATTGATGCGCGTGGCCCAGCAGTGGGCAGCGGAAGCCGGCTTTGAGCTGCTCTTCCTCTGGCCGAGCAAGCTCAGCGTGCCGTTCTATCTGCGCGAAGGCTTTAGCCAGGATAATAAGATTCTCGAATATATAATTAGCAAGGGCTAAATCCCGGCTTATGGACTGGTGGAGGATGCCGTCGGCGTCAATGTAACCAGGTATATCTGCAAAGTCCAGCCAATCCGACCTTCGGCATCCTGCACCTCAGACCAGATATGACCGGCGAAAATTTGTTGTCCATTCAGGATGGTTACTCCCTGTCCCCGGTACAGGAGGCCTATCAGTGGTCCACCAGGATACT
>CAYOOA010000028.1:0-26927 GCA_964405455.1 uncultured Anaerolineaceae bacterium | reverse complement strand
CCTCTCCTCCTCCGCCCGGCGCTACCCCTCCCACGAGGGCGAATACCTGGAGCTGATCGACCGCTTCATCTCGCTGGTCTGGGTGGCGGAGAAAGCCAACCAGGACCTGCTCGGCACGCTGGATTTTCACTATAAGCCGTTGGGCGAACGGTAGCTTGCATTAATTCTTCCCCCTTTCAGGGAGAGGAACATAAAAAAGGTGCAAGGCACTTCGAAAGTGCCTGCACCTTTTGCTGACTTATGAACGACTGACGTCATTACAACAGTCGTTACTACAGTTGTTACTACGGTTTCATATTTTTACTGCAGCATCAGTGCTTTACTGACTAGGTCCAGGATGGGGCCGGGGATGATGGCCAGCAACAGCACAGCGGCCGCAGCAATCACCGCCACCAGGTTGACCCACAGCCCGCCCTTCGCTTCCGGCTCACCGGATTTCATGTACATGACCACGATCACCCGCAGGTAGTAGTAGGCGGAGACGATGGTCGTCAGCAAGCCGATCAGGGCCAGCCAGGGCTGCCCGCCCTCCACCGCTGTGCGGAAGAGGTAGAACTTACCCCAGAAACCCAGGGTCAGCGGCACACCGGCAAAGGAGAGCATGAAGATGGTCATCGCCACGCCCAGCCAGGGGTAGCGCTTGCCCAGGCCGGCATAATCCTCGATCTCCAGGCCTTTGCCTTCGGTTTTCTCCACCGCCACCACCACGGCCCAGGCCCCGAAACTGGTCAGGGCGTAGCCGATCAGGTAGAACAGGGCGGCCGAGATGGCCGTGTTGACGTACTGCGAGCCGTACGGCACAAAGGCCATCAGAAGGTAGCCGGCATTGGCGATACTGGAGTAAGCCAGCAGGCGCTTGATGTTCTTTTGCGAGACGGCCAGCACGTTCCCACCGATCATGGTCAGGGCAGCCAGAGCCCACAATACCGGCCACAGGTTGGCGTACAGGTCGCTGCCGCGGAAGAGCACGGTGAAGACGCGCAGCAGGGCGGTAAAGCCGGCAGCCTTGACCGCCACCGACATGAAGCCGGTCACGGGTGAAGGCGCGCCCTGGTAGACGTCCGGCGTCCACATGTGGAAGGGCACCGCCGCCACCTTGAAGCCAAAACCGACCAGCAGCAGGCCGGCGCCGATCATGAAGAGCAGCGCGTTGCCGGTACCGGAACCCATGGCAGCCACGATGCCGCCAAAATCCGTCCGGGCGGTGGCGCCGAAGATCATGGCCACGCCGTAGAGCACAAAGGCCGAGGCAAACGTGCCCAGCAGGAAGTACTTGAGCGAAGATTCTTCCGACTCGACCCGCGGGCGGGCAAAACCGGCCAGCACGTAGAGCGGGATGGAGAGTAATTCCAGCGCCAGGAAGACGACGATCAGGTCGTAGGCGTAAGCCATCAGCATCATACCGCTGACCGAGAAGAGCAGCAGGGCATAGTATTCGCCGCGCTCAAGCTCCATGCGCTTGAGATATTCATACGCCAGGGCAACTCCCACCAGGCCGGAGGAGAGGAAGAGCACGTTCAGCACCACGCCAAAATTATCCACCACCACCATACCGCCAAAAGCCTGCAGGTTGCGCCCGTATTGCGCCAGGGTCAAACCCAGCGCGAGGGCCAACCCGGCCGCCGTCAGCAGGACGGTGATGAACTTGCGTTCCTTGGGTGTCCACAAATCCACCAGCAGGACCAGGACCGCCCAGAAGACGAGCACCGCCAGGGGTAGGACTGCAATCAGGTTTTCAAGATTCATCGTTTGCTCCTCCTAATGCAGCGCCAGGGCGGCGGCGTTGACAATGTGCACCAGCGTCTGCACAGACGGCTGGATCAAGTCAAAGACCGGCTGCGGGAAAATGCCGATAACGAAAATAAAGGCCAGGATCGGGGCGAGGATGAATGCCTCGCGGAAGGATAGATCCGCCAACCGGTTGTTTTCAGCGTGTTTCACCGGGCCGAGGAAGACCTTTTCAAACATAAAGAGCAGGTAGACCGCCGCCAGGATGACACCCAGGGCGGAAATCCCGGCAAACCAGAAGCTGTGCAGGGCCTCGGAGGAGAATGCCCCGGTCAGGATGGTGAACTCGCCGACAAAGCCGTTCAACCCGGGCAGGCCGGCCGAGGACAGGGTGACGATCAGCATCAATGCGCCCAGGAAGGGCACCACCTTCCACAATCCGCCGAAGGCATCCAACTGGCGGGTGTGGCGGCGCTCATACAGGTAACCGACCAGCAAAAAGAGCGCGCCGGTGGAGAGGCCGTGGTTGATCATCTGCAGGATGGCGCCGGAAATACCCTGCGGCGTGAGCGAGAAGATGCCCAGCATCACGAAGCCGAGGTGGCTGACCGAGGAATAAGCAACCAGCTTCTTCACGTCCGTCTGGCGGAAGGCAACGATGGCACCGTAAATGATGCCGATCACCGCCAGCCCGGCCATCCAGGGCGCCAGGGTGCGGGTGGCTTCCGGGAAGAGCGGCAGGTTGAAGCGCAGGAAACCGTAGGAGCCCATCTTCAGCAGAACGCCGGCCAGGATGACGGACCCGGCTGTGGGGGCTTCCACGTGGGCATCCGGCAGCCAGGAGTGCAGCGGCCACATCGGCACCTTGATGGCAAAGGCCACGGCAAAGGCGGCGAAGAGCCAGATCTGCAGCGAACCAAAGTTGCCGCGCATGCTGATCAGATCCGGCAGGGAGAAGGTCCCGGCGTTCAGGCCCATGTAGAGGATGGCCAGCAGCATCAGCACCGAGCCGGCCATGGTGAAGAGGAAGAACTTGATGGTGGCGTAGATGCGCCGCTCACCGCCCCAGATGCCGATCAGGAAGTACATCGGCACCAGGGTGAACTCCCAGAAAATGTAGAAGAGGACCATATCCAGGGCCAGGAAGACGCCCATCATGCCCGTTTCCAGCAGCAGGAAGAAGAGCATGAAGCCCTTGACCCGCTCCTGGATCGCCTTCCAGGTGGACAGCAGAGCCAGCGGGGTGAGGAAGGTGGTCAGCAGCAGCATGGCCACGCTCAGGCCGTCCGCGCCCAGGTGGAAGCGGATTTGCAGATCGCCAAAGGCCAGCCAGGGCAGGTCCACATCCAACGGCTTGCCAGATTGGACGAACAGGACCAGCACCCAGATCGAAAGGACGAAGGTGATCAGCGAGGTGATGAAGGCCACCCAGCGCAGGGCGGATTTCTGCTCTTCCTTGAGGAAAAGCAGCGCCACCAACCCGACCAGCGGGAAGAAGAGTACCAGGATGAGAGGATGAACAACCAGGGTCATAATTCGTTCTCCCTTGGATCAGCGCAGCGCCAGATAGGTGAAGTAGCTGAGGATCGCGACCACCCCCAGCAGGATGCTGAGAGCATATGCGCGGACATATCCGTTTTGCAGGCGGCCCCACAGGGCGGAGAAGGCGCGGGTGACCTTGCCCAACCCGTTGCCGATGCCGTCGATGACGCCCAGGTCTACCGGATGGGTGAGGAAATCGGAAAACTTCTCAAACGGCCGGATGATGACCGCCTGGTAGAACTCGTCCACCCACCACTTGTTGGCCATGCCGGTATAGACACCGTCCAGCGGACCGGCCAGCGCGTCCTTTGCCTCGGCTTTGGTTTGCGGCTTGCGCCCGTAGATCAGCCAGGCCAGGAAGATGCCCAGCAGCGCCACAGCCAGGGATCCGCCCGCCACCGCCCAGATGAACTCGGCTTCTTCAGCCTTCTGGAAGGTGTGCTCCAGCCAGAGCCCCAGGGTGTGGATGCCCGGGAAGTTGAGCAGTCCGCCCAGGGTGGAGAGGACCGCCAGGATGACCAGTGGAACGGTCACCACGGCCGGGCTTTCAGCAGCATGTTTGGCAGAATCGGTGCGCGGCTGGCCAAAGAAGACCATGAACACCTGGCGGCCCATGTAGAAGGCGGTCAGGAAAGCGGCCAGGATCAGCAGCACGAAAATGCCCACATTGAAATGAGTGGCAGCCGCCAGGATTTCATCCTTGGAGAAGAAACCCGCCAGCGGAGCGACACCGGCCAGCGCCAGCGCACCAACCAGGTACACGGCAAAGGTCAGCGGCATCTTTTTCAGCAGGCCGCCCATGTTGCGCATGTCTTGCGGATCCGTTTCACTATGGCCGTGACCGTGCGCACCGTGCTCGGCTCCGTGTTCCATGCCCAGGATGACCGAACCGGCTCCCAGGAAGAGCAGCGCCTTGAAGAACGCGTGGGTGGTCAGGTGGAAGATACCCGCCGTGAAGGCGCCCATGCCCACCGCCGCCACCATGAAGCCCAACTGGCTGATGGTGGAGTAGGCCAGCACCTTCTTGATATCCGTCTGGCCAACCGCGATGGTGGCAGCGAAGAAGGCCGTCACTGCGCCAACCCAGGCAACGATGTTCTGCGCCAGCGGGACCAGCTCATACAGCGGGGCCGAACGGGCTACCAGGTACACACCGGCGGTCACCATGGTGGCCGCATGAATGAGGGCAGAGACCGGCGTGGGACCGGCCATGGCATCCGGCAGCCAGACGTAGAGCGGGATCTGGGCCGATTTACCCGTCACGCCCAGCAGCATGAAGAGGGTCATCGCCAGCAGCACCCAGGGGGTGGCAGCGGCGATGCCGGGGGCGGCAGCGAAGATCGTCTCAAAATCGAAAGACTTGAAGGCGAAGAACATCACGAACAGGGCGATCAGCAGGCCAAAATCGCCGATCCGGTTGACGATGAAGGCCTTCTTGGCAGCTTTGGCATTGCCGAGGCCGTCCTTGCCCTTCTCAAACCAGAAGCCGATCAGCAGGTAGGAGCACAGGCCGACGCCCTCCCAGCCAACGAAGAGCATCAGGTAGTTGTTGGCCGTGACCAGCACCATCATGAAGGCGATGAACAGGTTGAGATAGACAAAGAAGCGGCGGAAGCGGGCCGGCTCGCCGTTATGGCGCACATCGCTGTGCATGTAGCCGATGGCGTAGATGTGAATCAGCGTGCCCACGCCCGAAACCACCAGCATCATCACGCTGGAGAGGGTATCGACGCGGAAAGCCCAGTTGACCTGCATCTCTCCGATGGAGATCCAGTTGAACACCGGGTAATTGACGCCCTCCGGGTGACGGATCAGGGCCAGGACCAGCAGCACGGCTACCCCGAAGGCTCCGCCGGAAGCCAGGCTGGCGATGGTTCCGACTACCTTCTCGTTGAAGCGGCGGCCCAACAGCAGGTTGATCAACAACCCCAGCAGGGGCAGCAGCACCACCCAGGGAACCAGGGCAAAGATCGGGTCAGGAAGTGCGGTTTCACTCAGCAGCATAATTTTCTCCTCACCGATCAGCCCTTGAGGCTGTTCATTTGATCCACGTCAATCGAATGCTTGGCGCGGAAAATGGCCACCATCAGCGCCAGGCCAACCGCCACTTCCGCAGCAGCCACCGTCATCACGAAGAAGACGAAGAGTTGCCCGGAAAGCGTCTGGTAATGATAGGCAAAGGCCACAAAAGCCAGATTTGCGGCGTTGAACATCATTTCCAGTGACATGAAGGTGATCAGGGCATTGCGGCGCAGGGTGACGCCGAGGATGCCGACAACAAACATGAAAACCGAGAGGCCGAGATAAAAGGCTAACGGCATGGTTACCCTCCCCTCTTTTCTTGTTCAGCAGCCTGCTGCTCCTCATCCATTTCGATGCGGCGGCTGCGCAGCAGCACCTTGCGGATGCTGACGACGCCCTCACCGCGAGTGAGGGTGATGGCACCCACCGCGGCAGCCAGCAGGATGACTGAAGTGATTTCAAACGGCAGGGCGTACTTGGTGAACAGCTCGCTGCCGACTGCTTTCGGGCTACCGTAATCGGCAGTAGCCGCCGGCAGAATGGTCAACCCGCCCTGGATGGCGCCCAATTTCCAGGCTACCAGCAGGCCGGCCTCGACGAAGAAAATGGCGGCCAACCCGATGGCCAATACGCGCTGGAACTTCATCGGCTCCTTGCCAGGCAGCTGTTCACCGCCCAGCAGCATGATCACGAAGAGGAACAGCACCATGATGGCGCCGGCGTAAACCGAGACCTGCGCCATGGCCAGGAACGGCGCGCCCAGCATCAGGTACAGAACCGCCACCACCGAGAAATTGAAAACCAGGAACAGGGCAGAATAGATGGCATTGCGGCTGAACAGCAGACCAATCGCTGAGCCGACAATCGCCAGGACCAGACCGCCAAACCAGATGTAATTGAATATCATCTCTGCCCTCCCTTAATCCGTGGGGTCTTTCATTTCAGGCACCGAACGGGTGAAGACGCCCGGCGGGGTGACCTGCGGGGTTGGTTTGCCATCCGGCGGCACCGGGTCCAGCAGGTTATCCTTGGTATAAACCGCAGAGGCGCGGTCCGTGAAGGTCATTTCATACTGGTCACTGAGCACAATGGCTTCAGTCGGGCAGGCATCCTCGCAGAAACCGCAGAAGATGCAGCGCAGCATGTTGATCTCATAGGTGCTGGCGTAGCGCTCACCCGGGGAAAAACGTTTTTCATCCGTGTTGGCAGCCGCCTCCACAAAGATGGCATCCGCCGGGCAGGCTGCCGCGCACAGGGAGCAGCCGATGCAGCGTTCCAGGCCGTTATCATAGCGGCGCAGCACGTGCCGGCCACGGAAACGTGGGCGCACCGGGCGTTTCTGCTCGGGATACTGGATGGTGATGGGCTTGGAGACCATCGCCCGGAAGGTCGTCCCCAGGCCACGGACCATTGCGAGCACAGATTCAAGAAAACTGGTTGCCATCGACTCAACCTCCTACCAGTACTACCACCACGGCGGTGATCAGGGCATTGAGCAGCGCCAGGGGGAAAAGAATTTTCCAGCCAAAGGCCATCAGCCGGTCATAGCGGATGCGCGGCCAGGTAGCGCGGATCCAGATGATCACGAACATCCACACCACCACCTTGATAAACAGGTACAGCGGGCCCAGAGCCGGGAGTTGATCCACAAACGGTCCGCGGTAGCCACCCAGGAAGAGGGTGGAACCCACCATGGAAACGGCGATCATCTTGATGTATTCCGCCATGAAGAACAGGGCAAACTTCATCCCGGAATATTCGGTGTGATATCCGGCGGTCAATTCCTGCTCGGCTTCAGGCATATCAAACGGCGAGCGGTTGATTTCCGCGATGGAGGCGATGACATAGATCACAAAAGCCACCGGTTGGATGAAGATGAACCAGATATTCTTCTGGGCGTTGATGATATCCGAAATGCGCATCGAACCGGCCACGATCATCGGGCCGAGATAGGCCAGTCCCAGGGCCAATTCATAGCTAATCATCTGGGCGGTGGAGCGCAGGCCGCCGAGTGTTGCGTACTTATTGTTACTGCTCCAGCCGGCCAGGGTGATGCCGTAGACCGAAATGGAAGTCACCGAGAGGATCCACAGCACGCCCACGTTGATATCCACGATGTGCAGGCTGATCGTGCGGCCGAACAGGTTGATCTTATCGCCCCAGGGGATGACGGCCGTCATGGTCAGGGCCGGCAGCACCGTGATGATCGGGGCGAGGATAAAGATCAGTTTATCCGCATTGGCCGGGGTCAGCTCTTCCTTGAAGATCAACTTGACCGCATCGGAAATGGGCTGCAAAAAACCCTGCGGGCCGGCACGGTTGGGCCCAACGCGCACCTGCATACGGGCCAGCACCTTACGTTCATACAATGTCACATAGGCGAAGCCAAGCGTCATGGCCAGGATGAGCACCACGGCTTTGATCACCCATTCTATAACCATCCCTACCGTCACCATGCGGTCACCTCACTCACGCCTTCTCAAATTCGACGTTCACCGGGGCCGTCAACGGCAGGCCCACACTGCGCGGCAGCAAGGCCGCACCTTCCGGGACGCCCGCATCCAGGTGTACTTCCAAACGGGCGGGCTGCCCCTTCAGGTTGATCTCCACCATTTCGCCTTCGTGCAGTCCAAGCCGGGCGGCCTGGGCCGGGTTCAGGCTGATCTGCAGGCGGGCCTTGCGCTGGTTGAGCAGCTCGGTGGCCTGCAGGGTCTGACCCTGGTCGTACAGGCGGGTCACCGGCACAACCAGCAGGCCGTGGGCAGGGGCGGCGGCCGCCGGTTGGACCTGCGGCAAATCGGCAGCGGGCAGCAGGTTCAAGACTACGCCCAACCCCTGGTGATTGTCATAGGTGGTGCCGCCGTAATACAGGTCCTGGCGGCCGACGATCGGCCACTGCTCATGCGTTTCGGCCAGTTTTTGGTAATCCAGCCCGGCAAACGCGGGCAGGAGAACGGCCATCTGCTGCAGGACCAGGGCGGGCGAGCGCCCTTCCAGGTCCAGGCCCAGGCGCTGACCAATTTGAGCGCTGATGGCGAAATCAGCCCGCGGGCCCGGGCGGTTGGGAACCGCCAGGTAGAAGCGTTGAACGCGGCGCTCGGCAGAGGTAAAGGTGCCTTCACGTTCCGGGTGAGCCGAGACAGGCAGCACCAGGTCAGCCCGGCGGGCGGTTTCGGTCAGGAACAGGTCCTGGACGATGACAAAACCGGCCCGATCCACGGCAGCGGCCAGGTCGGGGTCGTCCCCGGCCGGGTCGGCCGCGGCGATGATCGCCACATTGGCGGCAGCCAGGTTATCGGCCAGGTTCTCAGACGGGCGGAAACCGATCTCAAAAGCGCCCTGCAGGTTGGCGGCAGGCCAGACGCCGATCAAGCCGCTGTGGACTTTGCCGGTGTGACCGGTGGCATCCAGCAGGCGGGCGCCGGCTGCGGCCAGGGCCTGCGTACCGGCCAGGGTTTGTCCCTCGGCGCCAAACAGGATGACCAGGTTTTCAACCTCGCCCAGGGCGGGCAGCAGGGCTTCCAGGCGGGCGGCTTCTTCGCCGTAGGCGCAGCGTTCCACCTGGCTGGCGTATTTCTCCAACCGGGTGGGGCGCGCGGCAATGACGATCAACTTCGCGCCGCGTTTGGCAGCCTGCTTGATGCGCATCCACCAGACCGGGGCCTCTTCATGCAGGTCGCTGGCCGCCACGATGATCACCGTGCCCTTGCCCATCTCGCCAAAATTGCTGCCAGGGGCCATGCCGTGGGAGAGGGTGAGCTCCCCGCCGGCCATGTAACTGTGCAGCACGACCTTGCCGCCCATGCCTTCAGCCAGGCGGCGCAGGTTGAACAAATCCTCGTTGGGCAGGCGTCCGCCGGCCACTGCCAGCAGGGAGCCCGCTTCCTTGATTTTCTTAGCCGCCAGTTCCAGCGCTTCATCCCAGGTGACCGGGGTCAGCTTGCCGTCCTTGCGGGCCAGCGGCTGCAACAGGCGGACCGGGCTTTCAGCGTAGTGATAGCCCAGGCGGCCCTTGTCGCAGATCCAGATCTCGTTGACCTGTTCATTCTGACGAGGCACAACCCGCTTGATAGCGGCTCCGCCACCTGTGCTGGCCTCACGGCGCACGTTGTAGACCAGGTTGCAGCCCACCGGGCAGTGTTCGCAGATGGAGGCGGCCGGTTTCAATTCCCACGGCCGAGCGCCAAAGCGGAAATCCGCCGTAGTCAAAGCGCCAACCGGGCAAATATCGGTGGTGTTTCCGGAGAAAATGGAGTCGAAGCCGGGCTCAGATTGGGTCATGATCTCCAACGAGCGGCCGCGGTTATAGAAGCCAATCACGGGATCATCCACCACTTCGTGCTGGAAGCGCACGCAGCGCCCGCACTGGATGCAGCGTTCGCGGTCCAGGTAAATCAATTCACCCAGCGGGACCATCTTGGCCAGGTGATTCTTATCATCAAATTCAAAGCGGCTGGTGCCTGGACCGTGGCGCATGGTCAGGTTTTGCAACGGGCACTCGCCGCCTTTGTCGCAGACCGGGCAATCCAGCGGGTGAGAGGTCAGCAGGAATTCAAGGACTTCACGGCGGGCTGCCGTCACCTTCTCGGAGTTGGTGACGACCACCATGCCCTCTGAAACCGGGTTGGTGCAGGCGGTATCCAGCTTGGGGGCAAATTGAATCTTGGGGGTGCCGTCCGCTTCCAGGACAACCTGGCCGGTGGCGCGGTCCACGACCGGGCGGCCGATATCCACCAGGCACATACGGCACATGCCCACCGGGTCCATCTTGGGGTGGTAGCAGAAGACCGGGATATCAATGCCAGCCTGCTTGGCGGCATCCACAATCAGCATCCCTTCCGGCACGCTGATGTGTTTGTTATCTATGGTAAGTGAGATCATCTTCTTTGCCATCCGTTAACTCCTTACCCGGGCTTCAAAGTCGCTGCGGAAAAGTTGGATCCCCGAAACGACTGCCATGGTGGAAAATTCACCCAGGGCGCACAGGCATTTATTCTGCATCTGGCGGGCAACAGCGTTCAATAGGTCAATATCTTCCACCGCGCCCTTGCCGTTCGCCAGGCGCTCGGCAATTTGCAGCATCCAGTAAGTTCCCTCACGGCAGGGGGTACATTTGCCGCAGGATTCATGTTTGAAGAAGTGAACCGTCTTGTTGACCAGGTCGGCAATGTTGATCGATTCATCGATAATGATCACGCTGGCCGAGCCAAGCGGCACGCCCAGGATCTTCATCGTGGATTCGTAATCCATCGGGCAATCCAGGGCCTTGTCATCCGCCATGACGATGGTGGAACTGGCGCCAGCCGCCATGATGGCCTTGATCTTGCGCCCGCCCGGGATGCCCCCGCCCAATTCGTAGATCAGGTGGCGGAAGGTGGTGCCGAGGGGTAACTCGTAGTTGCCGGGCTTGTTGACGCAACCGGACAGGCTGAAGATCTTGACGCCCGGGCTGCCCTCGGTGCCGTAGGTCCGGAACCAGGCCGCGCCGCGATCGATGATCAGCGGGACGTTTGTCAGGGTCTCAACATTGTTAATAACCGTCGGCTTGCTAAACAGACCGGCTACCGCCGGGAACGGCGGGCGCAGGCGCGGCTGGCCGAGCTTGCCTTCAATCGATTCAAGCAGGGCGGTTTCCTCGCCGCAGATATACGCCCCGGCGCCCAGGTGGGTGTAGAGGCGCAGAGAACGGTCGGTGCCCAGCAATTTGTCACCCAGCAGGCCGGCTTTTTCCAGCTCGGCGATGCAGGCATCCAGCTTCCTGGCAATGCCCATGAACTCGCCGCGCAAGTAGACGTAAGCCACCTGTGCCTGAACGGCGTATGCAGCCAGCATCAGCCCTTCCAGGAACTGGTAGGGGTTGTTTTCCATGATCTCCCGGTCTTTGAAGGTGCCGGGTTCGGATTCATCCGCATTGGCCACCACGTAGTGCGGCCAGATGGTATTGGGCAAAAAGCTCCACTTGACGCCTGCGGGGAAACCCGCCCCACCGCGGCCGCGCAGCCCGGAGGTCTTGACCTCGTTAAGCACGTCCAGCGGTTGGAGGGTTGTCAGGGCCTTGCGGAAGGCGGCAAACCCGCCGTTGGCCTGGTAGACTTCCAACTGGTCCAGGTGGGGGATGTTGCGGTGGCGGAGCAGAAGGTATTCCTGGCTCATTTCGTGCCCTCCTTGGCGGCTTTCTGGCGCAAGCCCTCCGCGATTTCCACGGCGCTTTCAGGGGTCAGGTTCTCGTGATAGACCAGGTCGCCGTCGCCCTGGATTTGCATCATCGGCGCGCGGTGGCAGCCGGCCAGGCAGGTGACCTCTTCGATCTCAAACAATCCGTCCGGGGTTACCTCACCCACCTTGATGCCGATATTTTTACACAGCGCTGCAAGAAACTCGTTGGCGCCGCGCAAGGCGCAGGGCAGGTCGGTGCAGACCTGCAGGCGGTAGCGCCCGCCTTCGTGCTCATGGAAGAGGGTGTAGAAACCAATCACCGAGTCCACATCCGTGATGGAAACGCCGGTGATTTCGGCTATTTCCTGGATGGACTGCTTGGTGATGTAGCCGTGGTCGCGCTGGGCCAGGTGAAGCAGCGGCATGACCGCGGCCTGCTTGCGGTCTGCCGGGTACTTGGCCAGGATTTGCTCAATTTCAGCCGAGTATTTTGCAAGAAGTTCGTTCATCGGTCTGTATCTCCCAAAACGATATCAATACTGCCGATGATGCCAACCACATCCGCCACGAAATGGCCGCGGGTGAGCAGCGGCATGATCTGCAGGTTGGCGAAGGAAGGCGTGCGATAGTGGACGCGGTAAGGCTTGGGGCTGCCGTCGCTTTCCAGGAAGACGCCCAGTTCGCCGCGCGGGCTTTCAATGGCGGAATAAACCGAACCCACCGGCGGGGTGAAACCTTCCGTCCACAGCTTGAAGTGATGGATCAGAGCTTCCATGCTGACGCCGATTTCAGAGCGGGGCGGCGGCACATATTTACGGTTGTTGCTGCGCACCGGGCCAAAGGGCAGGGTATCCATGGCCTGCTGGATGATGCGCAAGGATTGGCGCATTTCCTGCATGCGGACCATGTAGCGGGCGTAGATATCACAGCCGTCATAAGTCGGGATATCAAACTCGTAATGTTCATAGCCGGAATAGGGGCGGGCTTTGCGCAGGTCATAAGCCACACCTGCACCGCGCAGGACCGGCCCGGTGATGCCCCACTTCAGGCATTCCTCCGCGCAGATCACGCCAATGTTTTTAGTGCGTTCCAGGAAGAGGTAGTTCTTGGTCAGCAGGCTCTCGTATTCGTCAATCCGTTTCGGCATGATCTTGACGAATTCGCGCACGGCCGGCTCAAACTCCACCGGCACATCCCGCCACAGTCCGCCCGGGCGGATGTAGGTGGTCATCATGCGCTGGCCGGAAATCATCTCGAAGATATCCAGGATGCTTTCGCGCTCGCGCATGGTGTAGAGGAAGGTTGACATGGCTGCCAGGTCCAGGCCGCTGGTCCCCACCCAGACCAGGTGGGAATTGATGCGGGTCAACTCGGCCAGGATGACGCGCAGTGCCTGGGCGCGGGGCGGAACATCCAGCTCGAGCAGCTTTTCCACGGCCAGGCAGTAGACCAGGTTGTTGCCCAGCGGATTAAGGTAATCCAACCGGTCAACCATCACCTCGGCCTTCTGGTAGGTCTTGGATTCCATGTTCTTTTCCACGCCAGTGTGCAGGAAGCCGATATCGGGAATGCAGTTGACGACGATTTCGCCATCCAGTTCCAGCAGCAGGCGCAGCACGCCGTGCGTGGAGGGGTGCTGCGGCCCCATGTTCAACAGCATCGTCTCGCCCTTGAGGGCCCGTTCAGAGACGAGATGCTGCAATTCTTCAATGTTAGTTTCACGGAAATCAGGCATTCATCATCCTCCCGCCCTATTCTTTGGGCGCAACCTTGCGCTGGCTGATTTCGTCAAAATTAAAGGTAAACTGGACTTCTTCATAGCCCAGGGGGTAATCCTTGCGCAGCGGGTGGCCTTCAAAATCGGCCGGCAGGACGATCCGGCGCAGGTCGTGGTTGCCCTCAAAGCGGATGCCAAACAGGTCCCACACCTCGCGCTCGTACCAGTTGGCATTCAGATAAACCTTTTCCAGGGTGGGGACGCGCGGATCGCTGCCGTCCACCGGGATACGCAGGCAGAGCACCTGGTCGGGGTTGGACGAAAGCAGGTGAACCACTACGTGGAAGCGCGGGGTTTCAGCCGGCCAGTAATCGACCGCGGTGATATCGATCAGCATCTTGAAACCAAATTCGTTACGCAGGGCGGTCGCTGCTTCGATGTAGCGCTCCCGGCTGATCACCAGCTTAACCTCACCGCGGAATTCCTCCGGCCGGGCCGCAAAACGTTCCTGCATGGCGTTAACGACAGGTTGCAAAGCCTCGATCATTTCAACGCCTCCCTCTTCCACTTATTCAACGGCTCCTGCTTGACTTTCTCGTGCAGGGTGACGATGCCGTGGATCAAGCCCTCGGGGCGGGGCGGGCAGCCTGCTACATAAACATCCACCGGTATAATTTCATCCACCCCCTGCAGGATGGCATAATTATTGAAAACACCTCCACAGGAAGCGCAATCGCCCATGGCGATCACCCACTTGGGGTCAGGCATCTGGTCGTAAAGCATGCGCACCACGGGGGCCATCTTGCGGCTCACCCGCCCGGCCACGATCATCAGGTCAGACTGGCGCGGGCTGGCGCGGTTAAGTTCCATACCGAACCGGCTCAGGTCGTAGCTGGAGGCCTGGGCGGCCATCATCTCAATGGCACAGCAGGCCAGGCCAAACAACATCGGCCACATGGAATTGGTGCGCGCCCAGTTGACTGCATCCTCCAACTTGGTGGTGACCACTCCCATGGTGCCCGTTTTTTGCTCTATTCCCATTCCAACGCTCCTTTCTTGAGGGCGTAGACAAACCCCGCCATCAAAATACCAATAAAAATGAACATGCCGATCAAACCCGGCACGCCCAATTCGCGGAATACAGTCACCCAGGGCAGGAAGAAGACCATTTCAACGTCAAACAGGATGAACAGCACCGCAATCAGGTAATAGCGCACGGAAATGCGCTGCTTGCCGGGGCCGTAGGGCACCATGCCTGATTCGTAAGGCTGTGCTTTGCGCTTGGAGGGACGACGCGGGCCGAACAGATAGCCCAGACTGATGGCGATTACCGCCACCAAAACCGCCACAATGATCAAGATGAGCAGGGGGAGATAGGCTTCCAGCATGGGTCAATCCTTACTGAAATAGTCTGTTTAGTTTGGCTAGTATATCACAGGATGTAAAATGGTGGCAATTTTCACAAGATAGGTCGGAATTGATCATCAACCCGGAGCAAATGCCTCAACCCTTAATCCCAACCGATGATCTCGTAAATATGCACCTTATCTTTATTGTACACCTCTTTGAAGCGGCGGCAGCCGGATACGTTGGCCGGCTGCATGGAGCCGATCCCTTCTTTCAGGTACACATGGGTCAGTTTGGCCTCGCGGACCAGGTTGAAGAAATCCTCGTCGCAGGTGGTTAACGCAGATGCCCGCTTGCCCCAATCGGCAATCTGCAAGACCAATTCTTTGGAACCCCAACTATAGGTGATCGGCGGGATCAGCGTGCCGCGCCCGGCAAAGGCCGTCAACCAGGCGCCGCCGTCCACGCCGCGGTAGATATTTTGCTGCCAGCCGGTCGTGTTAATGAAAAACCGGGCTTCCGGCGGGGTATTCTCCTTCACCCAATCCAACGCCTGCAGGTCGGCCTGATCAGCCAGGATGGTGGCCGGGTTGACGACCTCGCGGGTGGAAATACCGCCCCAGATCAACAACCCCAGCGCTGCCAGCCCGGGGATAAACCAGGCCAGCCGCGGCTGTCTGATCAGCTTTTGCAAAAGCGGCCAGTTTTCCAGGTATTGCCCGGCGCGGAAGAGACCTTCTGCCAGCAATAAGGAAGCCGGTAAGAACAGCACGATGATCATGTGATCCGGACGGAAGGGCTTGATGCGCAGACCGAAGGGCAGGGCCATCAGCGTAATGATCGTCGCCCACAGGGCCAGCGGCCGGCTGCGCCGGTTCCACCAGGCCAGCACCAACCCCGGCAGGGCCAGCAGGAAGAGCACATGGTTCTGGGTCGGGCCAGCCAGGCTGAGGTAATACTTCCAATCGCCGCCCACTGAATCCGCCAGCGGGGAGACCACAGACATGCCGAGCAGGGCGCCGCGCTGCACCAGCGAGCGAATCAGCCAGGGCAGGATGATCAATACTCCCGCCGCCAGCACCGCGGCAATCTGCCAGGGCAGGCTGCGCCATTCGCGGCGCAGCAGCGGGCGCAGACCGTCGGTCAGCAGCAAGGCAATAAAGAAAAGACCAAGCATATAAAAAGCCTGCCAGTGGGTCAGCGCCAGGCTGCAGGTATAGAGCAGCAGGCGGGCGGCCGCGTGCCGGTCGGCGGGATTCTTACGCATCTCCAGCAGGGCTGCCATGGCCAGGGGTAGCAGGATCAGCCCTGTCAGTAGAGTGTACCGTCCCCAGGATAGATAATAGGCTGGCATGCGCAGGGCGAATACCACCAGCAGGGCAGCCAACCCGGCCCGCAGCCGGTTGCCCCACAGGGCGCGTCCCAGCCGATAGACGGAAAGGGATGCCAGCGCATTAAGGATCTGCCCGAAGAAGAGGGTGGCCCGGGCTGGATCGAGCCCGGAAAAGACCGATAGCAAAGCCGCAACCACGTGGTAGCCAAAGTGATAATAAAATGGCACGTCCAGGTAGGGGGCGTAATCAGCCGGCAACCCGCCGTGTTCGAGAATAACCTGGACGGTGAGCACGTGCTGGGGTGAATCCACCCAGCCCGGCAGGACCAGTGAGGCTGCCTGAAGCATCCGCCACAGGATGGCCACACCGAGGATGGAGAAAGCCACCAGCCAGGCCGGGTTGAAGGCCGGGTTGGCCGGGCGGCGCAGCAAATAGACCGCCAGGACGGCCAGCGGGATGCAGTAAAGCAGGCCCAGCCCGACCGCGCCAAGCTGGATGCGGGGCAGCCAGAGCAGGTAGGCGGTCACGGCCGTCAGGGCGATGCTGATACCGGTGGTTTCGAGAATCTTCTCCAGCGGATCACGCCCCGGCAAGGGTGATATCACCAGCCAGGCCGCGCCCGGCAGGATGAACACGAGAATACAGGCAGCCAGATATAAAATCGTTGTCATCAGGGGTAAATTTGAGAAGTAGGAGTGTTGGTTTCCGGCGGCGGATATCCCCCGGATGTTGCCGTGGGAGTCGCCGTCCGGGTGAATGTGCGGGTGGGAGTGAGAGTGTACGTCGCGGTCCGCGTGGCCGTGTAGGTCGGCGTGTAAGTCGGTGTGGGTGTAAAAGTGGGGGTTGGCGTGGCAGACCAGGTGGCTGTGCGGGTGGAGGTTGGGCTGGGTGTAAGCGTAAAGGGAGAAGTGGCGGTCAACGAAGCCGTGCGGCTGGGGGTAAAAGTAATACTGGGTGTGAAGCCCGGTGGGAATGTTGCCGTGCGGGTGGGGGTAAAAGTAATGCTGGGTGTGAAGCCCGGCGGCCAGGTGGCCGTTCGGGTGGGTGTGCGCGTACGGGTGGGGGTAACCGACGGGCGCCGGGTGAATGTGATGGTTGGTGTCACACCCGGCGGCAGGGTGGATGTCAGGCTGGGTGTCAACGTCAGCGTGGGCGTCAGGGTGAAGGTCAAGGTGAAATTCGGGTTCAGAGTAATTGTCAGGGTTGGCGTGACGCCTGGCGGCAAGGTTTGCGAAGCAGTGGGCGAAAGGCCGGGTGTGCCGGTCAGGCCGCCTGGCGTGGTTGTCATCCCTGGCTGGGTGGGGATGAACGGTGTGATGGTGGGGATTGGTGTTTGAAGCTGGCCGAGGATGGTTGCGATAATTTGAGCAGCCGGTTCACCGGTGGAGGACAAGGCATCCCGCTGTAATTCTTCCAGGATGCCCAGGCTGACCGGTGGCAGACGGACATGGCGCGGGTCAGCACTGTAATCCGCCCGGAGGGGAGAGTGGAGCACCGCATTGACGAGCGTGCGGCCCAATCCGCCCAGGGCAAAGATTACCACGGCCATGATCACCAACCCCAGGATGGCCGTCAAACCCAGGTAGGATGTCCAGGGATTTTGTTCCCGGAACGGATTGGATTTCATCCAGATTTCTCCGCCGGAGGTTTTTCCAGCCCCTGGAGTTCATACACCTGGACCTGTTCCATCCGGCCGCGCAGGGCATGGCTGCCGCGCGGTTCCATGCGGAATTGATCGCGATACTCCGCCAGGGCGGTGTAGGTGGAATGGCCGATCAGCACACCGGTGCCATTGAATACCTGGCGGGTCAATGCCTCCAGGCGCTGGGTGGTATTGACCGTGTCGCCGATGATGGTATAGTGCAGGCGGTCAATACTGCCCAGACCACCGGCAATCACCACACCGGTGTTCAGCCCGATACCGGTAATGAAGGGTGGTTCTCCGCGCTGCTGGCGTTCGGTGTTCAACTTGTCAATTGCTTCTTCCATCTGGAGAGCCGCCTGGCAGGCCGCCAGGGCACCCTGTTTGGGGCTCAATTTTTTCGGTAAAATGCCGAAGAAAGCCAGCATGGCATCACCGTCAAACTTATTGACCACGCCGCCGTTGTTGGCCACGATCGGCACCAGCAGGCCGAAGTATTCGTTCAACCAGGCCAGAACAGTTGCCGGGTCAGTCAGTTCAGAGAGGGAGGTGAAGGCGCGGATATCCGTCATCATCACTGTGGCGACTGCCTCCTGGCCTTCCAGGCGGACATTGCCGGAGGAGAAGGTCTGGCGCAACTGCTCACGGATTTCCGGTGAGACGGTGCGGCCGAGCAGATCGCGGTACACGGAGCCTTCCTGAAGACCGGCCACCATGTTATTAAATGAATGAGACAAGACCGCCACCTCATCATCCCCGCGCGCATCCACCTTCACTTCCAGGTCGCCCTGGGCCACCTGGCTGGAAGCATCCACCAGGCGCAGCAGCGGGCGGGTGATGCGGTTGGCCAGGATTACGCCAATCGTCAAGACCAGCAGCATGGCGATGGTGACCAGGATAAAGATCTCAATCCGGGTGGTAGTGCTGGCCGAAATCAGGAAGGTCTGCTCGAGTGAGGTGCCCAGGATGCCAAAATCCGCCCCGGAACGCACTTCCCAGGGAGCCAGGATCTCCGAGTAGGGGATGTTATCCACCTTCAGGCTGCGGGTGGGGCTGGAGCTGTCCTGCCGGTTAATCGCCGTCACCGCCAGGCTGCCCGGCACGGGGAAGGTTTGGTCTGCTGTAAACAGGGTGGAGCCAAGCACCACACCGTTGATATCGTAAATGGTCACGTGCGAGAGATTCTGGTCGCGCATCTGGCGCACCAGGGTGGGAACGGTCTTTCCGATCAAGACCAGCCCGACCACGCGGTTTTCAGTATCAAATACCGGGCCGGCGATATAGAAATAATTCCCCCAGGGTGCCACCAGTAGACCGGCGTACTTGTCGCCGATCGGGTCCGATTGCCCGGTCAACGTCCGTTTGACAAAATCCAGGCGGGAATAGAAATCCTCACCGCGGGAGAAATCGTAATCACCCGGAGGGCCTCCCTCCACCCGGCGCATGGAAAGCAGACTGACTGCGTTGGTATTCAGCAGCTCCACGGCTTCCTCGTTGGCGTTGGCAGCCAGCGGCAGGGTGAGCAGGCGCAACTGCTCGGCATCCCCGGCGGCAAAAGCTTCGGCCACCCCCTGCGTATTGGCGATCAGGCGCAGCGTCTCCAGCATCCGGGATTCTTCGCGCACCATCAGGTCGTTGTTCTGGCGGCCGATATCCGCAAGTTGGTTATAGAACCGTTCCTCTACGGCGTTCAACACCACCCGGCTGACGATATAAGAGCTGGCCAGGGCAAATAGCAGGGCCAGCACCAGGTATGGCAGGGTGATTTTGAAACGTACCGGGATTTTCACCTGCGGGGCAGCCGCAGGTCGGGTTTTAACCGGAGTGGTGGCCTGGCTGTCATTCCGGGCAGAGCGCACTGCCTCGGTGATCCAGCGCGGGGTGAACGGCTGGCGTAGAAATGCATGTGCCCCGTTCTCGCGGGCAGCCATCTCCCGCTTCAAATCGGGTGTTTTGTTGGTGATAATGATGCGCAGCGCCGGGAATTTCTGGCGCACCTGGCGCATCAGGTGCAGCCAGGTATTGCCCGGGTAGTGAATATCCAACAGTAAAAGATCCGGTGCAGCCTCTTCCAAAAGGCTGACCGCCTTGACCGGATCATCCGCCCGCCAGACTTGATCCCCCTGCTCCTTGAAATACCGCTCCAACGGCTGGGCGGCCTGGTCATCCGGTTGCACCAGCAGAACTCGCAGGGGCATCCATCCTCCTTGTATTGCGACAAGCGGGGTTTAGTTCAGGTATTCGCGCAGGTGTCGGCTGCGGGTGGGGTGGCGCAGCTTGCGCAGCGCCTTGGCCTCAATCTGGCGTATCCGCTCGCGTGTAACGTTGAAATACCGGCTGACTTCTTCCAGAGTATGATCTTTACCGTCAATAAGGCCGAAACGCAGCTCCAGGACCTGGCGCTCACGCTCGGAAAGGGCCGCCAGGGCCGATTGGACCTGTTCGCGCAGCATTTCGCGGGCGGCAGCGTCCATTGGCTCCAGGGCCTCGTCATCCTCAATAAAATCACCCAACTGGCTGCTTTCTTCATCCCCCACCGGCCTCTCCAGCGAGACAGGTTCCTCGGCAGATTGCAGCACGCGCTGCACCTTGGCGGTTGCCCAGGTCCAGCGGCGCTGGACTTCCGGCTCGAGCGGGCGGCTCTCCGCCTGTGCCTGGCGGATGGCACGTACATCCTCGTCCGTCATAAAGCCGCCTTCCAGGGCCAGTTCTTCATTGTTTGGCTCGCGCCCCAGTTGCTGCACCAGCGTGCGTTGAACGCGCAGCAGGCGGGTGATGGCTTCAAACAGGTGCACCGGGATGCGGATGGTGCGAGCTTGCTCGGCAATGTAACGGCTGATCGACTGGCGAATCCACCAGGTGGCGTAGGTGCTGAACTTGAAGCCGCGGGTTGGATCAAACTTGGTCACCGCGCGCAGCAAACCCAGGTTGCCCTCCTGGATCAAGTCCAGGAAGGAGATACCACGCCCCAGGTAGCGCTTGGCAATACTGACCACCAGGCGCAGGTTGGCGCGGATCAATGTCTGGCTGGCTTCGTCAGCCCGCCGGGCAATCATATCCATTTCCTCTGCCAGGTATTCTTCTGAGGGCAGATGGTGCTCAAAAGAGCTGCGTGAGGGCAGGCGACCGTGTTTCTGGATTTGCACAGCCAGTTTCTCGGCCAGTTGGTCGGGCACCAGGTACAGGCAAATGAAAACCATGAAAGCCTGGCGCACCAGGGTATCCCACAGGGGATCCTTGCCCCACATACCGTTATCCAGGTAATTGCGCAGGTAGGAAGGCTCCTCCGCCTGCCAACGGTGGCGCAGCAATTGAGCCTCTGCCAGGATCAGCAAAACATCCGGCGGATCACCGTGATTCAAGCGCTCGACATCCTCCAGCAGGCGGTCCCAGGCAGTGTAAATACTGCCGATAATGCTGGCGAAGAGGTAATGGTAGGGCTGCTGATCCTGCTCCGGCACATGCTTCTGCATGGAGAGCACCAGGCGTTCCGCTTCAATCCGGGCAGCCAGGCGGAATTCGCTGTCGGCATCCAGCAGGTGAATCTGGCCGATTTCCTTGAGGTACAGGCGCACCGGGTCTTCCGAAAGCTCCAGGGCAATCGTCGGATCTTCGAGAATTTCCAGCGGGTCCTCGATGGGAACCTCCCCCCAATCATCACTCTGGGGGACCAGGACCTGGTCCAGCGGCTCTTCTTTTAGAATTTCATCCAGGCCGAGCGCCCCGGAGTCCGCATCCGCAGCCGCCGGGGATTCGGGCAGGGCTTCCAGGCTGGGTTCAACCTGCTCATCGGCGTCCGGGTTCGGTTCCACCGGCAATTCTGATTCGGGAGGGAGTTTCTTCTTGGGGGACATGGATTAACTATACCATAATTGTTTTTTCGGACGTATTTACAATCCCTTAACCCCCGGATGGGCGTGTAAGGTGCACGTAAAGGGGTGCAAATTACATGCCGCCGGGCTGGCGCAAGGCGCGGTCGAGGCGGTCGCGCATCTGGGTGTACTGCATCACCAGCTCGGGGTAACCGCTGTTTTTCAAATCCCCCGGCTCCTGGATTTCCTGCTGCAGGTGGCGCAATTGATTCAACGCCTCGGTGATGCGCAGCAGGCGCAGGCGCATAATGCTGCGGCACAAGTCTTCCAGCAGGCGCTCGGCGGTGGGTTCCCCCTTGGCCAGCGGTTTGAGCAGCTCGTCCAGCAGCGGGCGCAGCGTCTCAGGGATTTGCTCCTGGACGTAGTGCATGGCTTCCATCTCGTCCTGCTCCAGGGCGGAAAGGACCAGGTGCGCCAGGGCCTGGTGGTCGGACTGTTCAAAATCCTCCTCACCCAGCGGCGGCAGGCCGGATTCCTGCAGGCGGCGGTCCACCATCCAGCGCACCTCCGGCTGGCGGACGAGCAGGCGCAGGCAATGCTGCTCCAGGCTGCCGGCCAGTTGAGTTGGTCCGGCGGGAACGGCTGGCGGTTTGGTTGTGGCGGGCGCCGTCGGGGCTGTGCGGCGGGTCGGGCGGGCAGTCGGGGTGGGGCGCAGGCCGGTCAACGAGCGCTCATCCACGCGCAGCAGGCGGGCCAGCGCCTGGCGGTAGGCATCCCGTTCCACCGGGTTGGGCACATCTTCAATCAGCGGCAGCACCTGGGCGGCCACCTCCGCCTTGGCCTTGGGATCCTCCAGGTTGGCGGCAGCCGCCAGGGTATCCATGACGTGCATCACGATCGGCTTGGCGGATTCGACCAGGCGGCCCCACTCGGCCGGGTCGCGCAGCACCACCTCATCGGGGTCCATACCCGGCGGCAGGGTGGTGACGCGCAAATCCGCCTGCAGGCGGGCCTCGTGGCGCAGCAGCCCGCGGGCATCAAAACCCAGCACGTCAGCATGATCCATGGCCTGGCGGGCCACTTCCAGGCCGCGCAGGGTGGCTTTCTCGCCGGCAGCATCCGCATCCAGCGCCAGCACGATACGGCGGGTGAACCGCTTGAGCAAGCGCAGTTGATCTTCGGTCAGGGCGGTGCCCATCGGTGAAACCACGTTGGTGAACCCGGCCTGGTGGACGAGGATCACATCCAGGTAACCCTCGACAATCACCACCTGGTCCTGGGCGCGGATGGCCTTGCGGGCGGCATCCAGGCCGTAGAGCAGGCGGCCCTTGTCAAACAACTCCGTCTGCGGGGAGTTAAGGAACTTGGGCACGTCCTCCGGGTTGAGGATGCGCGCCCCAAAACCGGCCATCCGCCCGGTTGCATTGCGGATGGGGAACATGATCCGGTTGCGGAAACGGTCGTAGACACCCTCGCCGCCCTGGCGCTCGGTGGCCAGGCCGGCGCGCAGCAGATCATCGTTGGTGTAGCCCTTGCCGCTGAAGTAGCGCAGCCCGGCTTCCCAGGTATCCGGGGCATAGCCCAGGCCAAAGGCCTCGATGGTTTCCGGCTTGATGCCGCGCTTATGGATGTACTCCAGGGCGGGGCGGCCGGCCGGGGTCTGCAGCAGGTGGTGGCGGAAGAAGTTGACCGCCTCCTCCAGCAGACCGACCAGGCGCTCGTTGGCTTCCTCGGCGGCCTGGCGGGCGGGAGTCTGCGGCTCCAGGGTCACCCCGGCGCGCTCGGCCAGGCGGTGGAGCGTCTCGCTGAAATCCCAGCCCTCTTTTTTCATCACGTAGCCAAAGATATCCCCGCCCTCGTTGCACTGGCCAAAGCAGCGCCAGGTGCCGGATTCGGGGAAGACGACAAAGGCCGGGGTGCGCGTGTTGGTGTGGAACGGGCAGAAACCGATGTAGTTCTTGCCCGTCCGGCGCAGCTTGACCGTCTCGGAGACCAGCTCCACGATGTCAATCCGGGATTTGATTTCGTCTATGGCTGTCATGCTGTAACTGTACTGGAAAACTGGATGAATGGCAAGGGAAAAAGCGCGAAACCCCTGCCAAACCAGAACACCCTAAGGGTTTTGGAAACCCTTAGGGTGTTCTAAAGAACCATCCGACGTTCAATCAATCCGTTTATACGGCGTGTACCCGTTCACCGGGGCGGTGACTGGTTTGAGCACCATGGCGGAGCGGGCCGGCAGGCGCACGGGCAGCAGGGCGCTCTGCAGGCGGAAGGCTGCCCCGCTGCCGAGCAGATCCTCAAAGAGGGTGTAGTTCATCAGGCGCGCATCCGGGACCAGCACAAACTCTTCCACCTCGTGATCACTGAAATTGGCCGCCACCACCAGGGTCTCCTCCACTCGGTCGGTGTAGCGCTCAAAGGCGATCAACCGGTCGGAGGTCAACACGCGGCAGTCGCCGATCTTCAGGGAGCGCTGGGCCTTGCGCAGGCGGATCAACTGCTTCGTCCAGGCCAGGGCCGGGTTGGCCGCGTTGACTTGCTCCCAGGGCATGGGAGCGCGGTTTTCCGGGTCGCCCGGGCCGGGCAAGTCCAGCTCGCTGCCGTAATACAGGTTGGGCGAGCCGGGCAGGGTGAATTGCAGCAGCTGGGCCACCCGGCGGCTGTGCAGGTCGGGGATGGTATCCGCCAGGCGGGCGGTATCGTGGTTGTCCAGCACGATCCAGGATTTCAGCAGCGGCTCGATGCCGGTATCGCGGATCATGGTCGCGATCATCTGGTTGGCCATGCCGGCCGGGAGGCGCCCGTTGGCAGCCTGCAGCAGGATCTCACGCAGCGGGAAGTTCATGGTTGCATCCACCGCCGGCATCCAATCGGAGGGGTAATTCCAGATCTCTCCCACCACCAGCGAGCCGGGTCTTTCGGCATGGGCCGAGCGGGTCAGTTCGTCCAGGTAATGGTAGCCCAGCTCAAAGGCGGTATCCAGGCGCCAGCCGTCGATGCCCGCCCGCAGGTAGGTGCGCACCACCGAATCCGGGCCGGCATAGATGTAATCGCACACCGCCGGGTTCTCGAAGTTGAGTTCCGGGTGGTTGGGGGCATTGGCCCACAGCCGGACGCCGTAGGGGAATTGATCGCCAAAGTAAAACCAGTCCCGGTGCGGGCTGTGCGGATCCGCAGCCGCCTCCCGGTAAAGCGGGGAAGCCAGGCCGACGTGATTGAATACACCGTCCAGCACCAGGCGCAGGCCGCAGCGGTGGGTATCATCGATCAAGGCCTGCAGGTCAGCCCAGGTGCCGTATTCCGGGGAGATTTGCAGGTAATCCGTAGCGTCGTACTTGTGGTTGGTCAGGGCGGCATGGATCGGGTTGAGGTAGAGCACGTCCATGCCCAGCCCGGTGATGTAATCCAGGCGGGAACGCAGGCTTTGCAAGTCGCCGCCCCAGAAATCCAGCTCGTGCGACCAGACATTGGCCTCCGGCACGAACTCTCCGCGGGTGGCAGGCTCGGACCAGGCGCGCAGGCGGCGCGGGGCCGCATACAGGCCGCGCTTTGCCTCCAGGTTGGCAGGCGGGGCAAAGCGGTCGACGAACACTTGATAAACCAGGGCGCCGTTGCGCCAATCCGCCGCGCGGCGGGTGTAGTCGGAGGAGATTGGGATAATAGACATGGTAGGGGGTCCTTTCAGGTAAAGGAATGATTCAATTATACCCACGGGTTGTACCGCAAGCTGTTAGCTTGCGGGGAGTGACAGGCTGAAGCTTATCTTCCAAATAAGATTTCCCCCATGACAATCCTTGCCAGATTTAAGGTTCCCGCTATACTTTGGCTACTCCATAGAGCTTCCACGGATCCGTGCGCAGTGCTTCTTCATACATCCCGACGACCGGGCGGGCATTAAAGAATCGACAGGTTGCCTTCCCAATTCTTCCAATTCTGATGAGTCCCATCTGTTCAGCCTGGGCCTGGATTTTTTGCCAGGCATTCTCCGGTGTTTGGCCATACGCAATATAGTAATCATCTGGATAACGTTGGCGAATCTCGTCTGGAAGGATAAAGTGCCGGGTTATTTCAGGTGGAAGGGGGTATTTCTCGGCCTGGTGCATACAGGAACAGCGCTCGATATCCACCCCCAATAACAAAACCCAGCCATCCAATTCCAGCAAAACCTGGTAGCCCTGGCTAAGTTGTCTGGTATGTCGTCCCCAGGCACATACCCGATGCCAGGTGGGGCCCAGGATGGTATCCGGCCGCCGGCTAAACTCATCAGCGATAACCCCCATACCGGTCGGACCGCGGTAGTCTTCGGTGTAAGTCTGCACTTTAGCCAGGACGCCCTGGCTCTTTTCCTCCCAGGTAAGTGGCAAGGGTTTGGAAACCGGATAGGCCGACATGACGATTGAGCCTTCTTCGCTAATTACATTCATGAGGGCGTTGACAACGGCGACTGGCCCACCCTCCACCTGGCCGAAGCTGCTCAGCGAACTGTGAACTTCGACAACCTGCCCTTTTTTGAGGCCAAGTTCGGATAATCCGGTCTCAATATCAGTTTGGGTCAAAGGCGGTTGGGATGTTTGGAAAATGGTCAAGGTAATCCTCCTTTGTGGGGATTCCTTTTTAGAAAGGATATGCGTTCGGTAAAAATCACTTTGCCAATTAGATAAATTCCTCTAATTGGCAAAGGTGAAGTTTATTTATAAATAACACTCCCTGTTTTCGGTGATTCCGGCAGCAGGTAACCTTAAAATCCTTCCAGCACGGAGAAATCGGCCACGTCCGCGGGCAGGGCGGCCAGGGTTTGCAACAGACCCAGCCGGTTGGCGCGCACCGCGGGATCTTCCGCCATGACCATCACCCCGTCAAAGAAACGGTTGATAACCGGGATGGCCGGCAGGAAGGCGCTGAAGAAGCCCTCGACCGAGCCGGCCGGGCGCGGGGCGGATTGCACATTTTGCACCGCGGCGTATAAATCGCCTTCCACCGGCTCCACAAAAGCCGCCGGATTGACCGGGAAGCGTTCCTTCTGGTCACGGGTGATGCGCACGCAGCGGCCGTAGGCCGGCAGGATGGTGTTCCAATCCGGGCGGGCCACCCAGGCGCTCAACTCCTTGACGGCGGTCAACACCCCGGCCGGGTTGGCTGATTGGGCCGCCAGGACGGCATCCACGATATCGTAGCGGTAGCCCTCCTGCTCGATTAACAGCGAGCGCATGCGCCCGGCGATGAACTCAAAGCAGGCGTTCAACACTGCCTCATCCGCCGGGATGGGCAGGCTTTCAGCAGCCAGCCGCAGGCCGGCGCGCAGGTCAAAGGGCTGGTTCCAACCCATCAGGGCCTGCACCAGGCCGAGGGCAGCCCGGCGCTGGGCAAACGGGTCTTTCGTGCCGGTGGGGGCCATGCCGGCCGCAAACAACCCGGCCAGCGTGTCCAACCGATCGGCGATACCAACCAGCAGGCCGGCCCTGGAGGTGGGCAGCTCATCCCCGCTGAAGCGCGGCAGATAATGTTCGTAGATCGCCGCGGCCACGGCGGGCGATTCCCCGGCATGCAGGGCGTAGTAGCGGCCGATCACCCCCTGCAGGGAGGTCATTTCCACCACCATGTGGGTGACCAGGTCGGCTTTGCAC
>CAYOOA010000027.1:27208-28991 GCA_964405455.1 uncultured Anaerolineaceae bacterium | reverse complement strand
ATGGTTACTCCCTGTCCCCGGTACAGGAGGCCTATCAGTGGTCCACCAGGATACTGGTAAATACCTATTGCCGGCTGGGTTGCCCAGCGTATCACCCCCGGAGCTGGTGTAGCTGTGGCAGTGGCTGTTGAGGTTGGAGTAGCCGTATCAATGGGGGTGGGGGTGAACGTGGCCGTTTGACTGGCGGTTGCGGTGAAGGTTGGGGTGGCACTGGCGGTTGGGCTCGGCCCTGGCGTGAAGGTGAATGTACTGGTAGGGGTTTGAGTGGGCGTAGGCGGAACCAGAGGATCCAACCGGTCTGCAAATACCTGGTTAACTCGCAGCGAAACTGGTTCGCCTAACCGATTAACCAGTGATTCCTGGAAAGCAACAACTTCCTCATAATGAAGCGTATAACGTGTACGCAGTGTTACTTCAATCTCCAATCCAGCTGCAGAGCGGGTAGACTTCAAATCCACCAGGTCCACATCCTGAAACTCGGCCAGCTCTATATGCATTGCATCTTGTACCTTGCGGTAATCGGAAGCCTGGCGGAACAACTGGTAACTGGTGTAACTTAGTGGAATTAGCATAATGCCCGTGATCAAGGCGGCCAACCACAGGCTGCGGGGAATCCGATGCTTATTGTTTTGCAGGGCGGGGCGAAAACCCCTCAGAAAAAACACCACCCCGGAAGCAAAAGAAATGGCAATTGCATTGGTTAGGAAGAGCAAAAGCGCGCCAGCGGCCATTTCCCAATTCCCGAGCGCCACGGAGACGCCCACTGTACAGACCGGCGGCATGAGGGCTGTGGCTATTGCCACACCCGGCAGGGCTGCTGAAAGCTTGGGGTTCGTCAGCGCATAAGAAGCAGCCGCCCCGCCCGCCAGGGCAATCACAAGGTCAATGGGGGAAGGATGGGTACGCGCCAACACCTCGCCAGGGATTTCCGCCAGGGAGATGAAAGGTAGCCATTCATTGATCTTGGTGAGTAATAATGAAAGCACTATTGCCAGCAATGCTCCCCGCACCAGGGCTGAAGTGGACTTTCGCAAGACCTGGCTATTGCCGGTCACCATTGCCAGGCCCAGGGCTATGATAGGTGACATCAATGGAGCCACCAGCATGGCGCCAATGATGACTGCAGCCGAATCGGTTATGAGCCCGAGCGTGGCTATGGAACCGGAAAGTACAACCAATACGAAATAATCAAATCCCGGTGAAGCGTTTCGGACAAGATCCAGCATCACTTCACCCCGCTCCTGGGTGGAAAGCGGAGGCAGAAAATTACCAAATGAATTAAAAATGCGCTTTCTCAACTAGGCTTTCCCTTTGAGAAAAATTACCATCACAACTCTTGGATAAAACTCAACTTTTTTTGATGTCACAGGTTAATATATCATTAACCCGCCGAGGAAAAGGTCGCGGTATCATATTCCATCTGAACAACCTCGATATTGGCACAGCGCAGGAACTCCAGCGCATTATCGTCGATGCGGTAAGCCTGGTGGTAGATCAGGCGGGTGATGCCGGCGTTGATCAGCGCCTTGGTGCAATTGATGCACGGGAAGTGGGTCACGTAGCAGGTGCAGCCGCGCGTGGAAACACCGTGCAAGGCAGCCTGGATGATGGCGTTGGTTTCCGCGTGGATGGTGCGCACGCAGTGGCCTTCCACCAGCAGGTGGCCGATCTCGTCACAGTGAGCCTGTCCGGCCGGCGAACCATTAAAGCCGGTGGTGAGGATACGCTTATCCAGCACCAGCACGCAGCCCACAAAGGCCCGGTCGCAGGTGGAGCGCTCGGA
>CAYOOA010000027.1:3134-27108 GCA_964405455.1 uncultured Anaerolineaceae bacterium | reverse complement strand
AATTCACTCAATAATACAATTATACATTTGCACAATCATACAATAAAAAGGAGGCACATGAGTGAACCCTGATGAATTGCAGATCCAGATTGATTTGCGCTCGGACTCGCCGATCTACATCCAGATCGTCGAGCAAATCCAGCAGTTGGTGGCCGGCGGCCAGCTCAAGCCCGGCGACCAGCTCCCCACGGTGCGCCAGCTGGCAGCGGATCTGCGGATTAACTTCAATACCGTGGCCCGGGCCTACCGTATCCTGGATGAGGCCGGGCTGATCTCCACCCAGCACGGACGCGGCACCTACATCTGGGACCAGCCTGCCCCGGAGGCGGCCCAGCGCCTGCGCCAGGAAAGCCTGCAAGCCCTCACCCGCCGTTACCTCAGCCAATCGGCCCGGCTGGGGTTCTCCGCCGCCGAGGTGGCGGAACAATTTCTCGGAGAATTGGCCCGCTGGCAGGCGGGCGAGCCGCCTGCCGCGGAAGAATAATCGCAAAAGAATTTAAAGATAAGGATAAAAAAATGAGACCCAAAACCCAAAGCAGTAATCAATCCGATTTAAGCCAGGGCCCCACCCCGGCACAATCTCAGAAAGCCCAACTGGATGCCATGCATATCAGTTCCATCGGCGGAATCCTGGCGGCCATCTTTTATATCGCCGGCATCCTCGGCGCCGTGTTGATGGACGGCAAGGTCTCCGACGGCTGGATCGGCGTGTACGTCACTGTGATGATCCTGGTCGGCGTGTACCTGATGTTTGCCGTCAAGATCGCCCGCCAGTGGGAAAAAGGCGTCGTCCTGCGCCTGGGCAAGTTCCGCGGCCTGCGCGGCCCGGGTATGTTCTGGATCATCCCGCTGGTGGACTCCGTGCCCTCCTGGATTGACCACCGCGTGATGGTCTCCCCCTTCAGCGCCGAAAAGACCCTGACCAAGGATACCGTCCCGGTCAATGTGGACGCCGTGCTCTTCTGGGTGGTCTGGGATGCCGAAAAAGCCTCGCTGGAAGTGGAAGATTACCGCGCCGCCATCACCTGGGCCGCCCAGACCGCCCTGCGCGAAGTGATCGGCCAGATGCCGCTGGCGGATATCCTCGTCGGGCGGGCCAAGATGGACGCCGACCTGCAGCGCATCATTGACGAGCGCACCACCTCGTGGGGCATCTCCGTCCAGTCAGTCGAGATCCGCGACGTGATCATCCCGGCTGCCCTGGAAGAAGCCATGAGCCGCCAGGCTCAGGCCGAGCGCGAACGCCAGGCCCGGGTCATCCTGGGCGAATCCGAACTGCAGATCGCCCACAGTTTTGCTGAAGCCAGCCAGGCCTACCGGAACAACCCGACCGCGCTGCACCTGCGCGCCATGAACATGCTCTTCGAAGGCCTCAAGCAGAAGGGTGCCCTGGTGATCGTGCCCTCCAGCGCCGTGGATACCATGAACCTGGGCAATGTGACCGCCTTCACGGCCCTGGCCCAGCAAACCATGCCGCCGGAACCCACATCCGAATCGCAGAATCAATAATTGTTTCACGTGAAACATCTCCGGATTCTGAATCAAGCGAATGTTTCACGTGAAACATTTTCAGGAAAACAATATGGAAACGGTCATTCAAGTTGAACGCATCACCCACCGCTACGGCAGCCGGACTGCCATCCACGACCTGACCTTCTCCGTTCAGCGCGGTGAGGTGTTGGGGCTGCTCGGCCCGAATGGGGCCGGGAAAACCACCACCGTCCGCCTGCTGAACGGGCTCTTCGCCCCGGCCGAAGGCAAAATGAGAGTCCTGGGCATGGACCCGGTGCAGGACGGCGCAAAAGTCCGCCAGCAAACCGGCGTGCTGACTGAAACCCCGGCTCTCTACGAGCGGCTCTCCGCCCGCCAGAACCTGGAGTTTTTCGGCGCCCTCTCCGGCATGAAGCCGGCCGAAATCAAGGCCCGCTCGGAGGAATTGCTGACCTTCTTCGAACTGAAGGAACGCGGTAACGAGCAGGTTGGCGTGTACAGCAAGGGCATGAAGCAGCGCCTGGCGCTGGCCCGCGCCCTGCTGGCCCGCCCGCAAATCCTCTTCCTGGATGAGCCCACCTCCGGGCTGGACCCGGAAGCCGCCCAGCAGGTGCACGAGTTGATTCGCACCATCCACCAAAAGGAAGGCCGCACCGTGCTGCTGGCCACCCACCGCCTGGAGGAGGCCGAGCGCCTGTGTGATCGGGTGGCCATCCTCAACCAGGGCCGCCTGATCGCCTTCGGCACCCAGGCCGAGCTCAACCAGCGCGTGGCCCCCGGACTGTGGGTGGAGGTACAGTTCCTCGTCCAGCCAGGATCGATTCTGGTTGAAAATGCCGCCAAAATTCCCGGCGTGACGGCCCTGCATCCTTCAGATTCGATCTGGCGCGTGCAGGTCAAAAGCCAGGAGATCGTGGCCGACCTGGCCGCCTGGCTGGTAAGCCAGGGCGCCCGCCTGCTGCGCATCCAGCCGGAGCAAATTTCGCTGGAGGAGATTTACTTCACGTTACAGAATAACCATTCGGACGGTGCAAAATGAGATGGAATGTGGTTGTCGCAATTGCCAAAAAAGACCTGCTGGAAGTGCGCCGGAATCAATCCGCCTCGCTGGCGATGCTGATCCTGCCGCTCATCCTGGTGGTGGTTCTACCCCTCGTCATGAGCATCACCATCGGCAGCCAGCCCGCCCAGACCAGCTCCGATCCGGATGTGATCTCCTTCATGTCCCAGATGCCGGCCTCGATCAGCCAATACCTCGTCGGCATTCCGGAAAACCAGGCTGTGCTGGTGGTCATGCTCGGCCTGATGTTCGCACCGATGTTCCTGATCATGCCGCTGATGTTTTCCTCCATCATCGGGGCGGAATCCTTCGCCGGGGAGCGCGAACGCAAAACGCTCGAAGCTCTGCTCTACACGCCTACCACGGATACCGAGCTGTTCGTCGGCAAGATCCTGGCGGCCGTCGTACCGGCCCTGCTGATCACCTTTATCAGCTTCGGGGTGTACACCATCGTCCTGAACGCCTCCACCTGGGGCATGATGGGCCGGCTGTGGTTCCCGTTGCCCACCTGGTACCCGCTGATCTTCTGGATTTCCCCGGCACTCAGCCTGCTGGGGGTGTCCTTCAGCGTGCTGATTTCCGCCAAGGCCAAGAGCTTCATGGCGGCTTACCAGTGGAGCGGTTCGCTGGTGGTGCTGGTGCTGGGCCTGATGATCGGGCAGATTTCCGGGCTGCTGTACCTGAGCGTGCCGGTCAGCCTGGCGATTGGGGCGGTGTTCTGGGTGCTGGCCGTTCTGTGCACCTGGTTCGCCACGCGCTTCTTCCGCCGCACAGCCCTGCTGACCAACCCGGCATAATAGAAATTATGTTCTATTTAAAACAATAGATCATAACTACATTTAGTAATGGCGACCGGCCGGTCGCCATTACTAATATAGACACTCTATCAGGAGGAATGCCTTACCGGAAGTTCCCTTCTCTTCCTGGGTTCTCTTCGTCCTCAGCCCAGCGGTGGGGATTATCAGAAATATACAAGCGGATCCGATCCAATTCCAAATCATTTCTGATGATATGATCATAATAATTCCGCTGCCAGACAGGCTGACCCGGGGTTCCTCGAAGTGAATTGATTCGACTGGTACAGGTTGACTTATAACCTGCAATGAATGCTCCCAAGGACCGCGGTTGTAAGCCTGTTGGAACTTTTTCTTGGTCCCTTCGACCCGGATTTGGTAAGGGCGACCGGCCGGTCGCCCTTACCAAATCCCCTTCTATTATCCAAACAACAGCATGAAAATGGTTTGGCATCACCATAAATTCGTCCAACTTGATCTCACGTCGAATAGCAAACGACCGTACCCATTCATCAACCAGTATTTGACCGTAATCAGATAAGATTATTTTTTCATCGATGACATGTCCAAACAAACACTCCCTGTTCCATGACAGAAGAGTGACAAAGTAGGCCCCTGGCTGGGTATAGTCATATCCTTTCAGACGGGTGGAGCGGCGATGACCAAAGGGCTTTTGAACCTTCATGGAAATCTCTTCTTGGGGCAATTGCTGCGTTTGACTCCTCGTGTCTACCTTTCACCCTCCCAGCAGCCCCAACAACTGTCTGACCAACCCCATCATCCAATCCACGATCCTGCGGGTGAACTCGACTTGCGGGCGCTCAAACGGCGCATTGGCCGCCTGGATGGTGGCCTGCAGGTTTTTGGTCAGCGGCGCGCCCGGCAGCACCGGCGTTTGCGAGGGAGCCGCGGTGGACCCCGGCGTGGCGGTCGAGGATGGGCGGGCCGTGGTCGTGGCCGTGGCAGTCCCGGTTGCAGTCGGCGTGGACGTGGCCGTCGCGGTTGGGGTAAAGGTGGCGGTAAACGTCAGGGTGGGCGAAGGCGTCGGCGGCTGCTGGAGCACTGCCACAAAGCCCAGAGACTGCGCCCCGGGACAGGTAAAATTTTCTCCGCTGTAATTGCACAAGGACCCCACTGCCGGGGGCGTCACCCCGGTTTGCAGACATTCCGCCAGGATTTGCCAGCGGTAATCGCCGGTAAAGGCCAGGACAAATTGCGTGTGCGTTTCATTTTCACTCAAGACTTCGTAATCGCCGAATGGAATTTCCTCCCCCGCGGCAAAAACCACCCCGGCGATGAGCAGAATCAGCAGCAGCACCGCTGCCCAGAGCACAAGCTTCCATTTTTTCATCGACTACTCTCCCTCTGTCAGGGTCAACACGTACACCGACCCGGTCGCCCCGGCGGAACCCGCCTGGTCGCTGGCGTGCGGCAGCCCGCAAAACTCGATGATCAAGCGGCCCGCCCGGGCAGCCCGGTTGGCGGCCAGGCTGTACATATTCCCGGTGCCGGTGGTGCGGGTGAAGTCCTCCACCCGGGCCTGCAAAACCTGCCCCCCGGCCGTGCGGATTTCCGCCTGGGAGCCGGGCAGTTCGGCCACGTTGCGCTGGATGGTCGCCAGCGGATACAGCGTCCCCTCCACCACCGAGCGGGCCTGCTCGGCCACTGCGCCGGGATACTCCGAGTGGGCCAGGGCATACACACCGCCTTCCTTCGTGGAAATGCAGGCGTACTGCCAGTCAAACGGGCAAGCCCGGCCAAAATCCGCCTGCTGGAAATCCACGCTGACCGGTAGGAAAGAAAAGACCATGGAATCACCCCAGGGGGTAAAGACCGTGATGGTTGTCCAGCCTTCCTGCAGGGCATCCGCCAGGGATGGGCTGTCCGTAGGCTCTGCAACGGCCGGTTCCAGAGTGGAGGTGACGGGCGTTTCAGTGGCTGCAACAGGTGTATTTTCCGCCGGCTGCATGGGCGTCCGGCTGGGTTCGGCAGGCGTGAGTGGACTGCCAACCTGCCCGACGATTAACGGGAAAGTCCGCTGCTGGGATACAGGATCGCCCCCGGCTGCTTGGACAGTGAAACCGCCCAGCAGGAGCCGGCCTTCATAAACTACGGCCAGCCCCACACCGAGGAACAAAAACATCAATACAGCAGCGATTAACTTTTCTCTTGCAGACATACGCCTTGCTTTCAGCGGTGCAAGAACGAATCCAAAGTAAGGGTAAAGCAGCCGAAAGAAACAACACAGGTTACGAACAGCCCTCTCCGTCTGCTTCGCCCCAACCTAATATATATTGTTTTGTGTGACTACCCACAGTTCGAGTAGCTTATTCCTCATCCTTCACCAGGTAGGCGATGGCCAGGCTGCGCTCGTCGCTCATCACCACCCGGGCAAAGCAGCCGCGGCGGTAATCACCCACCTTCAGCAGCCGCAGGCTGTTGCGGATGGGTTCATCGACCTCCAGGATTTCCGCCAGGTGGTTGGGCTGATTGTAGAAGAACTCCCGGTTGAAGACCGATTCTTCGTCATCCAGCGGAACGGCCAGCGGGTAAATCTGCGCCTCCAGCAAGTCCTGGAAGAAGTGCGTCCCCAGCGAAGGCTCCGGCTCCGGGCCGATGCCCTTGCCGGAAAGTTCCACCAGCGAGCGGGCGTTATAGATATCGCCGTAATCGATTGGCACGCCCAGGTCGGCATTGGAACTGCCCCAGCGGCCGGGACCGACGCAGAAGAAATCCCGCCCGGCCAGCAGGTTGTTGACCTTGCCGATCGCCCGCACCAACTGGCGGCGTTCCTGCTCGCTCTTCAGGGCAAAATAACCCTCCGGCGGGACAAACAGGATGTACTCCACCCGCGGGATGCAGCCTTCCGGCACCACAAAACGGGTGGAAAAGAGCACATCCTCCGGTTTGAGGTTGATCGGCAGCGGGATCTGCTCGGTATCCATCAGGTGGCTTTGCGGCCGGCACTGCAGGATGGAAATGCACAGGCTCGGCTTGCCGGTCTCCAGGTTCTTCAACCCGGCCACAAATTCCATATCCACCGGAGAATGGTAATTGGCCTGCAGGATGCGCAGGAATTCCTTCATTTGACTGGCAAACGGTGTACGCTTCAGCATTTCTTCAAAGGTCAACACCAGCCGGTTTTGATCGCCTTCGATCACCCCGGCGCGGATCGAGGAGAAGTAACCTTCATCATCCTCCTGGGCCAGGTAACGCAGCGGCGGATAGCGGGTGCTCAGCACGTCCTGGATGGGCAGGGTCTTGAATTCGTTGTCCTCCAGGTCAATCAAATCCACGTACTGCTGGGAATAGCGCCGGATGGCCTTGGCGTCGGAGGAAGGGCGCAGCAGCGGGTGGCTGAGGGCCAGCAGACGCGGATAATCATTGCCCACCCGGTCCACGGCGCGCGTGCCCAGCCCCCAGACCAGGCGCACAAAGCCATCCTCGCGGCGGATTTGCGGCGCCCAGCGGTACAGGTTGCGGCTGAAGGCCACCCCGGCCATGTGCGGCAGGTACCAGCGGCCAAAACGCTCACCCTGCACCACCTGGATCAGGATGGCCATGCGCTCATCGTAATCCTGCAGGCCGCGGCTGCGCCGGTAAAGCAGCGCATTTGGGTTGAGCGTGGAACCGTACACCCGCGCAATCGCCCGGGTGAGGGCTTGCAGGTTTTCGGCGTGGCTGCGCTGGTTGGGCAGGAAGATGCTCTCGTACTTGCCGGCAAATGAGGTGCCGAAGTTATCCTCCAGCAGGCTGGAGGAGCGGACGATCAACGGTTGCGAGCCCAGGCGCGACAGCATCCCGCTCAGTTGATCCACCAGTTCCGGGGCAAACTCGCCTTCTTCAAAATCGCGCAGGATTTGTGGGTAATCGGCCCGCATTTCCTCTTCGTTTTTATATTTCTGGTCGTTCCAGTGGAAGAGGTTGTTGATCTGCATGAAGGTGTACAGCTCATCGGAGCCGATGAAATACGATTCGGGCGTATTCAGGCAGGTCTTCAGGGCAGGATCAGCCACCTCGGTCAGGATGCGCATGGCCAGCAGCATCCCGGCCGCCTTGCCGCCGATCCGCCCGCCGCCGATCTTGTGCCGGCGAATTTCCGCCAGGTCGGCCAGGGTGAACCACTCCTTGGCAATGTTAATGTAGCGCAGTTGATCACTGATCAGCGTGCGAATCAGCACCACCTTGGATTCCTTCAGGCGGGCCTCAAACTGGGCGCGCCGCTCGGGCGGCATCCGCTCGATGGTGATGCCCTGCTCAAACACCAGGTCCATCGGGGCCATCTCCGGGTTGAGCGAGAGCAGCATCTGGTTGACGGAAACCCCGCGCTCGCCCAGCACCTCCTTGAGCAGGCTTTCAAAAAAGGAGTATTCAAAATTCTGGCTGAAAAGCACATCGGTCAGCTGGTCGCGGACGTGAATGATGCGGATATCCCAAGTCTCCAGCGGCTCCTCGGCGTAGGGATCATCCAGTCCTTCCTGGTGCTGCGATTGGATGGCCGTCTGGCGCACCTGGGCGTCAAACTCCGCCGGCTGGATCAAACCGCGCTGAAATAATTCCAGCCGCATTCGGGCGCGAATACGGCTGGAAAGAATGGGATATTGCGACAGGGTCAGGTAGATGCTCAGCAGCCGGTCAGAAGAGGTCGGCGAGAATGGCATGGGCCTCCTGGATGGTTAGAGGTGCATCGGCATGATGACGTGGATGAAGCTTTCATCTCCGGCCGGCTTGATCAGGGCCGGGTTGTTGTTGGCGTTGGTTTCCAGGACAACGTTGGGGCTCTTGACCACGTCCAGCAGTTCGCGCAGGAAGCGCACGTTGAAGGCGATCACCAGGTTCGGGCCTTCGATGGTGGCATCCACCTTGGCCTCGCCGGAGCCGACTTCCTCGGACTGGGCGGTGATTTCCACCTGGCCGGGGCCTTCGGATTGGGCCAGGATGTTGAGCCGTACCACGTTGTTGCTCTCGCGGGCGATGATTTCCGCCTGCTTGCAGGCCTTGAGGAACCCGGCCGTGGAGAGGATGGTGCGCGTCTTGCTGCTGCGCGGGATGATTACTTTGTAATCCGGGAAGTTGCCCTCAATCAATTGAGAAACCAGCTCGGCGTCCTTCATGTGGAAGAGCACCTGGCCGCGACCCGGCGGGACGGCCATGTTGATCACGTTTTCGCCGTCCGAGGCGATCCGCGCCAGTTCGGTCAGGGCCCGGGCGGGGATGATGGCGCTGACCGGGCGGCTGTTGACCGAGGCCAGCTGGGCTTTGCGCACCGAAATGCGGTAGCCGTCGGTGGCCGCCAGGGTGATCTCGCCGTTCTGGACGGTCAGCATCACGCCCTGCAATACCGGGCGGGCTTCATCCGTGGAGGCGGCAAAAGCTACCTGCTGGATCATTTCCTTGAAGGCCGCCGCATCCACTTCGATCCCATCCTGAAGGTCTGGCACTGGCATCGGCGGGAATTCCTGGGCATCGATGCCCTTGATATCCGTCACCGAGCCGCCGCAGCGCACCGTCAGGGTTTGCGTCTTGGTATTCACCGCCAGCGTGACGGTATCATTGGGCAGGGTGTTGATCAGGTCGGCAAACGTGCGCGCCGGGACAGTGATCGCCCCATCTTCTTCGATCTTGGCGCCGATCCAGCTGGAAATGCCCAGTTCCAGGTTGGTGGCGGAAACGCGCAGGCGGCCTTCATCGGTGGCCACCAGCACATTGGCCAGCACCGGCAGGGTGCTGCGCGGGTTGACGGCGCGCGAGACCATGCTCAGACTATGCGCCAGTTGGATTTGAGAGACGGATGCTTTCATGGGCCCTCTTTCGCAAGATTGGGGGATTTGATTAATAAGTATATGTCAAGAAAGCCAAAATTACCAGAGATTCCCTCTGAAAGGATCAATTCTGATACTATTCATTTATATTCTAAAACATGACAAAAGAAGGGGGATTTGATGACAATTTGCATAAGACTCTTTTCGGCCCTTATGCTATCCTTGCAGCTAGAGAATTTTGTCCCTTTTTGAAAGGATCTTTAACCATGGCTTACACCATTACCAGCGATTGCATTGCCTGCGGTGCCTGCGAACCCGAATGCGCCGAGGGCGCCATCTCCCAGCAGGGCGATATCTACGTCATCGATGCAGCCCTGTGCAAGGATTGCGGTTCCTGCGCGGAAGTCTGCCCCGTTGGCGCTCCCATTCCTGCATAATTCGTCCTCCTTATCCGTTTGAGCCAGCCCTGTAAAAAGGGCTGGCTCGTTTTCTATCTCTGCCCGTTTTATTGGATATAATACCCCCATGGATAAATCAAGTTCCTCTCTTCAAAGCGATGTCCGCCGTTCCGGCGGGGGCGTCTCCTGGCTTGAACTGCTGCTGATCCCGGTCATCTTCCTGCTTGGCCTGGGAGTTGGCTACCTGATCTGGGGCATGAAGGCCAGCACGTCCATCAATTCACCTGTCACGGCGGATGCCGCTCCCACCCAGCAGGCCGTCCAGCGCTACGATGTGCCCGAAGACGGCGATCCCTCCCTCGGCCCGGCGAATGCGCCGGTCACCATCATCGAGTTCTCCGACTTTGAGTGTCCCTACTGCCGCAAGTGGCAGGTGGAAGTCTGGCCGCAAATCCAGAGTGCCTACGGTGACAAGGTCCGCCTGGTGTACCGCGATTTTCCGCTCTACGGGCTGCACGCCAATGCGGCTTCTGCAGCCGAGGCGGCCAACTGCGCCGGGGCGCAAAACAAGTACTGGGAATTCCACGACAAGCTCTTTAACGCCGATGCCTCCTACTCGATGGAGCTTTACCAGCAGTTTGCCACAGAACTCGGCCTGAACCTGGATGAGTTCAACACCTGCCTGACCTCCGGCACTTACGCCGACGAAGTCCAGGCCGATTATGACTGGGCCGCCAACCTGGGCATCCAATCCACGCCTACGTTCTTCATCAATGGCATCCCGCTGATCGGCGCCCAGCCGTTTGCCAGCTTCCAGGCGGTGATCGACCAGGAACTGGCCGGAGCAGCCCAGTAGGTATGAAGAAGTTTATCGCCGTGGCCGGTAACATCGGGGTGGGCAAATCCACCCTGGTTGAGCTGCTATCCGCCCACCTGGGCTGGCAGCCCTTCTATGAACCTGTCACCGAAAACCCCTACCTGGCGGATTTCTATAAAAACATGAAAGCCTGGGGCTTCCACTCGCAGGTTTTCTTCCTCACCCACCGCCTGCAGATCCACCGCCAGCTGCTGCTCGTCCCCGGTTCGGTCATCCAGGACCGCAGCGTGTATGAAGATGCCGAGGTTTTTGCGCGCAACCTGTTCATGCAGGGACACCTCAGCCCGCGCGATTTTGAAACCTATAATGCCCTTTACCACACCTTGTGCGAATTCCTACCCCCGCCGGACCTGGTGATTTACCTGCGCGCCTCGGTGGATACGCTGCAAAACCGCATCGCCCGGCGTGACCGGACCTACGAGCGCAAGATCAGCGATGATTACCTGGCCCGCCTGAACGTCCTCTACGAAGAGTGGATTGAAGGCTTCACTATGTGCCCGGTGCTCACCGTCCCGGCGGATGACCTGGATTACGTTGGCCAACCCCGCCACTTTGACCTGGTGCTGCGCAAAGTTCAGGAGAAGTTAACCGGCAAGGACGAAGTGATTTTTACCCCCGATGAGGTCAATTCTCATTAAAAGCGATCGGCGGCCTTCCGGCCGCCGATTTGTTTAGCGTGGTTCAACGATTAATTTGATGGCAGTTCGAACTTTGCCGTCAATTTCCACATCCACAAATTCTGGAATGGCGACGACGAATACTCCTTCCTCTGCCAAATAACCCTTGGCCAGAACAAGGGCCTTGACGGCCTGGTTGACCGCACCGGCGCCGATGGCCTGCACTTCGGCGCGCTTATGCTCTCGCATCACTCCTGCGATGGCCCCGGCTACAGCGGCTGTACGGGAGTTTGCCTTTACCTTGATAACATCCATATTCCCCTCCCCTCCATGTGAGGTGCAACGATTTGAAATGCTTTGGGCGTTCTGCCTAATAAAGATAATACTCTTTTATTAACCAAGATTCAAGAACCTGTTTAGATGATTGGATTAGAAAAACTTGATTCCTGCAGGGCTGTTGTTGTCCCAGCACCTGAATGGCTGACCTGGCTCCATCATTTCCACTCAGGATGACAATCTATCATCCAACTTCAAGAAGAGCTTTTGGTTTGTGGATGGATGAACATCATCTCTCCCCCATTAATTAACATTAATTGGATTCGTAGTATTAGTAGGGCCTGTGGAGAATGTGGAGAAAAGCACATCTTCCGCCCGGGGAGCCGGATTCCGCCTTTTTACCCCCACTGGTACGGTTAAGCGGCCAAAAATTCATCCCCAGGCTACCTGTGGAGAACGGAAGGGAAAAACGTGCCTTTCCACAGCGTGAAACATCGCCAAAAATATGTGGCTTGAGTCAAAATGACACCCCCATATATGGGGGTGAATCAAAATCGTTGCTGGTTTGAAGGGGGGACAAATCGAACGAGTTTTCCACAGGTGAGTCAGGTTATCCACAGTTTTTGGCGGTTTATCCACAGTTTTTGTGGAAAATCCGGCTTTGGAGGGAAATCGGCCCCAAAAGGCCGACCCCCATATATGGGTCAGACTCCGTTCTTCTGCGCCCAGATGTCGAGCGTTTCTTCCACCGCATCCAGGTAGGCATCCAGTTCTTCCAGGCGGCGGCTGAACTCCGCCCCGTCCAAACCGCAGGCCGCGCAGGCATCCTTGTATCCGGCCGAAGGTGCGGTCTCCCCCAGGTTTACAACAGCCAGGGTCCAGGTGCGCAGCAGCAGCCACAGCGCGGCCGCCGGCTGATCTTTGAACAGGGCGTCCATGGCACGGGCGTAGTAGTTGCGCCGGCCCGGGTGCAGGCGCGGCGGAAAATCGGCCGCCTGACCGGCTGCCGTGAAGGCGGCTTCCCAGTCCTTGTGCCAGGCGGCCCAGGTTTCCCCGTCCGGCATCTGCGCGGTAAAGAGATCCACCAACCCACCGGCCAGGCCGGGGTGCTGAACGGCCTGCGCGCGCTGCGGATAATTCAGCAGGAAGCGCCGTTCGGTCAGCGGGGCGCCGTTGAGCAGGGCAATGGCATTGGCCGCATTTTCCAGCGCCTTCAGGTAAGCCCATCGGTCGGCCGGGCTGGGCGCACCGGTCAGGCTGTGCAGTTCCAGCCAGGTCTGGCGGGCGGAATCCGCTGCCGGGCGGGCCCGTTCCAGCACGTTTTCCGGGCGGAAAAACTGTGAAAACACACTGGCCTGGGTGAATTCAAACCAGTGCTGCGTATCGTGCAACACCAGCGGGCTGCTGCACAGGTAGGATCCCACCCAGGCATCCGCCCGCAGGTGGCGCGGCTGGTGGAATACGTTTTGCGAAAGGTGGGCTACGTCGATATGCACGTCCTCCGTCAGGCGGACGATCTCGCGCGGCTTTTCCGGGTCGTTGGGATGCACAAAGACCAGGTCGATATCCGTCGTTCCGCCCAGCAGCGGTTCATCCTGCAGCAGCGATCCGGTCAGGTAGACGCAAACCACGTTGCGGTCCTGGCGCAGGCGGGCGGCAGTCCAATCCTTGGCGGCTTTCAACAGGGTATCTCGGGTGATGCGCATGGTTTTCCTCCCGGATTTTCCGGGCAAAGCGGTGTGTTGGACTGCGCTTCACCCGGAAAAAATTAATCCTTCAGCGGCAGCGCCTGTTGGTAGGGCGGCAGGCGCAGTTCCTGGCGGATGCGGTCTTCGATCAGCCGCAGGTGATCCGAATGGCGGACGTAATCCAGGTCGCCGCATTCGATCACCAGCACCGGCCAGGGATGGTGGGTATCCCGGACGAAGAATTCGTCATAGGAATCGCAGAGTTGTTCAATATAGCCGCGCTCCATCTGGCGCTCGTAGGGGCGGTCGCGCATGGCGATGCGGTGCATCAGCACATCGGCCTCTGCCCGCAGGTAGACGATCAGGTCCGGGTGGATGATCTTTTCACCCAGCGCCTCGTGGATGCGGTGGTACATATCCAGTTCGTCCCCGCCCAGGTTGACCCGGGCAAAGAGGGCGTCCTTTTCAAAGGTGTAGTCGCTGATCAGCGAGCGGTTGGCTTCCATGTGGGCCTGAACGCCGCGCCGCTGCTGGTAGTAGCGGCTGAGCAGGAAGAACATCTGCGTTTGAAAGGCATAACGGGAGCGGTCCTCGTAGAAATTGCTCAGGAAGGGATTTTCCTCGAACACTTCCAGCAGCAGGCCGGCCTCAAACGATGGCGCCAGCATGCGCGCCAGGGTGGTTTTGCCAACTCCAATGACACCTTCAATCGCCAGGTACATTCCCGCCCCTCCCTTTGCTATTTCTTGATTGGCATGGCCTCGAGCTGGCGCACCAGCCCGTCGATCACGTTGAAACCGCCCTGCCAGAATTCCGGCTTGCTGACGTCAATCCCGGCATCCGCCAGCAGCGCGACGGGCGCCTTGGATCCGCCGGTGGACAGGATCTGCAGATAGCGCGGTTTAAAGGATTCGCCCTCCTGCTTGTACTTTTCGTAGAGCGAGAGCACCAGCAATTGGCCGAAGGCGTAGGCGTACACGTAGAACGGCACGCCGTAAATGTGCGGGATGGAGACCCATTCCCACTTGAATTCATCCGCCACGTCCACCGCATCGCCGAACTGGGTCTTCAGGTTTTCCAGGTAGGCGGCGGCCAGTTCGTCCGGTGAGGCGCCGGCGATGGTCATCTCGTGCGCCTGGCGTTCAAACAGGGCAAAGAAGGCCTGGCGTTGGATGGTAGCGTAGGAATCATCCACCTGGCGGAAGATCAGGTCGCGCCGCACGGTTTCATCGCTGCCCTCCAGCAGGCGTTCCACCAGCATCATTTCGCCAAAGGTGGAGGCGGTTTCGGCCAGCGGCAGGCAGGCGTGGGCAGTGAAGGCTGTGTGCTGTGCCGCCAGCATCGAGTGGATGGCATGGCCCAGTTCGTGGGCCAGGGTGGCCACATCGTCCGCCCGGCCTTGGTAATTGACCAGCACCCACGGGGTGACGTTGTGCAGCGGGGTGGCGCAGAAGGCGCCGCCGCGCTTGCCCTTGCGGACTTCGCTGTCCAGGTGGCCCTGGGCAAAGACCCGCTCGGCCATTTCGGCCATGCGCGGGTCAAACTGGCGGAAGGAATCAAACACCATGCCGGCGGCTGTGCCAAAGTCGTAGCGCACGTCCGATTTGGCCACCGGGGCGTACAGGTCGTAGCGGCGCAGGCGTTCCATGCCCAGCCAGCGGGCTTTCAGGCGGAAGAAGCGTTGGAAGATGCCCGTGTTTTTGGCGGCCACGTCCAGCAGCGTATCCACCACCGTGTCGGGGATATCATTGACCAGGTTGCGGGCCGAGATCGGCTGGCTGAACTTGCGCAGGGAAACCTGCTCGGTACGCCAGTCGCGCACCAGGGTCTGGTAAAGCTGGCCCAGGATGGGGCCGTCGTTGCCGTAGACCTGGTACAGCTCCTGGTAGGCCCGGGCGCGCAGGTCGGCATCGTGCTGGCGGACGAGCGACATCAATTCGCCGCGGGTCAGTTCGCGTTCTTCGCCGTCCACCGTCACGCGGAAGATATAGCGGTTGGTCATCATATCGTACAGGGTGTTGAGGGCGTTGGCGCCGGTCACGTTCTTCAGATTGATGATCTTTTCTTCCGACTCGCTGAGGGTGTGCGGCTTGAAGTGGCGCATCTCCTCCAGGAAGTAGCGGTAATCGCCCGCGCCGGCCATCAGGCGTTCGGCGGCGGCATCCGAAAGTTCCTTCCACCACAGGGAAAAGAACAGGGTGCGGTTGCCCAGTTCGGCCATGGCCGCATCCACCTTTTGCAGGTTGGAAAGGGCTGCCTGGTTCTGCGTATCGGCGGCAAACATCAACTCCACGAAGCCGTACAGGCGGGATTCCGCCATGGCGATGGCTTCCATCTGGTTCAGAAAGCCCAGGAAAGTCGGCAGGGGCAGTTCTTCATTCAAAAGCGGGCGGACGGCCTCGAAGGCCGCCACCTGTTTTTCCAGTTCGCCCAGCGCGTTTTGAAATTCCGGGCTTTCCGGCGAGGGAAAGAGATCCGCCAGGCTCCAGCGGGCTTGAGAATAGTTTTTTTTCTGTGCTGTCATGGGATGCCTTTTCTCCCTCCCCATCCTGGGGAAAGGGTTCGAATATTGATCCTCTCCTCCGAAACGGGAGAGGGTCAGGGTCGCGCAGCACCCCCTTGGGGGGTGAAGGTTGATTTGTGTCTCCCTGTGCAAGGGAGCGCTTATTTTGTAGTTGGAAGGAATTATACCTTATCTTGCAGCACCGCCAGCATCAGCGGATGTATGACCGGGTTGGCGGTCAGCACCGCGCAGGGCGGTTGCAGCACATCTTTTTCCCCGTTCAGGCCGGTAACCACCCCGCCCGCCTCGCGGACGATCAGGCTGCCGGCAGCCACATCCCACGGCTTCAGGCGGATTTCCCAGTAGCCGTCCAGCCGGCCGCTGGCCACGTAACACAGATCCAGGGCAGCCGAGCCCAGCCGGCGCACCGCCTGGCTCTTGCGCGAGAAGAGCACGAAATTATCCAGGTTGTTGTTGGGGGTGTCCAGCAGGTCGTACGGGAAGCCGGTCACCAGCAGCGAGTGAATCAGTTCTGTAGTCGGCGAGACGTGAATCGGCTGGCCGTTCAGACTGGCGCCTTTTCCGGCCTCGGCGCTGAAGCATTCATCCCGCAGCGGGTCGTAGACCACGCCCAGCTTGACCTCGCCGTCCTCACCGTAAGCCAGCGAGACGCAGAAGATCGGCACGCCGTGGGCATAATTAACCGTCCCGTCCAGCGGGTCCACGTACCACTGCCCGCCCCCGTTGCCTTCGTGCAGGCCGCTTTCCTCGGCGATGATCGAGTCCTGCGGAAAATGGGAGTGAATCTGGCCGATCAGGTATTCCTCGGAAAGATGATCGTACTGGGTCACCAGGTCCACGGTGCCCTTGTAGCGGATGGTCTTGGTTTCGTTGTATCCGGCGCGTAAAATCTCACCTGCGGCTTTGGCCCAGGTGATTAAATCGTTCAGCGTGGGGGGCATTTGGGATTACTTTCCGCCTGAGAATTTTTCGAGGGTGCGCAGCAGTAAATCCAGTTCTTCCTGGATCTCATCCCGCTCGACAATCGAATCCTTGAGCAGGGTCTCAAAGGCCGGGCGCTGCTCCGGAGGCAGGGTTTGCAGCAGCCGCTCGGTGCGGCTGATCTGGGTATTCTTGTGGCGCAGCTTGGACTCCAACCGCCCGCGGTAGCCCTGGTAGAAGACTTCATCTTCCAGCGGGGTGGCGGGGGTCGGCGCCCCCTGGGTCAGGATCTCGGCCACGGTTAGCAGGAAATCCTCGGTGTCAATCGGCTTCTCGATGAAACGCGCCGCCCCCAGCGAGAGGGCAAAGGTGCGGTCCTCGGTGGTGACATAGGTGGCTGAAACAAAAATCACCGGGATCTGGGCGGTCAGCGGATTCTTGCGCATGGCGTGCACCAGGGCGTAGCCGTCCACCTTGGGCATCAGGATATCGGTGATGACCAGGGCCGGGCGCTGTTTGGCAATGATTTCCAGCGCCTGCTGGCCGTCGGAGGCGGACACCACCGGGTAGCCCTTGAAGCGCAGGGTGACTTCCAGTAATTCACGCACGTTGGCGTTATCTTCCACAACCAAAATCGGACCGTAGGGGATGTTCATAGCCTGTATTGTAATGACTCGCCGGGCGGGATGCAAGCCCGCCCCGCTTTACATTTTTGCTAGTTCCATGGGCAGTAGACGAGTGGATGCAAAGTAGTTTTTTGACCCTTGCACGAATCCCTCGCTACACTTTTATAATGGAGACATTAGCATGTAAATTTTTTCATCCCTGCAAATAAAAAACTGACCCAACCATTTTTCCTTGATTAGGTCAGCTGTAGATGGACAGATTTGCTATTTGATGGTTATGGGTAAATAAAGCATTATGAGAGAATGAGTTGAATCATATTCATAGGCACCGATATCACAATATGCCAAACCATCATTATTCCCATCCAAGGGTCGGATTGTTCCTAGTTGATCAGATGATAATAAATAATTGTTATGATCCTTACAACCAGTCGGATTCCCGTTATCAATTGCAGAGCTGAATGGAAGAGGAGCCATAGCCCCTGGCCATCCAACCAGGAAGGCAAGAGATGCAGGCATATTCAACAAATCACCCTCGCCTGGAGTAATATCGCAACCAACTGTATTGCTAATAAGATTATATCCTCCGGAATTGATTGCACCTGAACAATCAGATCGGTTCAATGAGACATTTTCACCGATTATGGTGTTCTGTAAAACAATCCCGCCGCTTGCTGTCCAAATCCCACCTCCATAATTATCGGCCGTATTCCTGGCAATTGTTACATTACTAGCATATAAAGGATATCCACCCTCTTTGTAAATTCCTCCTCCATTTGCCGTCGTTAATGAATAAGGATTTGAAACCGAATTATTTGCAATAGTCGTATTAATCAAGAACAAATCATGCACAGTAAATATTCCACCACCAGCATAGAGAGATTGGTTGTCGTGAATGGAACTGTTGATAATCGTTGAGGTCCAGTATTGATAAATTCCACCGCCAAGATCCGCTTGATTTCCACTTATGGAGCTATTCTCAATATTCATGGAATAGCTATAAATTCCACCGCCTTCACCCGTTGAGATGTTATTATCAATCGTACTGTTAATCACTGTCAGAGAACTTGTATTGGTGTAAATGCCACCCCCACGCCCGTCAGATAAAGCGAAGATAGAATTGTTGGAAACCGCGCTGTTTTTTAGAATTATCTGTCCCGTATCTCCTCCGGCTATCCCCCCTCCACCCTTTTCAGCTGAATTATTTGTGACATTGCAGTTAATCAGGGTCACAATACTTCTATCATTATAGATACCGCCGCCAAAACCAATTGCCGAGTTCCCGCTGAAAGTGCTGTTATAGGCCGTAAGGGATCCAACCGTGGACATCGCGACTCCACCCCCATTGCCTTGCACATAAGGAGAGATATAATTCCCTACCTGATTATTATGAATGATTGAATTGACAAGAGTTACCTTTCCGCGCCAATCGATATAGATTCCCCCTCCATCCGGGTATCCAGTGACTGTGTCTGAATCCATAACAAAACCATTTTGAACCATGAACAGTTCAATTCTGGTTTTTATTTCTTGATCCACCTTGATCCCCCGCCGGGCCACCTGGCCATCCACAACGGAAATTCCACTTTGAATAACAAAGGTTGGATTCCAGCCGCCTGAAAGGGTGATGTTTTTATTAATGAAGACGACCTCGGCTCCACTGGCGTTTGTATAGGTACCACTGGCAACAAAGATTGTATCGCCAGATTGAGATTTGTTAATCGCCCCATTGATCGTGGCACAAGCGGCATCAGGGGTAAGGCAGGAATTTGAATTGCTTCCACCAATCTTTACATACAAGTTGTGTGTCGGTGGAACTGGCGGCAGATTGGCGGGATCTGCTTCATAAGCCCCGATGTCACACACGTTATTTCCATCATTATTCCCATCCAATGGACGGGATGATCCACGCTGGTCGGTTGTTAGGGGATTTCCGAGATGATCGGTACATCCTGAAGGGTTACCACCATCAATCGCCGGGCTGCCCTGATACAACCAATTAGTAGGGGTTGCCCCACCATTATTTTGTAATGGGCCTAATCTGGGATCTACATCCAATAAATCACCTGTAGTTGCCGTAAAATTACACAAAGCCGAGTCGCTAATAATATTGTAGCCTGTGGATGTTATCGGACCATAACAGTCTGATGCATAATCGGCTGTGTTATTGCTTACGATTGTGTTCTGCAAGGTAACACTGCCGCCAAAATTATTTGTAAAATAGATCCCACCACCGTTCGTTCCGCCATTATTAAAAGCAATGGTGGAATTTTTAATTACAGCAATCGCCGAATCAATATAAATGCCACCCTTTGTGTTATTGGTGATGGTGCTATTTATTATGGTAATTGGCCTTGATATCGTGTATATACCACCGGCTACAGGCGTCTGGTTATCATGAATACTACTATTAATAACTATGAGTGACCCTCCATACTGCCAATTGTAAATTCCCCCGCCGAAACCGCCATATTCGCATGTGTTTCCATGAATATCGCTCTGTTGGATGGTCATCGTCCCTAGATTGGTGATACCCCCGCCCCAACAATACGGCTCCCCAATATTATTGGAAACAATAGTATTACTTACAGTGATATTCCCATAATTATACAAACCCCCTTTTCCATTTTGCAGAGTGAAATACTCGAGTGAAACAATTGTGCCTGAGGCCGTCCTTATCTCAATACGGGCGTTTTGGCCGTCAATTATTGAGCTTCCAATACGGGAAGAAAAAGATGTATCCCAGCCTCCAGAAAGGGAGAGGTTTTTTGTTATATTTACAACATCAGCATTCCCTCCAGTATAGGTTCCGATGGATACTTTGATTAAATCCTCATTTGCAGCTTTATCAACCGCAGCTTGAATTGTGGCACAGGGAAATAAAGGATCTGTGCAGGCGTTTGTATCGCTTCCGGTTGGTGTCACATAAAGAATATTTCCGGCAGCCTTGGCGGAAATGGCATTCCCCTGGAGTGCTAACATCAAAGCAAGTCCGACGAGAATATTGAATATCCGGCTTACAGAGTGTTTCATTAATTTTATCCCCTCCCATTCTGATTATTGTGATGTTTAGTTCATTTGTTTGATTTCAATATCACAAAGCATTTGATGTTTAAATTTCAATTTTCTGGAAAGGAGGCGATTCTTACCCCCTTAAATATATTATCAGTAACAAACTAAGCATAACAAAATTATTAAAACTGGCATAATAGACTTCTCCACATTTCCAATATGCCAAATGTCACATATTGGGGATTTATCAAAGGTAGTCGGGCTTTTGACGAACAAACAAAAGGATGCCATCATGCTGAATGAAGCGAAGCATCTCAAATCAAATCATCATTTGCTTACCCCCGAATTACTGCAGCCAAAATATAAACGCTATTATCGAATGGTGTTATCAGGCGCAAACTGTTTTTGCTGAAAGCGATACTCTCAAAAATCTACATCTCGCCGCGCATCTCCGCATCCAGGCGGTCGTAGAAGGCGCACAGGGCGGCGTGGCGTTTCTCCGCAATCGCCTTGCCGGTGCGGGTGAACATGCGCTCGCGTACGTGGCTCAACTTGAAGAGATACTCATGGTAGCTGCTGTGCGGCTCGCCAGGCTCTTTCTCACCCGTGCGGCGAAATTGCTCCGATGGTTGGGCGTGGATCGGCTGCCCGGCCAGGATGGCATAGGCAATCGTGCGCGCTGCCCCGATCGAGCCCAGAACGTCCAGCTTGTCGGCATCGAACAGCACCTGCGCCTCCAGCGTGGCGGGCGGCTCGGAGCGGTCGCGGAAGCGGTGAGCGCGGATGCAATGCTGCACGGCCGCAATCCGCTCCGCCGGCCAGCCCTCGGCCTGCAATACTTCAGCGGCAAACTCGGCTGATTCGTGGTGATGGCTGGCCCGCCCTTCCCCTTCCGGGGCGGAGCCTTCCACGTCGTGCAGCAGGGCGGCGGCGCGGACGATTTCCAGGTCGGCGCCCTCGGCGATTCCAATTCGTTCCGCCATGTGATAGACCCGTACCACGTGGGCAAAATCATGCACCGGGTCGGCATCCGTGTACCACTGGCGGGCCTGCTCAAGTGTTGGCATGATTGATTGACCTCGCCGGGCGGCCGCTATGCCGGGGTGTGGACGAAAAATTTTCCAGATCTCGTAATCGGATTGCCCAATCCCGACCAATTTTTTGTGCATGCAATCTACCGGTCGTGCAATACCTGCGAATCAGGGCAACAGAAATACCCAACCGTTTTGCCGCTTCTGAAGAATTGATTAGTCTTTCTTGCGGTGTCGGAATACTCCGACCGTCTTCCCTGGCTGTTTCAATCCATTCTTGAATGATCACTTCGGCGTTCTCTAATGCTTCCTGTCGGGTTTTTCCATCCGCCATACAACCGGGCAGTTCTGGAACCTCCACGATATAGGCATTGTCTTCAGCACTCCAATATATAACCATTTGATAATATTGAGGGTTCATTTCTTCTCCTCGTGTAAGTGGTATCGCAGGATCGTAACCCGGACCTGTCTCACCTGGTAAATTTTGGCGTTTTTCCCAAGGGGTTGAAGGTTGATAATCTCAGGCAAACCATCGAGGGTAAAAATGTGATGGTTTCCTCGAATCCGCTCTCGAAAGCCTATTCTGGCCAGCAACCAACAAAGATCGGAAAACTCAAAGTTCGAATCAGCTTCACCATCCATCAACCTTGCCAACAATTTTTCATAACGGGTCATGAAAGCCTCGATGCGCATCTATTATATCGTATAAGATACAATTATTCAAGGGGAAAACGAATGATTTGGCCCTTCTTGATCACTGTATCCACCAAATTCGTCCCAAAGCGGTAGGCCAGGTGGCGGTAATCGTTCACCTTGAGGATGACCAGGTCGGCCTGTTTGCCTGGCTCCAGCGAACCAAGCTGGTCCGCCCGGCGGATGGCCTGGGCAGCGTTGATCGTGGCCGCCGCCACGGCCTGGGCCGGGGTCAGCTTGAGGTAGCGGCAGGCCAGGGCGATGACGAACTGCATGCTCTCGCACCAGGCCGTGCCGGGGTTGATATCCGAGGCCAGGGCCAGCAATCCGCCCGCCTCCAGGATGGCTTTGGCCGGGGTGTAGTGGGCCTCGGCCAGGCCGAAGGGCGTGCAGGGCAGGGAGACGGCCACTGTCTGGCTGGCGGCCAGGGCAGCAATATCCGCCGCCGAGGTCTTGACCAGGTGATCCGCCGAGACGGCGCCCAGTTCGGCGGCCAGGCTGGCCCCGCCCAGGTTGTCAAACTCATCCGCGTGGATCTTGAGCGGGAAGCCGAGTTCTTTGGCCTTCGTTAAAATCTGGCGGGTCTGGGCCAGGTCAAAAGCACCCGTCTCGCAGAAGACATCCACAAACGGCAGCGGGCGCTCCCCCGCGTGCTCGTCCCACCACTGGCGGGTGCGCGGCAGCAGGTCGTTGCAGAGCAGGTCGGTGTAGCCCTGCGGGTTGCCCTTGAACTCCGGGGCGATGGCATGTGCCCCCAGGTAGGTCGTTACCAGTTCCAGCGGGCCTTCGGCATCCAGCGCCAGGATGGCCTGCAGTTGATCCAGTTCGCCCTGCCAGTCCAGACCGTAGCCGGTTTTAACCTCGGCGGTGGTGGTGCCGTGGGCCAGCAGGCCGTGGGCCCGCTCGCGCATCTGGCGCACCAGCTCCTCCACCCCGGCGCTGCGGCTGGCCCGCACGGTGGAAAGAATCCCGCCGCCGGCCGCCAGGATTTCCAGGTAGGTCTTGCCTTCCAGGCGCATCTCAAACTCGGCCGCCCGGTCGCCCGCCCAGACCAGGTGGGTGTGCGGGTCGACAAAGCCGGGCAGCACCGCCCGGCCGCCGGCATCCAGGCGCGGCTCATCCGGGTAGCGCTGCAGCAGGTCGTCGGAAAGGCCAAAGGCTTCGATCCGGCCGTCCCGTACCAGCACCGCGCCGTTGTGCAGGATGCCCAGCCTGCCCAGGTCGGCGCCGCGCTGCGGTCCGCCGGCCAGGGTGATGAGTTGCGAGGCAGAATGGATCAGCATGTTTCACCCCGTAAAGGTAGGATGAGGGTATTATACTAACATCCGGGGGATGCAGATTGTCTTTTTCCTGTATAATGAGAACAGGAGTAAGACAATGTTGCAGCAGCGCGACGTCCAGATCGTGCATCTTTTCAAACAACGCATCCAGGAACTCACCCGGGTCAAGCGGGTGGTGGTGTTTGGTTCGCGCGCCCGGGGTGAAGCAACCGGCGAATCAGACCTGGATGTTTTTGTTGAGTTATCCCGCCTTACTCCCCACCTGCATCGCCAGATCATGGAAATTGCCTGGGAAATCAGCCTGGAAAACGATGCAGTCATCTCCGTTTTTCTCACTTCAACCTCTTTGCTTAATAAAAGCCCGTTGGCCGGAAATCCGATTTTGCGGGTCATCGAATCAGAAGGAATTTCAGTATGAACCAGGCGCCTATCGATCAACTAATCGAGATCCGGCTGGCCCAGGCCAAAGAGAGCCTGGAAGAAGCCCGGACATTGAATAAAGTGGGATTACTGAGGGGTGCAATTAATCGATCTTATTACGCCATGTTCTATGCGGTTCTGGCTTTGGCAGTCCTGCGCCAGGAGGCGACCTCGAAACATAGCGGGTTGATCGCTTTTTTTGATCGTGAATTCATAAAAACCAGCATTTTCCCCAAAGAGATGTCAAAAGTCTTGCATCTTGGATTCCAACGTAGACAGGAAAATGATTATGGGAACCTGTACACTTCTTCTAATGATGAAGCCGAGGCGGCAATCAACGAAGCCGAAAATTTTGTCGATAAGATCGAAAAATATATCCGCTCCATCAAGGCAATATAAATTCATTGCGGCGGGGTCATGAATAGAAAGGGTGTCCAACAGCCCCTTCGGTTACTAAAATTGTTACTAAAATCACAAATTTGCAATACTTCTGCCACGTTTTCT
>CAYOOA010000027.1:0-3034 GCA_964405455.1 uncultured Anaerolineaceae bacterium | reverse complement strand
GTTACTAAAATTGTTACTAAAATCACAAATTTGCAATACTTCTGCCACGTTTTCTAATGTAATTTTAATCTTCGTTTGATATTATAAACACGTTGAACGCCGAGGTGCCCCCCTCACCCCGGCGTTCATCATTTAACCCCCCAATTTCCCCCGTTCTTCCCCCTTGACGTTATAATTTCATCCATGCAGCCTGAACTACTTGATGCCCCCGTCTGGGTGGATCGTCCCGCCGCGCTGCGCCGGGTTGTGTCTGAGTTGGCCGGCGAACCGCTGCTGGCCGTCGATACCGAGTCCAACAGCCTGTATGCCTACCAGGAACAGGTTTGCCTGATCCAGGTTTCCACCCCGCGTACTGATTATTTGATTGACCCGCTGGCCATCAGCGATCTTTCCCCCCTCGGGCCGCTCTTCTCCAACCCGTCCACCGAGACCATCTTCCACGCCTGCGAATACGACCTGATCTGCCTGACCCGCGATTTCGGGTTCGCCTTCTCCAACCTGTTTGATACCATGCACGCCGCCCGCCTGCTCGGGCGGACGGCCTTTGGCCTGGGGCCGCTGCTGGAAAGCGAGTTCGACCTCAACCTGGATAAACATTACCAGCGCGCCAACTGGGGCCAGCGTCCGCTCAAGCCGGCCATGCTGGCCTATGCCCGCCTCGACAGTCACTACCTCATCCCCCTGCGGGCAAAATTGATGGAAGAGCTGCAGCAGGTCGGGCGCTGGGACCTGGCGCAGGAGGATTTCCGCCGCATGCGCACCGTCAGCCTGCCGGAGGAGCCCACCGTGGCGGGTTCTTGCTGGCGCATCAGCGGTGCCCAGGACCTGACCCCCGAACAAGCCGCCGTGCTGCAAGCCCTGTGCGTTTACCGTGACCAGCAGGCCCGCTATGCCAACCTGCCGCCCTTCAAAGTGCTGCCCAATGAAGCCCTGCTGGCCGTGGCCCAGAACCACTGCACCCGCGTGGAGGACCTGGACGGCTTGCCCGGCCTGAGCCCCAAGCTGATCCTGCGCCACGGTCAGGGGCTGCTGCAGGCTGCCGCCCGCGGCCGCAAATCCCCGCCGCTCACCCGGCCGCGCCCGCTGCGCCGCTCGGATGCCTGCCTGCGCCGGCTGGATGCCCTGCGCACCTGGCGCAAGGAAGCTGCCAAAACCATGGGTGTGGAATCCGACGTGGTGCTGCCCAAAGACACCATGGAGCAGATTGCCGATGCCAACCCACGCACTCTGGAGCAGTTGGCCGCCGTCATGGCGGATCTCCCCTGGCGCCTGGAGCACTTCGGCCCGCAGATCATGAAGGCGCTGAAGCATTGATTTCCAGGTAAGGGCGAAGCATCGGAACACACACCGGGACTCTTCGCTGACGCTCAGAGTGACAAAATAAAATTATTTCTCCGTGCTCTCTGTGACTCCGTGGTTAAAGAATAAGGAGGTGTGATTTGAAACTAACATTCAACGGCGCAGCCCAAACCGTCACCGGCTCCCAGTACCTGGTCGAAGTTAACGGCCGCCGCATGCTGCTGGAATGCGGCCTGTTCCAGGGCCGGCGGGCGGAGACCTACACCAACAACCGCACCTTCGGCTTTGATGTGGATACGCTGGATGCGGTGGTGCTTTCCCATGCCCATATTGATCACAGCGGCAACCTGCCCAACCTGGTTAAAAATGGTTACCACGGCCCGATCTACGCCACCGGCGGCACGGCCAGTCTGGCCAAGATCATGCTGCTGGATGCCGGCCACATCCAGGAAGCGGATGCTGAATTCATCAATAAGAAGCGCGCCAGACGAGGCGAACCGCCAATTGAGCCGCTCTACACCGCTGCGGATGCCGGGGCGGTGGCCCCGCTTTTCCAGGTGCGCGAATACAACGAGGAATTTGAACCCATCCCGGGTGTCAAGGTGCACTTTGTGGATGCCGGGCATATCCTCGGTTCGGCCGCCATCGTGCTGGATGTGACCGAGAATGGGCGCAGCTTCCGCTTCTGGTTCTCCGGGGATATCGGCCGCCCGCACCTGCCCCTGTTACGCGACCCCGTGCTGCCGGAGAAGGCTGATTACCTGATGATGGAATGCACCTACGGTGACAAGCCCCACCGCGACCCGACCGAGGCCGTTGAGGAGTTCCGCGAGGTGGTCAAGCGCACCGTGGAGCGCGGCGGCAAGGTCATCATCCCGGCCTTTGCTGTCGGCCGCACCCAGGAGTTGATCTACAGCCTGAACAAGCTCTACACCGCCAAAGCCCTGCCGCGCGTACCGGTCTACGTGGACAGCCCCCTAGCCACCAACGCCACCGAGGTGTTCACTGAGTTCCCGCAGTACTTCGACGACGAGACCAACGCCTTTATCCGCTCCGGACACCACCCGGCGCTCTCGTTTGACCAGTTGCACTACACCCGCGACGTGGAGGAATCCAAGGCGCTCAACGACCGCAAGGACCCGATGATCATCATCTCGGCCTCGGGCATGGCGGAAACCGGGCGTATTTTGCACCACCTGCGTAACAACATCGAAAACCCGCGCAACACCATCCTGATCGTCGGCTGGCAATCGCCCGAAACACTCGGCCGGCGCCTGGCCGACCGTGAGAAGCGCGTTAATATCTTTGGCGAGCCGTTTGAAGTCCGCGCCGAGGTGGAGACCATCGGCGGGTTTTCCGCCCACGCCGGGCAGGATATTTTACTGCGCTACGCCAACGCCTCGCGCGCCACGCTCAAGCGCATTATCCTCATCCACGGCGAGCCGAAGGGCGCCGAGCCGCTCAAGGCATTGATTGAACAGGGCGGCCCCACCCCGCCGGTGGACTATCCGTTGTGGCACACGACAGAGGAGATGGATTAACATGTCTCTGTAATCGATTTTTTCTTTTTTCCCTTCTATTCCTGAATTAGCTGGTCGGGCCCTTGCCACCGCGCAAAATATTTTTGGGTAGTGGCGCACGGTGCGCACCCTTGGTGAAGCAGCCGGGCTTTCCATCGAGTTTCATTCTTCCGGCCGCTTCGCCCCTACAACGGGAATAAAGAAAATATGAGATA
>CAYOOA010000026.1:0-29638 GCA_964405455.1 uncultured Anaerolineaceae bacterium | reverse complement strand
CGGAGGAGAATACAGAACAATTGTACAATAAACGAATTGTAAAATCAACAAGGAATTTTGATGTGAAAGGAGAATAAGGCATCGGAAGAACTGATTGATAAAGTGGCATTTCCCTTCTTGAGGATTCATGGCTAGGATGTTGATTGTCCTGTCTATTTTAATTATGTTAAATAAAAAATGAAGCGAGTGGAAGCCAAATGATCTGTCAAAACCTAAAAAATGTATTAGGTAATATAATGGTAATGTAACAAAAATCTTTACACCCTCATCACAGCCAAGGGGGCATTATGTCAGAATACGAAAAAGCAAACGCATTGCTATGTAAAATGCTTGGCCCATCAGCGCAATTTCGTGAGGGACAATGGGAAGCAATTGAAATGATTGCCTTGAAGCATCAACGTGCATTAATCGTGCAGCGCACAGGTTGGGGAAAAAGTCTTGTGTATTTCCTGGCAACCCGCCTGCTGCGAGAGCAGGGAGCCGGCCCAACCTTCTTGATTAGTCCTCTGCTTGCCTTAATGCGCAACCAAATTGCGATGGCAAAGAAGATTGGAATCCGGGCGGTAACCATCAACAGCTCGAACTCGGATGAATGGCCTGAAGTCGAGGACGCCCTAGCGAATAATCAATGCGACCTGCTATTGGTGTCACCGGAGAGATTGAACAACCTGCATTTCACGCGGAATTTAATGCCGCGCATTGCCGGTCAAATTGGGCTATTCGTCGTTGATGAGGCCCATTGCATCTCGGACTGGGGTCATGACTTTAGGCCAGATTATCGGCGTATCACCCGGATCATCAAGATGCTGCCGAAAGGTGTACCGGTCTTGGGTACAACTGCCACGGCAAATAACCGTGTGGTTGAAGACATCCGTTCTCAATTGGGATTGGATTTGTTGATTCTACGCGGACCATTAAAACGAGAATCATTGCGTCTGCAGAATATCCGCCTTGATACCCAGGCAGACCGCCTGGCCTGGCTGGCAGAAAACCTGCCAAAGTTTGACGGTAGCGGAATAATCTATTGCCTGACTGTGGCAGATGCAGAACGAGTTGCAGCCTGGCTTAGGCAAAAAGGATTCAAGGCTGAATCCTATCATGCTGGGTCAGACCAGAAAATTGACCGCTCAACATTGGAACAAGACTTTCTGGAAAACAAAATCAAAATCCTGGTGGCGACAGTGGCGCTGGGGATGGGGTTTGATAAGGCGGATGTGCAATTTGTAATTCACTTTCAGCGCCCCGGATCGGTGATTGCCTATTATCAACAGGTCGGACGCGCCGGACGTGGTCTTGATAGGTCGTATGGTATCCTGCTGAATGGTACAGAAGACGACGAAATCCAGCAATATTTCATTGATACAGCCTTTCCAAGTTACGAATTACTTTATGAAATCATAGATTTACTCGAAAACAATGAAAAATTGACCTTATATCAATTTCTTTCCAGGGTTAATGCCAATCGGACCATGCTGGAGAAGGCACTTCGATTGCTTGAGTTGGATGAAGCTATTGGTCGGAGCACGCAAGGCAAACAAACTTCTTTTTTCCGCACGCCCAATCCATGGAATCCTGATGTAGAGCGAATTGAAAATGTAATGGCTTTGCGTCAGGCAGAAGTTGCCCAAATGCAGGAGTATGTCAGCTACACGGGTTGTTTGATGGAATTTTTGTTAAAGGCCCTGGATGCTCCTGACGTAAAGCCTTGTGGAAAATGTGCCAATTGCCAGAACAAAGGCTTTTCAAATTCAGTTTCATCGGCACTGGTAACTGAAGCGGAAACTTTTCTTAAAGGGGGCACCATCACAATCAAACCCAGGGCGCGTTGGCCGCACGGGCTTTTTGATGGCGTACCAACGACAATCGCTGAAGAATTGCGGAATGAAGAGGGGCGTTCGCTTTGTTATTATGGTGATAGTGGCTGGGGAAAATTGGTGAAGGATGGCAAGTACAGGGATGCTTTTTTCTCCGATGAACTGGTGGAGGCATCCGCCCGCCTGGTTTTGACCACCTGGAAACTGGCGCCGATGCCCACGTGGGTGACGGCAATCCCGTCCCAGCGTCATCCTGTATTGGTGCCTGAATTTGCAAAACGTTTGGCTGAAAAATTGGGGTTACCGTATCATCCAGTCTTGGAGCGTGTGAAGGCGGCCCCAGAGCAAAAAACCATGCAAAATAGCATGATGCAAGCAAGCAATGTGATCAATACTATTGAGATAAAACAACCTATCCCTGTTGGTCCGGTTTTATTGGTGGATGATATACTCGATTCCGGATGGACTTTGACCATGGCAGGATACTTGCTTCGTAAAAAAGGAAGCGGGCCGGTTTATCCATTTACATTGGCGCAGGCAGCAGGAAGGAATAATGAATAATGGATCTTTCTTCTGATTCACAGGCAGTACTGCTCTTATGTTCTCACCTCGGATTGCCCGCAAACCCGGACCCGGCGCCGTACACCTTGCGCGAATGGAATGCATTGGTGCGAAAAATCCAATCATCAGAGATTAAACGGCCAGGCGAATTGCTTGGTATGAGCAGCGAGAATCTTCAGAAAAAGCTGGAACTACCAGAAGAGGACACCCTGCGCATTGTCCGTTTGCTTCAAAGAGGGGGATCGCTGGCCATTGAGCTTGAGCGTTATGCATCCCTGGGAATCCGGGTGATGACCCGGGCGGATCCTGATTACCCTCAGCGGTACCGTCTCCGCCTTAAAGAATCGGCCCCTGTGATTCTTTATTATGCCGGCGATCCTGCATTTTTGGGCCAACCTGGCATTGCGGTGGTCGGTTCGCGCCACTTGGACCCCACTGGTGAGGAATGTGCTGCTTTTGTGGGTAATGCCTGCGGTTTGTCTGGCCTCGTGCTGTATTCAGGCGGAGCCAGGGGTGTAGATACTATAAGCATGAATTCCGCCCTGGAAGCGCGTGGGTCAGCGGTTGGAATATTGGCCGATTCTCTGGAAAAGGCTATCCGCCCACAAGAAATTCGCAAGGCTCTTGCACACGGGGATTTATGCCTGGCAACGCCGTATTCACCTAATGCGGGTTTTTCGGTCGGTGCTGCCATGGGTCGAAACCGCCTTATTTATTGCCTTGCGGATTATGCCATTGTGGTTGCCAGTGACTCTGAAAAAGGCGGGACATGGGCTGGTGCCGTGGAAACCCTTAAGGCTGGCTGGATACCTGTTTTTATTCTGGAGCATCCACAAATGCCTGAAGGTAACCGAAAATTAATGCAAAAAGGCGGATTGCCTTTCCCACACCCATTTCCTGAAGACAGGAAATTGTTGCATGGCTGGCTGAAAGAGCACTCTGTGCCGCCTGTTCCGCCGCGGACCAAGCCGACCCAGATGAGTTTACTCTGATATTAGTCAACTCAGAATCTAATTTTCACAATCCCAACAATAACATCTTCCTTCAAAACTCATTTTTGCCACGCTGGAAAATCGCTCCGCGACTCACTATAATGTCTGTGAATCGATTGGAGTCTACGATGAGCAAGAAAAAGCACCGCCCGATGATTGACCTGCAAGCGGAGAGCCGCGCCGGTGCTGCGCGCCTGCTGCCCAAAGATCCGCCGGCACCGGTGGCGTATTTCGGCGAGCCGGGGGTGGACTTTGACGCAGCGGTGATGGAGCAGATCCGCAAGGCGGCCAGCCTGCCGGTGGCGGTGAAGGCGGCGGTCATGCCGGACGGCCACCCGGGTTATGCCTTGCCCATCGGCGGGGTGATCGCCCTGGACGATGCGGTCAGCCCCTCCTTCGTTGGTTATGATATTGCCTGCCGCATGACGCTCAGCCTGCTGGACCTGACACCTTCAGAGCTCAGCTACCACCGCCAATCCATCGCCGAGGCAATGGTGGGTGTTTCCAGCTTTGGCCTGGGTTCCGGCTTCCGCGGGCGCGAGCGGCGCAACCACCCGGTGATGGACGATCCACTCTGGCGCGAGATCCCGGCCCTGCGCAGCCTGCATTCGCTGGCCTGGGAGCAGTTGGGCTCTTCCGGCGGAGGCAATCATTTCTTTGACGCAGTGGTGGGTGAGGTGCTGGCCGGGGCGGAATGGATGCCGCTGCCGGTGGGGGCGCGTTTCACCGCCATCATGACCCATTCCGGCTCGCGTGGGGTGGGCAACAAGCTGGCCCACATCTACCAAAAATTGGCGGCAGAGGAAACCCACCGCATCGCCGGGGGCATCCCCGGCGGGTACGAGTGGCTCTCGCTGCGCTCCGCGGCCGGGCAGGAGTACTGGCAGGTGATGCAGCTCATGGGCCGCTATGCCCAGGCTAATCACCACCTGGTCCACGACCGCTTTTTGGAGCGGGCCGGCCTGCGCCAGGTTGCCCGCTGGGAAAACCATCATAACTTTGCCTTCCTGGAGGGCGGGCTGGTGGTGCACCGTAAGGGCGCCACCCCCGCGGAAAAGGGCCGCATCGGCATCATCCCCGGCTCCTCCGGCACGGCCAGTTACCTGGTGGAAGGCCTGGGCAACCCGGAGGGCCTGAACTCCTCCAGCCATGGCGCCGGGCGTTTGAGCAGCCGGCACACCGCCCGGGCTCATTTTGATGCGGCTGCCTTTGAGCGCCACATGCGCCAGCGGGATATCCTGGCGATTGGCGTGGCGCCGGATGAAACCTACGCCGCCTACAAGGATATTGAACGGGTCATGCAGTTGCAGGAGGGCGTGCTGGTGCGTACGATTGCCCGCCTGCAGCCGGTCATCGTGGTCATGGGCGCCCAGGCGGATGACGGTGATTGAGTGAGGTTGTGGATTAAGTTTTTGGCTGTTTCCGAGGTGTGAAATGTTTCCGCAGAAAAAGCGTTGCCTGCATGGATTGATCCTGGGTGGAGTCATTGCCCTGGCTTACGGATTGGTCTCCCAGCTCATCAATTATGTTGTTCTGCCGGGCATTCATTATTACCAGCCGCCGCTTGGACCGATTGGCAACATCCTGTTGATCATTGCAATCGGGCTGGTGGTGGGTTTTGCCAGCGCCTACCCGGAAAGTTCGGTGTACGGCTGGTTCCTTGGCGGGGGTGTAGCCACTTTAATTTTTATCGGGGCTTCCTTCTTCACCGGCAGCATGGAACAATCAAGCCTGTGGCAAAAGTTTGCTGGTTTAATCTTTCTCATTATTCCCTTTGTCGGCCTCTTTGCCCCGCTGGTGGCCATCCACCGCTGGGCTGTAAATGAGCAGGGGCAGTACCCCAAAGCTCCATTTTACGCCTGGGGACGGATCCGCCTGCCGCTGCTGGTGGTATTGATCGCAGCCGGGTTGGGCATGTTTTCCCTGCATACGGCCAATCAACGCGCGGAACTGGTGCGCATGGATGTATTGGTGAAGCAAGGCCTGGCGGCCGGGGATGTTGCAGGCCTGCCGGCGCCGCTGCAGCCGGATAATGTTGATTTATTCCCCGGCAAAGCAAACCCGGATTACACCCTGGAGTGGGACAGGGATGCCCGTAACCTCTATGCGATTCCGCGCCCGGCCACAACCCCGGCCAGTCAGCAGGCTACGTTGGTGGCGCGCTTTAAGGGCGGATATCTGCTGGCCTGCCTGTACCCCTATGTTCAAGCGGAGCCAAATTGCCGGGATTACACCGCCGGAGAATTGTATGCATTGGTGTATTCAAAGGAAAAATTCTACGTCACCCCTCCAGGGACGGGCCATGAAAGCGGGGTGCCGTAAGGAACAGGCAGCGCGGGATGTTTCCAACCGGCGGATAAACGGGAAAAGCGTGAGGATTAAGGGTAAAATATCCCTGCTTTTTATTCTCAGCGAGGATTGAACTATGCTGCCACCAAAAACGCGCCGCCTGCACGGCTTGATCCTGGGGGGAGTGATTGGCCTGGCTTACGGTCTGGTCTCCCAGTTACTCATCTATATTATTTTGCCTGGGATCCATTTCTATCAGCCGCCCCTTGGCCCGCTCGGCAACATCCTGTGGATGGTAGCCGTCGGCCTGCTGGTGGGCTATGCCAGTGCCTACCCGGAAAGCTCGGTGTACGGCTGGGCGCTGGGCGCCACGGTGGCTACTCTCATCCTGAGCGTGGTGACGTTTTTCACCGGGCAGATGGAACGCGAGATGCTGTGGACCAAGTTTTTTAGTATCTTCTTCTTCATCCTGCCCATTATTGGCGCGCTGGCGCCGCTGGTGGCAGTCCACCGCTGGGCAGTGGATGAGCAAGGACAATACCCCCGCTCGCCGTTCTATGCCTGGGGGCGCATTCGCCTGCCGTTGTTGATCATCCTGATCGCTGCGGGGATCGGCTATTTTTCGCTCTACAAGCCGGATCAGCGCGTAGTGCTGGTGCGGATGAATAACCTGATCCGGCAGGGCCTGGCGGCCGCGGACGCAGCCGGCCTGCCGGACCAGTTGCAGCCGATGGATGTGGATGCCTTCCGCGAGAACGCGAGCCCGGAATATACCTTGCAATGGATTGCGGATACCCAGAACCAGTACTCCATCCCGCGTCCGGCCACGCCGTCCTACCTGCAATCCACCGTGGTGGCACGCTTCAAGGGCGGCTACCTGCTGGCCTGCATGTATCCCGATACCGATGCTGTTCCGGAATGCCGGGATTTCACCGCTGATCAATTGCATAAAAGATAACCTTTACCGGTTGGGCTAGGATTTGGAAACTGCCGCCCCGGACGGGGCGGCAGTCCTTATTTTTAGGGAGCCTGATCTTGATGGGGGAGTGTTGGACAGGGCAACAGCTTGAATATTTTGGTAAATATTCTATAATCTATCTAATTAGTCTGAATTGAAACCCGAATAACAGATAGGCCTTAAAACGATTGTTAAGGAGGAAAGATGCGTGCCTTTCTGCGCTGCCTGCTGATCATTGTCTTGTTCGTCGCATTCTGGCCGCCCCGGCAAACTACCCTGGCAGAACCGGTGGTGCAGCCGTTATCCCTGGCTGCCGCAGATGAGTCGGCCCCTTCCATTGATGGCATCCAGGATCCCAAGGCGGCCGCCTGGTATGACGGCCGGATCGTGTATTCAACCATCACCAACTGCGTCAGCATCATCCAGGGTTTCCCCTACCAGGAGAACGGTATCGGCACCTATGTGGGCTTTGCAGCCGACCCGAATGCTGCCCAGCCCGGCCCCGGTCAGGTTTATTACGCACACGTGGTGGTTGCCGGCCTGGGGAATGCCTGCAGCGGCCAGCGCGCCTACCTGGAGATCTCCCTGCCGGCCAATACCTCCCTGGCCGTCAGCGCCGCCAACCCGGTCAAGTGTTTTGCCGGCGGGGTGCCGATCAGCCCGGCCAGCGATTGTCCGCAAACCCTTCCACCTTCTTCATACAACCCAGGCGCCTACAGCCTTTTTTCCACCGATGCGGCGCACGCCTATACCTGGCCGGTTCCGCAGGGTGCGATGTGGGAGTTTCACATACCCCTGGTATCCAGCACGGTCCTGACCAATAGCACCTTCCAGGCCAACGTTTGGGCCCTGGACGGCAACAGCAGCCCCTGGCTGCGCCCGCAGGTGGGCGTGTATGTGTTCAGCAACACGCCTTCGGTGATTTACCCCAGCCCATCCACGGTGATCAACCCCGGCCCGCCGGCCACTTATCTCTCCAAGGCCTGGTTATATGCCTTCGGCTTGGGCGGTACGGCTTATTTTGAACTGGGCGCCAATCCCTCCAGCTTCAGTCTTTTTAGTGATACGGCAACCATCCCGTCGGGTGGAACCGCCTGGGAACTGACCTCCGACTGGACGCCTTACAGCCTGGCAGCCAACACCACCTATTATTGGCGGATTCGCTTTGCCGCCTCCAATGGGCAGACCTACTTCGGCGTGACGCAATCCTTCACCACCCCGCCGGACGGCCAGGCCGTGGTCGGGACAGGGACGGCAGGCAGTTGCACGGGAACGGCTTTTACGGCTGCCCTGGCCACCCCCGGCCTGAAAGAGGTCAGCTTTAATTGCGGCTCGCTGCCGACCACAATTACCCTCACCTCCGCGGCGACGATTTCCTCTACAGTGACCATTGACGGGAAGAACCTGGTCACCCTGAGCGGGAATAACACCTACCGTCATTTCAACCTGCAAAGCGGCGCCAACCTGGTCTTGAAAAATATTACCCTGAGCAACGGCTATGTATCCGGCTGCGGCGGATCGGTGAACGTGCAATCAGGGGCCAACCTGGAACTGGATTATGTAACCCTGAAGAATAATTCGGCCAGCGGGAACGGCGGCGCCCTGTGTGTGGCCTCTGGAGGATACGCCGCGGTGAATCACAGCCTGCTGATGGGCAACTCGGCCAGCGGCAGCGGCGGGGCGCTCTACAACCAGGGACTGGCCGAGTTCCGCTGGAGCGATGTCTCCAGCAACAGTGCCCAGGTGAGCGGCGGCGGCCTGTGGAACAGCTACCTGCTGTATTTTGATTTTAGTCTGGCGGCCAATAACAGCCTGCCCGCCAACGGAACCAGCTCCGGCGGGGGTGTTTACACCAACTACGGCTTTAGCGCCTCTACCAGCACCATTGCCAACAACTCCGCTTCGAACGGCGGAGGTGTCTTCAGCCAGATCACCACGCCGGATAATACGCAAACCTACCTGACCGGGGTGACCCTGGCCAATAACAGCGCCAGCAATACCGGCGGAGCGGGCGGATTGGAAAGCATCGGCAGCCGTTTCTCCATCCTGCGCAACACCCTGGTGGCCGACAACACTCCCGGCAATTGCGGAACGAACCCGGCCAGGCTGATCACGTCCCTGGGCAATAACCTGGATAGCGGCAACCAATGCCTGTTCACGGCCGCAGGGGATAAGGTGAATACCAATCCCAGGATGGGCAGCTTAAGCTTCAACGGCGGCAGTTCGCGCACCATGCCGCTGTACGGCGGCAGCCCGGCCATCGATGCGGCCGATAATACCTACTGCGCCATGTGGGATCAGCGCGGCTTTTCCGGCTCGGTCAACGATATTCTCTCGCGCAACGTGGATGGAAACGGCGACGGTGTGCTCACCTGCGATATCGGCGCTTTTGAGTATTACCCGCAAGTCTTCCTCCCGATGGTCAGGCGGTAAGATCCACAGAATAGGCGGCGGGCTGGTTCAAAACCAGCCCGCCTTTTTTATTTGGTTCGATTGATACTGCGAGGAATGAAGCGTTTACCGGGGCTTTGGGACAAGCCCTGCCCCTACTAGTCGTAACCCAGCACTTGCATGCGTTTGGCAGACCACTTGAGGGCATCCGAAATGCACTGCTCGATGCTCATTTTGGCCTCCCAGCCCAGCAGGCGGCGGGCGGTATCGGCATTGGCAAAGGCCCCGGCTACATCGCCCGGACGGGGCGGGGCGAGGCGCTTGGGCAGCGGTTTGCCGTAGACTTTCTCAAAGGCGGCCACCAGTTCAAACACGGTCACACCGCGCCCGGTGCCCAGGTTGATGGCCAGGTAGTTATCCGCCGGGTTGCCGGCGCGCTCAAACACTTTTTCAAATTCGGTCACGGCCAGCACATGGGCCTGGGCCAGGTCCCAGACGTGCAGGTAGTCGCGGATGCCGCTGCCGTCGCGGGTGGGCCAATCCGTGCCGGTGATCTCAAAGACCGGCTGCTTGCCCATCACGGTATCGACCATTTTACCCACCACCAGGGAGGGGAACTTGATATGCAGCCCTGAGCGCATCTGCGGGTCGGCGCCGATCGGGTTGAAATAGCGCAGGGCGATGCCGCGCATGCCGTAGGCTTTGCAGAAATCCTTCAACACCATTTCCATCATGTACTTGGTGCGGGCGTAGGGGCTGTCCGGGCGCAGGGGTGAGTTTTCCGTCACCATGAAGCCCGGCACGGTGTCATACAGTGAGGCCGAGGAGCTGAACAGGACCCGGTCGCAGCCCAGGCGGTGCAGGTTGTGGAAGAATTCGATGGACTTGCCCACGTTTTCGCGGTAGTACTCGTAAGGCATGGCCGTGGATTCGGGGACGATGATCAGCGCCGCGCAGTGCACGGCAGCGTAAATATCCGGGTGCTCCGCGAAGATGCGCTCCAGCAGGGCCGTATCGCCGATATCGCCGTGGTAGAAGATGCGCCCCACGGTGAAGGCCTTCTGGCCGGTGATGAGCGAATCGAGGATGATCGGGGTATGGCCGGCATCCAGCAGTGCCGAAGCGATGGTGCTGCCAATGTATCCCGCCCCGCCGGTGATCAGAAATTTCATGGGTTCCTCCAGGAATTACAGGATGATATTGAATGATACCTTAACATTGTGGATCTGCGCCATCAACGTTTGCAGGATTCACGGCTGGCGGGTGATCCAGGCCTGCCGGCCGTCCGTCACGATGCGCAGCCAGGTTTGCTGGGCCAGGGCCAGCCAGGGCGCGCCCGTCCCATCCAGTTCGGATGCAGACCCTGTCTCCAATTCCAGCCCGCTCCCCAGGGAGCGCACTCCGTCCTGTTGCAGGCTATCCAGTTCCGCCGGGCTGAGCAGGATGAAGTCCAGGCCGTCCGGCTGGCGCTGGTAGTCGCTGACGGCCAATCCGCCGGTCAGCAGGGCGTCAAAATCCCCGTAGCGCAGGCGCAGGGCAACCTCACTGCTGCTGTCGGCCGGGACGCTGAGCGTCACGCCACCGCCCAGGTCGTAGACCTGGCCGGTTTCCAGCGTTTGGGCCACCAAATTCGTTTGCAGGGCCATCTCCCGCCCGGCCCGGCTGGCGCCGGTTTCGGGGGGCCAGTAGAGCCCGCCTGGCTGCCAGCGTGCCAGGGTCTCCGGCAGGCCTGCCAGGGATTGGTTTTCCGCTGTGGTCAGGAACACGGCCGAGAGTTTGCGCTGGGTGGGCGGCAGCCAGGTTTCCAGGGCAGCGCCCAGTTCGCGACCACTGCTGCCGCCGTTGACCAGGATGTATTCTCCACCGGGCAGGCGGATGAGAGCCGCCGGACCGCCGGGATTGGGCACGAGGATGATGGAAAGGTTGCCATCAGGGCGCTCCGGAACCAGCCGCCAGAGCAGCGCGGCCGAAAGGCCGAGCGGCAGCAGGATGGCGATGGGACGCAGGCGGGGTTTCCACTGCGGTCCCAGGCGCGGATAGACGGCCAGAAAGAAAGCCAGCAGGGCGTAATAGGCGGCAGCAAAGCCCCAGCCGATATGGATTGGCAATACCAGCCCGGGGACAGCGCCGATTACCTCCACCACCTTGAGGGTGAAAGCCAGCAGCGGCCAGGCCAGCCAGGCGAAAAACTGACCGAGGGGTGGGATCAGGCCGCCGAAAGCCAGGGCCAGGCCGCCAAGGAGCATGGCGGGCGGCTGGGCCGGCAGGATGAGCGGATTGACGAACAGTGAACTGAGCGAAATCTGCCCGAAAGTCACTGCCAGGATGGGCAGGGTGGTCACCTGGGCAGCCAGGGTGACCAGCAGGTACTCCCCCAATGGGCGGGCAGCCTTGCGGGCCGTTTCCCCGGGCAGGGCGGATTCGAGCAGACGGGTCAGGCCTTTTTGCAACGGCTCGGAGAGCCAGAGGATGCCCAGGGTGGCGGAAAAGGAAAGCTGGAAGCCGGCATCCCACAACACGGCCGGGTTGAAGGCAGTCATCACGGCGGCCGTCAGGCAGAGGGCATGGATGCCCGCCCGGCGCCGCCCGATCTGCTCCCCGGCCAGCCCCAGGCCGCCCATCAGGGCAGCCCGCACGGCTGAGGCCGGCGCCCCGACCAGCAGGGTGAAGGCGGTGATGGCGAGGATGGAAAGGACCAGCCCGCCGACCCGTCCGGCCAGGCGGCGGAAGAGGCCGAAGACCAGCGCGATGACGACAGCGATATTCACCCCGGAGACAGCCGTCAGGTGGGCAGTGCCGGTGGCGCGGAAGGCTTCGCGAGTGGCCTGCGGCAAGCCTTCATCCAGACCGAGCAGGATGCCGGACATCAGCGCGGCTGCTTTGGGCGGCAGCAGGCGGGAAAAGAGGGCCAATCCCTGCCCGCGCAGGCGGAAGAGCCAGGCCAGGAAAGGATTGCCGGCGCCCTGTTCAATAATGGCAAATTGGGGGAAGTACAGCAGGCCGCGGATGCCCTGGCGCTCCAGCCAGGCGGTGTAGGAGGGGCTCCAGGCGCGCGGGGCGGGCTGCAATTCACCCACCAGGCGCAGCCGGTCGCCGTATGCGAGAGTGGAGCCAACCGGCAGGCGCACCAGCAGGCGCCCCGTCCAGGGCTCATCCGGCTGGATGAGGACGGAAGTATAGTTGTCGCCAACCTCCGGCGGCTGGATCACCAGGCCGGTCAGGTCCAGGCGTTCTCCGCTGCGGGTGGCCAGGTCGTTCTCATCCGGCGGCAGTTGGGTGAGCGCCATGCGCAGGCCGCCCAGGCAGAGTGCGGCCAGCACGGCGGCTGCGGCCAGGCGGCTGAAGGTCCGCCAGCGCCTGTAGGGCTGCCACTGGAAGTCGAGCCGCTTTTCCAAAAAGCCCAGCCCGCCAAACAGGACAGCCAGCCCCAGCCAGACCGGCCAGGGCAGGCGCAGGGCGGAGCCAAGCAGCACTCCGCCGGAGAAGCCGAGCGAGAGCCAGAGCAGCGGCATGGTTTAGGTTTTGAAACGCGGGATGAACTTTCCCACCCGGGCCTGGTAGGCGCGGTAGGCCTCGCCGAACTGGGCCAGCAGCTTGCGCTCCTCCAGGGTGGAGCCTATTAATATGTAGAGCGTGATGCCCAGCGCGGCAGCCAGCCGGTTGTTGGTCATAACCGGCGTCAGCCAGAGGATGAGCAGGGAGAAACTGTAAATCGGGTGGCGCATCCAACGGTACATGCCATCCACGCGCAGCGCCTCCGGGGCGGCCGGCTGGCGCAGGTGGAGAAACTGGGCCATGCCGAGGAACTCCAGCGAGCCGGTGACGCGGAAACTGGCCAGCAGGCCCACGGCGGCGGCCAGTTGGATGCCCAGGGTCAGCAGCAGCCACGGCCAGGGGATGGTGTAAAGCGGGGCATCCGGCAGGCGCCAGACCAGGTACAGCACCGGCAGGATTGCCAGGCCGGAGAAGATATTGTAGGCCAGGCGGTAGTGCGGGTAGAGGCGCGGCCCGAGCCATTTTTCCACGCGGGCCTTGACCGAGTTGGCGGCCAGCAGGGAGTGCAGCGTGCCGTACAGCCCAAAAGCCAGCAAAATGAGCAAGAAACTGGAGAGGATCATAAGAGGATTATACAGAAAATGGCGTAAAGATGTGCAGAAATCAGGATTGACCCCTACCTGACCTCCCCCTGAAAGGGGGAGGAATGCTAATTACCCATATTTTCCACCAGCAGGCGGCCGGCCCGGCCGAAGACCTGCAGGGCAGCCCGTTCATCCTGCACCCTTTCGGTGAGGAGGAAGATGCGCCGGTCATGGGTGTAACCCCAATCGTGCTGCACGCCCTCGATGCTGCCGGTCTTATGGCAGAATTCCAGCGTATCACGCTCGATTTCGCGGCGCAGGTAGAAATCATCCTGGTTGACGGAAAGCAGCCCATCCACAAAGCGGCGGTCAGCCGGCGGAAGCTGCTCCACCAGGTCAAAGTAGCGGATGCAATCCTGCGGGCTGATCCAGTTATCCAGCCCGCGCGAACGGGCTTCGTAATCCATCAGCTTGCGCTGCAGCTCCGTGCCGGTCAGGCCCAGCTCTTCGCGGAAGACCTGGTTCAACCGCTCCAGCCCGGCGCGGCGGATGACCAGGTTGGTGCACAGGTTATCCGAAAGGGCGATCATCAATAACAGAACGTCCGCATAGGGCAGGCGGCGGGCGTGCAACAGCCAGGAAAAGCCCGCTCCCTGCACCTGGGGTTCGGCATCCAGGTCGCACAATTCGTCCCGTTGGACTGCACCGGTCTTTTCCAGGCGTAACCAGGCGAGCAAAATGGGGATTTTAATAATGGAAGCCGAATGAAACCGCTCTGCATTCCAGCGCTGATGAGCCGGTTTTCCGGACAACTGGAAGTAGAAAGCATAACGGCAGCCCAGTTGATCCAGGCTATCATACAAACTTTGCAGATTTATTAAGTCCATAATAAGTATATTATTCCTGATTCTATGTGATGATTCTCGTGTCTTAATTGACAACCTGTTTTAATCAGAGTATACTCTCTAAAGGCTCGCTGGAAGAAAATTTTATCAGCGCACTTTTGCATCTTACCATTTCCCATTTTTGCTTTCGAGGAATAATGCATGGCCGATCTTCTTGATGTGCAGGGCCTGGAGACTCAATTCCGGACGCGCGAGGGCGTTGTCCACGCGGTGAACGGAGTTTCGTTCAAGCTCAAAGAGGGTGAGACACTCGGTATTGTGGGTGAAAGCGGTTGCGGCAAAAGCGTCACAGTCATGTCGATGCTGCGCCTGATCCCTTCACCGCCTGGAAAGATCACGGGTGGCAAGGCGTTTTACCAGGGCAAGGATCTACTCGCGATGAGTGATGAAGAGATTCGACGCATCCGCGGCGCCCAGATCAGTATGATCTTCCAGGACCCGATGACCTCCTTCAATCCCGTATTGACCATTGGCCGCCAGCTGGCTGAGCCCCTGGAGGTCCACCTCGGCATGTCCCGCCGCCAGGCCGATGAGCGGTCGGCAGAAATGCTCAAGAAAGTCGGCATCCCCAATCCCCAGGATCGATTAAACGATTATCCCCATCAATTCTCCGGCGGCATGCGCCAGCGCGCCATGATTGCCATGTCCCTGAGCTGCAACCCGCAGGTATTGATTGCCGATGAGCCCACCACCGCCCTGGATGTGACCATCCAGGCCCAGATCGTGGAATTGGTCAAGCGGCTGCGCGATGAAATTGGGATGGCCATCATCTGGATTACCCACGACCTGGGAATCGTGGCCGGCCTGGCCCAGCGCGTCAATGTGATGTACGGCGGTTTTGTGATTGAAGAGGGATATGTTAAAGAGCTGTACACAAATCCCTCGCACCCCTACACGTTGGGGCTGCTGGGCAGCCTGCCGCGGGTGGATTTCAAAGATCGCCAAAGACTTGTATCTATCGAAGGTATGCCCCCTGTTTTGTATGATAAGCCGCAGTTCTGCCCATTTGCGCCGCGCTGCGCTTATAAAGTCGAGCGCTGCCTGAAGGAAAATCCACCGCTCATGCCGGTTGGACCCGAACATAATGCCGCCTGCTGGGTGGATCCAAAAACAGGTAAGGAGCGCGCCTAATATGGAACGAGAAATCCTGCTTCGGGTTGAGAACCTGGTAAAACACTTCCCCATCATGAAGGGTGCCTTTGTTCGCCGCCAGGTGGCTGCGGTCAAGGCCGTGGATGGGATTTCCTTTAATGTCTATAAAGGTGAAACGCTCGGCCTGGTCGGTGAATCCGGTTGCGGTAAATCCACAACCGGGCGCAATATTTTGCAACTGCAAAAACCGACCGGCGGCCATGTGTACTTTGAAGGCCAGGATCTGACCACCATGCATCACGAGCAGTTGCGCCTGATGCGCCGCAAGATGCAGATGATCTTCCAGGACCCTTATGCCAGCCTGGATCCGCGCATGACCGTGGGCGAGATCATCGGCGAGCCGCTGGTTGTGCACAACATCGTCACTCGCAAAGAGGCGGAAGAGGAAGTTCAGCGCCTTCTGAAAGTTGTCGGGCTTAATCCATCTTATGCCAATCGCTACCCGCACGAGTTTTCCGGCGGTCAACGCCAGCGCGTGGGTGTTGCCCGCGCCCTGGCCCTCAAGCCGGAATTGATCGTCTGCGATGAACCCATCTCGGCCCTGGATGTGTCCGTCCAGGCCCAGGTGGTGAACCTGCTGGAAGATCTGCAAGCCCAATACGGCCTGACTTATCTCTTCATCGCCCATGATCTTTCAATGGTGCGCCACATCTCCAACCGCGTGGCGGTGATGTACCTGGGTGTGATTGCCGAACTGGCCAGCCGGGATGAGTTGTACCTGAACCCGCTGCACCCCTACACCCAGGCGCTGCTTTCGGCTGTGCCGATCCCGGACCCGGTGATCGAAGAGAAGCGCCAGCGCAAGATCCTGATCGGCGAAATTCCCTCCCCCATCAATCCCCCATCCGGCTGCCGATTCCGCACCCGCTGCCCGCTTGCGGATAAGATCTGCGCCGAGCAAAAGCCGGAATTTCGCGAGGTGACTCCAGGCCACTTTGTGGCCTGTCACATGGTGAAGTAAGGTCGTAGAAGGAGGTGATGCCTGTTCTTTATGCGCACATCTGACCCAAAAAATCCTTCTGTCGTCCACCGCTCACAGAGCGGAATCGTTTGTCCAAACTTTAAGGAGGAGAAAACGATGCGTTCCAAGTTGTTTGTGTTCTTTGCTTTGGTGGTTGTGGCCTCGATGATGCTGGCTGCCTGCCAGACCCCGAGCGCGACTCCCGCCACCGTTGAAGTGGTCAAGACCGTCGTGGTCGAGCAGCAAGGCCAGACCGTGGTCGTGACCGCTACCCCCGAACCAGTCACCAAACCGGCTGTGCTTCGGATTAACCTGGGCTCATACCCCGACATCATTGATCCCCAGAAGTCATCCTTCGTCAATGAAATCGCCCACCTGCAGCTGATCTACGAAGGGCTGACCCGCCTGGATCATGATCTCGTCACTGTCCCCGGTGCCGCTGAAAAGTGGGAATACAATGCCGATGCGACCGAGATCACCTTCACCATCCGCAAGGACCTGAAGTACTCCGATGGCAGCCTGCTGAACGCCAAGCGCTTTGAGTACGCCATCCTGCGCAACATCAACCCCGAGACCGCCGGTGAATATGCTCAGATCACCGACGACATCAAGGGCGCGGCTGCCTGGCGCAACGGCGAAGCCGCCGACAGCTCCGGTGTGATGGTTCAGGCCCTGGATTCCACCGGCGCCCCCTGCACCGGTTATGACCAGGCTGACTGCCTCACCCTGAAGATCGGCCTCGAGAAACCCGCCCCCTACTTCCACACCGTGATGTCCCTCTGGGTGACCTATCCGGCCAAGGAAGAGAACATCTCTGAAGGCGGTGACAACTGGTGGAACAGCTCCAAGTTCCAGGTCGGCAACGGCCCCTTCGTTCTCCAGAACCTTGAACCCTTCGTCCGCGCTTACTTCGTCCCGAATGCTAACTACTGGCGCGGCCAGGCGACCTACGATCTTGAGTACCGCTATATTGTCGACAGCGCTGTTTCCTTCGCTGCCTACCAGAACAACGAATTCGACATCGTTCCTCTGGCTGCTGAAGATCTCGGCACTGCCCAGGCTGACCCGGTCCTCTCCAAGGAAGCCGCCATCTACCCCGGTTCCTGCACCTATGCTCTGATGTTCCATCAGCTTAAGGAACCCTTCACCGATCAGAAAGTTCGCGAAGCTTTTGCGTACGCTCTCGATCGCGATGCCTGGGTTAAGGATGTCCTCAAGGGCTTGGGTTCACCGACCCTGACCTGGATCCCCAAGGGTTACCCGGGTTATGATGCGGCCGAAAACCGCTGGGCCTTCGATCCGGAAAAAGCCAAACAGGCGATTGCTGAATCGTCCTATGGCTCGGTTGATAAGCTGCCCGCCATCACTGCCACCTTCTCTGACAGCCCGCGCAACCGCACCCGCTGGGAGTGGATGGCCGCCAAGTGGAAAGAAGTTCTCGGTGTTGATGTAGCTCTCAATCCGGTTGAACCCACCACCTACACCGCCCTCACCAAGGATATCGCGACTGCTCCGCAGATGTTCCTCCTCGGTTGGTGCGCTGACTACGCTGATCCCCAGAACTGGCTGTCCGTTTACTGGATGACCGGCGGTTTTGGCCAGCGCATTGGCTACAGCAACCCCGACCTGGATGCCATGCTGAAGGAAGCTGACTCCACCATCGATCCGACCAAGCGTATGCAGCTCTACCACGACGCCCAGGTCCTGCTGACCGATGGCTGCCCGGTTGCCTGGTTCTGGAACAACGTCAACTCGTACCTGATCAAGCCGTGGGTCACGGGCGTCGTCAAGACCCCGCAGGATTCCGGCTGGCCGGGTATCCAGGATCCGTTGTCCATCACCATCGACACGAGCCTCATCCCGTAATTCGCTCGCTGTGAGCTAACTGTCAGGCTGGTCGGTCTGGTGCAGACCGGACCGACCAGCCATCATCCAAAAACTAATCTTCAGGATAAATTACATGGGACCTTACCTGATTAAGCGTTTGCTCTGGCTCATCCCGGTGATCATAGTCGTTTCCGGCATCACCTTCATCCTCATGCACGGCGCCCCGGGCGGCCCATGGGATCGTGACCTGAGCGCTCGCCAGGTGGACGCGACAACCCAGAAATTATTGAACGAGTATTACGGCCTGGATAAGCCCCTCTGGCGCCAGTATGTTGGTTATATCATTGGGGATACCAACAGCAAGGGAAAGTTTGTCTGCGGACTGATTTGCGGCAACCTGGGTCCTTCCTACCGCATGCGCGGCATGACCGTGCAGGGCATTTTATTTACCCCTCCGGAGGACAAGGATTTCCTGCACAGCAAGTTTGGCTATTCCCTGCGCCTGGGTGTGCTGGCACTGCTGATGGCTATCTTGGTGGGGGTGCCGATTGGCGTGATTTCGGCACTCAAGCAAAATTCCATCATTGATTACGCGAGTTTGTTCATCGCCACTATTGGCATTTCGGTGCCAAACTTTGTGATTGCAATTTTCCTTATCTTGATTTTTTCAGTCGCCCTGGGCTGGGTGAGCATTGTGCCCCGCTCATGGGATGAAGTGAACGTGTGGATTTTGCCGGTGCTGGTGCTGGGTTTTGGCACGTTGGCCCGCACCGCCCGCCTGACGCGCTCCTCCATGTTGGAAGTGATGCGCATGGATTACATCCGCACGGCACGTTCCAAGGGCTTGAAGGAACGGGTTGTAGTCACCCGCCATATGATTAAGAATGCCCTGATTCCGGTTGTGACTATTCTTGGACCGGCCCTGGCAGGTCTGGTGACCGGTTCGTTCATTATTGAAACCATGTTTGGCTTTCCGGGGATGGGCCGCCAATATGTGACAGCCATCCAGCAGCGTGATTATTCCATGATTATGGGAACCACATTGCTCTTTGCCATCCTGGTTGCACTTGCTAATTTGAGCGTGGATATTGTGTATGTTTTCCTCGATCCCCGCATCCGCCTGACTGAATAGTGGAGGAACTCCGTGACTAAAAAAAGCACCTTAACGAAAACTCCCGAGACGGGCGCAGCCGCAGGAACGGTTGCTTCGCTGGATGTTGCTGGTCCAAGCCGCAACCTGTTGCAGGATGCCTGGCATCGGCTTTCACGGAATACTGCCTCGATGATCGGCCTGGTTACCATCATCGTCTTTTCACTCCTGGCGCTGTTTGCCAGTGTGATTTCACCCCATGATCCCCTGCAATTGAATTCCGGCAAGTCTTACCTTCCCCCCATTTGGATTGAAAAAGGCCCCAACGGCCAGCCTTCTGATCCGAGCTTTTTGCTTGGTACGGATACGATTGGTCGGGATGTGCTCAGCCGGACGCTCTACGGTGCGCGTGTTTCGATGGTGGTAGGTTTTATCCCAACCATCATTATCATGCTGGTGGGGACTTTTGTTGGTTTGTATTCGGGCTACCGCGGCGGATGGGTGGATAACCTGCTCATGCGCCTGACAGACGTGATTTGGGCGTTCCCGGATTTACTCTTCTTCATCATTGTGATGATTTCACTGCGTGATACGGTGATCGGCCAGGCATTAAACGGACTGCTATTATTGTTTGGTGCGCTGGCTATTGTTAACTGGGTGGGTGTGGCTCGCTTGATTCGCGGCCAGGTGCTCTCCCTCAAGGAGAAGGAATTTGTGGAGGCCGCCCGCTGCGTGGGCGCCCGCGACAGCCGGATCATGTTCAAGCACTTGCTGCCCAACTCGCTCGGCCCATTGATCATCACCGCCGCCATGACCATCCCCGGCATGATCATCACCGAAGCCACCCTGGGTTACCTGGGCATCGGCCTGCGCCCTGCCACGGATCCGAAGAGCTTCTTCATTACCTCCTGGGGCTCCCTGCTGCTGGAAGGCCAGGTTTCGATCAATGCCCAGCCCTGGTTGCTGCTGGCTCCGGCCATCTGCGTGGCGCTGGTGGTGCTGGCCTTCAACTTCCTCGGCGACGGCCTGCGCGATGCGCTGGATCCCCGCCTGCAGGGTGTGCAGTAAGTTTTTTAGCTTGATCTTTCAGACCCCCGGCTCGCCGGGGGTCTTGTTTTTCCACCCGGCGTTTATTGTGTTGTCTGCCGGGGCGGGCCTGCGTTTCAATCAACCAGAGCATCCCACACCACCGACCCGCTCTTGCTGGAGCCATTGGTAAGGGTGGGTCGGTGAATCCACACAGCGGGACTCGATCTTTATCCAGACCAACCCTGGAATGATCCAATTTCCGGCCGGTTGCAGGTGTCAATTGATCAGCGCAATCATCACCACCAGGGTTCCTATTGAATTTTTTTGTTAGTGGGATGCGTGAAATCATATCTGGAAGATAGTACTTTAGTCCATTAAGGAGCTGCCTGCTCAACCTCCGAGCTCGAATAAATGTGGGATAATACCCATCAGTAGATCGTACATGCAGACCCTAAGGGTTTATAAAATTTTTAGTGTCCGCAAAGAAACCTCAGGAGGTTTTCCCCCATGCGCAAGATTTCTTCAGCCGTTCTGGCTGTGATGTTGTTCATCCTCGCTGCCTGCCAGGAGAAGGGCACACTGCAGCCGCTGCCCAGCCAGGCGGTGCCCAGCCCGGCTGTCACGGTGGTGACGCCCACCATCACGCCCGTGCCGGAGCGCTCACTTTCCATTTGCCTGGGCGAGGAACCCTCCACCCTTTATTTGTATGCCGGTGCTTCCACGGCCATGTGGAGTGTCCTGGAATCCGTCTATGACGGTCCGGTGGACAACGTGAACTACACCCCGCAGCCGGTCATCTTGCAGGGACTGCCTAACTCGGCCGATGGCACAGCCCGCCTGGAGGCGGTGGATGTGCAAGCCGGGCAGGATGTGGTGGATGCCGATGGCAACCTGGCCACCCTGGAACCGGGTCTGAAAGTACTGCCGGCCGGCTGCCAGAGTTCCGATTGCGCCGTTACCTGGGACGGTAACTCTGCCCTGCAGATGGATGTGCAGCACCTGGTCTTCCGCCTCAAACCCGGCATCACCTGGTCGGATGGGGCTGCGTTGGAAGCGGCGGATTCGGTTTTCTCCTATCAAATGGCCAATGACCCGGCTACGCCGGTTAACCGGCGCCTGCTGGATCGAACTGCCGGTTATACGGCTGTAGATAAATTGACTGTGGAGTGGGCCGGCATCCCCGGCTACCTGCCCGCGCGCTATGACAGCCTGTTCTTCACCCCGCTGCCCGGCCACAGCCTGGGGAAACTCTCCGCCGAGGCTCTGCTGGCCGATGAAGGCGCCAATCGCCAGCCGCTGGGCTGGGGACCGTACATTATCAAGGACTGGGTGGCCGGTGATCACATCAGCCTGGTCAAGAACCCGAATTACTTCCGGGCAGCCGAGGGTTTGCCAAAATTCGACAAGCTTGTCTTCCGCTTTTTGGGCGAGCAGACTGACAATAACCTGAACGCCCTGGTCAACGGTGAGTGCGACGTGGTCGACCAGACCACCTTGACGGATGATGAAATTTCCAAAGTGCTACAGCTCAGTTACGATCGGACCCTGCGGGTTTATTTCACCCAGGGGCCGGATTGGGACCACCTGGACCTGGGCATCCGCCCGGCCAGCTATGATGACGGAGTCAACCCCGGCGCTGACCGGCCGGATTTCTTTGGCGACCTGCGCACCCGCCAGGCGATTGCCGCCTGCCTGAATCGCGAGGGTTTCATCGCCGGGAACACCCTGTATTCGCGCTCATCCATTCCCACCGGGCTGTTTCCGCCCGGCTCGCCGTATTATTCCGCCGATCTGAAGCCTATTGCCTATGATCCTGTCGAAGCGGCCCGCCTGCTGGATGAGGTGGGCTGGCTGGATGAGGATGGCGACGCACAGACGCCGCGGGTGGCGCGCGGTGTGGCCGGCGTGCCGGATGGGACGCCTTTCTCGGTAACCTACCTGACCACGCAGGCTCCCCTGCGGGTTAAGGCGGCCACCTTCTTCAGCAACTCACTGGCCCAGTGCGGTATCCAGGTGCAGGTGCAGACGGAATCCGCGGCAGATCTTTTCGCTGCCGGGCCGAATGGTGCCGTGTTTGGGCGCAAGTTTGACATGGTCCAATTTGCCTGGTCGGGTGGAACACAATCTTCCTGCTTCCTGTACCAGATGGAGCAAATCCCGGGGGCGGCCAACCTGTGGGTGGGCACCAATGTTTCGGGTTTCAGCAATCCGGAATATGACGCCGCCTGCCAGGCCCTGCGTGAAACCCGTCCGGACCAGGCGGACTTGCTGGCCGGCCGCTCCGCGGAAGTGAACCGCCTGTTTGCCGAACAGCTTCCGGTCATTCCGCTGTACTATCAGCTCGGCATAACCGCCAGCCGATTGGATTTGTGCGGTCTGCAGGTGGACGGCTCCGCGCGGGATAACCTGTGGAACCTGGAAAGCCTGGATACCCAGAAGAGCTGCATACCGTAGAGAAAGCCCTGCTTTGCACATGTTACTCCCTGTTTTATCGCGATGCTCTTCGCTGGTACTCAGACTGACATTTGAACAGAATTTATGAAGAGACGGTGCGGTGGATTGCAAGGGCTTGGCTGTCCAATTCACCGCACCGCTTGTAATGGGTGGGCAAAAAACAATTTTGGGGTACAAAAGTGATTTTTTGTACACTTGGAGGGTGCACTGGTCATCAATTCAGCGTTATCTTGTAAGGTTGACTCTTGGAATGAATCCACCTATAATACTTTCATCATGATGGGCCGCTCTTCGCGGTGGTTTTGTTTTACCTGTTTGTCACCTGGACGGTGACAGGCGACGTCAGGTAGGCAGGCTTCCACCGGGTGCAGCCCGATCGTCCAACAATAAATGGAGGAGAAGCATGAAACACAACAAGGTTTTGACTGTCATCAGCCTGATCGTGCTTGCCAGCATGATCCTGGCCGCCTGCGGTACCCCCAAGACCGAGGTCCCCACCACGGCCCCCACCCAGGCGCAAGTTGCGACCAATGTCCCCGAAGTTGTTCCGACTGAGGTCCCCACCCCCGTCCCGACGGAAGTCCCGCACACCACCCGCCACGGTGGTTGGTTGGATGAAATCGTCGTGTCGGTTGTCACTGGCGATTCAGCTATCACCCAGCTGAAGGCCAACGCCATTGATATCTATTCCGATGCACTGTCCTCTGCTGACTTCCCGGCGATCAAAGAAGCCGGCCTGAGCTATGGCACTGCCAATGGGTTGTACTACGATTTGATGTTCAACCCGGCCGTCTTCACCGATGAAACCAAGCTCAATCCCTTCAGCAATCGCAAGATCCGCGAAGCCATGAACTGGCTGGTTGACCGCAATTACATCAACCAGGAAGTCTACGCCGGTGGTTCGCTGCCCAAATGGTTCGCCATTACCACCCAGTTCCCGGATTACGCCGACCTGGCGGATGTCGCCCGCGAGTTGGAAGCCAAGTACGCTTACAACCTCGACAAGGCCAAGGAAGTCGTCACCGCTGAAATGCTGAATATGGGCGCGACCGTTGGCGCCGACGGCAAGTTCATGTACAAAGACGCCCCTGTCACCCTGGTCTTCCTCATCCGGCCCGACAGCGATGGCACCCGCAAGCCGATTGGCGATTATGTTGCCAACCAGCTCGAAACCATCGGCTTCACCGTCGACCGCCAGTACAAGAAGTCCCGCGAAGCCTCCCCGATCTGGCTGGGCACCGCTGCCAAGGACGGCCAGTGGAACCTCTACACCGCCGCCTGGAGCTCCGTCATCCTGGACCGCGATCAGAGCAATATCTTCCAGGAAATGTACCTGCCCTCCAGCGCCCAGGGTTCCGAGCCCTTCATCTCCAATGTTCCGGATCCTGCTTTCCAGACACTTGGTGACAAGCTCTATAACTCTGAGTTCAATTCCACTCAAGAACGCCACGACATGATGGTCCAGGCTCTGCGCCTCTCCATGGAAGACTCTTTGCAGGTCTTCCTGATCGACGGCAAGTCCTACATCCCGTGGCAGAACAATGTTCAGGCTACCTACGACCTGGCTGCTGGCGTCCAGGGCGCCCAGGTGTGGCCCTTCACCCTGCGCTTCAAAGACCAGGAAGGCGGCTCACTGCGCTGGGCTACCCAGGGTCTGTTTGGCGAACCGTGGAACCCGCTGGCTGGCTCCAACTGGGCCTATGACCAGGGCGTCATCCGCGCCACCCAGAGCGGTGATGTGATGTATGATCCCTACACCGGCCTGGTTTCCCCGCTGCGCATTGAAAAGGCTGACGTGACCGTCCTCGAAGGCTTGCCTGTTTCCAAGTCCTCCGACTGGGTCAACCTGTCCTTCGCCAAGGAAATCAAGGTCCCCGGCGACGTTTGGGTTGATTGGGATGCCAAGACCCAGACCTTCATCACCGCCGACACCAAGAATCCGGAAGGCCTGACCGCCAAGCGCAAGACCACCGTCTACTATCCGGCTGACCTGTTCAAGACTGTCAAGTGGCACGACGGCAGCAATGTATCCATGGGCGATATTGTCATGGGCATGATCCTGACCTTCGACCGCGCCAAGACCGACTCCAAGATCTACGACGAAGTGGCCACCTACAGCTTTGAACCCTTCATGCAGACCTTCAAGGGCATGAAGATCGTCTCCACCGATCCGTTGGTGGTGGACTACTACAGCGACAGCTTCCAGCTGGATGCTGAACTGAACATCCCGACCATCTGGCCGACCTACAGCTACGGCGAAGGCGCCTGGGACGTTCTGGCCATCGGCAACCTGGCCGAGGAAAATGGTGAACTGGCCTACGGCACTGAAAAGGCCGGCGCCGCTTCCATCGAGCAGACCTCCTTTGTTGGCGGTCCCTCGCTCGAAATCCTGGCCAAGTACCTGGATCAGGCAATCGCCGATTCCTACATCCCCTACGCCCCCACCATGGGACAGTATGTCAAACCCGAAGAAGCCAAGGCCCGCTACGAAGCCCTCAAGGCCTGGTACACCGCCCACGGCCACTTCATGGTTGGCACCGGCCCGTACTACCTGGATAAGGCCTACCTGACCGAATCCAGCGCCGTCCTCAAGAACTTCGCCGACTACCCGGATCTGGCTGACCGCTGGTCCATCTACTCCACCCCCAAGATCGCGGAAGTGACCCTGGATGGTGCCGGTCAGGTGAAGATTGGCGATGCCGCCACCTTTGATGTCACCGTGACCTTCGAAGGCAATCCGTACCCGGCCGCTGAGATTAAGCAGGTGAAGTACCTGCTGTATGATGCCACCGGTACGATTGTGGCTGTTGGCCAGGCGACCCCCGTGGAAGATGGCAAGTACACGGTTGACCTCGCTGCTGATGTCACCTCCAAGCTGGCTGCCGGCACGAACAAGCTTGAACTGGCTGTCGTTCCGACCGTCGTCAGTGTTCCGACCTTTACGTCGATCGACTTCGTCACCGCTCCGTAAGGTCCAGGTAACATAAAGTAAAACTGGATAGGGGCAAGGTTTTGTGCCTTGCCCCTATCTATCAAAATATGAGGTTTGTCCATGACATCTGAAGCTCAAACCAGTGCGGAAGTAGTCCGAAGAAGGAAAGCCAGCACATCCACGTTGACCCGGATGGCGCGCTACACGGCGCTGCGCCTGGTTTCCCTGTTTATCACGGTAGTGATTGGCCTGTACCTGACCATTATGATTGCCAACATGGGCGGGAAGATTGATGATTTCCAGAAAAATGAAATCCGCGAGACGGTCACCCAAAAAGTAGCCGCCATGACCGCCCGCCAGCAAATCACGACCGAAGCGCGCAAGAAAATGACCGAGGAGATGATCGGCTCAGAGGAGCGCCGCCTTGGCCTGGATAAGCCGTTCATGGTGCGTTCAGTCAACTACCTTACCAACTCACTCCGCCTGAACCTGGGCCGCGCCCTGCAAATGGTCAGCGATAACGGCTCGCGCACGGTCCGGTTGATCCTGCTGGAGCGCCTGCCGGCCACCCTGTTGCTGATGGGTTCATCAGAGTTATTCTTGTTCTTCTTCAGTATTTTTGTCGCCCTGGTGCTGTCGCGCAAGTACGGCAGCTTCTGGGATAAACTGGTCATCACGCTCTCTCCAACCTCTGCAGCGCCGCCGTGGTTCTATGGAATTTTCTTCATCCTGATTTTTGCTGCCTTGTTAAGATTGCTGCCCTTCAGTGGAATGGTGGATGCGCCCCCGCCGACCAATACCATTGAATACATCCTGAGCGTGCTCAAGCACCTGATCCTGCCAGCCTCCTCGCTGGTCATCAGTTCCCTCTTCTTGAGCATTTACAACTGGCGTACATTCTTCCTGATCTATTCCAGTGAAGATTATGTGGATATGGCCAAAGCCAAGGGCCTGACCTCCCGCCAGATTGAAAGCCGCTACATCCTGCGCCCCACCCTACCCACCATCATCACCAACTTTGCCCTGCTGGTCATCACCCTGTGGACAGGCGCTACCATCACCGAAACAGTATTCCTGTGGCCGGGTCTCGGGCGAACCCTCTTCCTGGCCATCGGCTTGACGGACACCCCGGTCATCGTGGGTTCCACCATTATCTATGCTTATTTACTGGCCATCACCGTATTCCTGCTCGATTTTATCTACGCCCTGGTTGATCCGCGGGTGAAGGTCGGCGGAGGTCAATCATGAAAGCCCTGAAAAATACGCTCCGCGAAATTGCGCGCTATCCCTCTGCAATTGCCGGCAGCATCGTCATCCTGTTGCTGGTGGCGCTGGCGATTTTTGCCATGATCAAGATCCCGTACAACGAGGCAATCCGCCTGTGGCGCGGCGGTGAGGAAATCTGGTACCAGAATCCCAAAAATGCCCCGCCTGCCTGGATGAACTGGTTCACTGCCAAGAAACAGCCGGTTTCGTTTGCCGTCAAAACCGGCGGCGATGACGGGATGACCAAGACCGTCACCTACGGCGCGCAGGATACTTCTTCCATCGAAATTTCATACACATTTGATTTCAATTATGATGTTTTGCCGCAGGACTTGATGCTTTATTTCACCACCAAGTTCACGGCCAAGCAGCCGTTTGTCTCCGTATATTTGATCACGCCGGATGAGCGCAAGCTGCGCATCACTGACATGGGCGTGGGTGAGAAATACACCTACCGCTTTTCACAGGATGAAAAGCTGCTCAAGCGGTTGAAATCGAAGGATGTAATCTCCGGCCTGTTCATGGCGCCGGATGCCAACCCGCCTGCCCCGCTCAAGGGTAAGTACACCCTGCTGATCCAGGCGGTGACGTTTGAAAAAGATGCCGATGTGAACGCGGAATTCGTCTTCCACGGCACGTTGTTCGGCATTGCCGGAACGGACATTTACCGGCGCGACCTGGTCATCCCGCTGCTGTGGGGCGCCCCGATTGCCCTGGCCTTTGGTTTGTTTGCCGCTTTCGGCACTTCCATCCTGACCATGATCATCGCGGCCATCGGCGCCTGGTACGGCGGCTGGCTGGATGAACTCATCCAGCGCATCACGGAAATCAACCTGGTGCTGCCCTTCCTGGCCATTTTGATCATGGTGGGAACGTTTTATTCGCGCAGCATCTGGGTGATCCTGGGTGTGACGGTGGCATTGAGTATTTTCACCAGTTCTATCAAGACCTACCGTGCCATCTTCCTGCAGGTCAAGGAATCCACCTACATTGAGGCTGCACGAACATACGGCGCAGGCAGTTCGCGCATCATCTTCAAGTATCTTATCCCCCGTATCATCCCGCTGCTGCTGCCTGGCCTGGTCAGTTCGGTGCCGTCCTTCGTTTTCCTGGAGGCCTCCCTGGCAGTGTTGGGACTGGGTGACCCGGTCCTGCCGACCTGGGGCAAGACCATCGATGAAGCCTGGGCAAGCGGCGCTCTGTACAAGGGTTACTATTACTGGATCCTGGAACCGGCAGTTCTTCTTATGATCACTGGTCTGGGCTTTGCAATGTTGGGCTTTGCACTGGACCGCATCTTCAATCCCAAACTGCGAGGCTTGTAAACCCATGGCCGAAAAACAAGTACTCCGAATTGAAAACCTGGTTTTGCATTTCCGCACCGACCGCGGCGCCGTACAGGCCGTGGACGGCGTGAACTTCCAGCTCAACTACAATGAAGCCGTGGTGGTGCTGGGTGAATCCGGCTGCGGCAAGAGCTCGCTGGCCAAGGCCATCCTGCGCCTGCTGCCCCGAAATGTGGATAAATATTCCGGCAAGGTGTTTGTCAACGACCGGGATGTGATGGCCCTGAACGACGAGGAATTCCGCCGCAATGTGCGCTGGCAGCAGATGTCGATGGTGCCGCAGGCGGCCATGAACTCGCTCAACCCGGTCATGCGGGTGGGCGACCAGGTGGCGGAACCGATGATGGTGCACGGCGGCGTCAACAAACAGGACGCGCTGGATCAGGCGGCCAAGATGTTCCGCCTGGTGGGTGTGCCGGAAGAATTCCTCTACCGCTACGCCTTCGAGCTTTCCGGCGGGATGCGCCAACGCGCAGCCATTGCCATGTCCCTGGTGACCACGCCGGACCTGATCATCCTCGACGAACCAACCTCCGCCCTGGACGTGCTGACCCAGGCGAACATCTTCAACGTCCTCAAGCGGATCAAGAAGGAACTGGGCGCCAGCTATATCCTCATCACCCACGATATTGCCACCTCCAGCGAGCTGGCCAACAAGGTGGCGGTGATGTATGCCGGTCAGACGGTGGAAGTGAGCGACGCCGAGCGTTTCTTCGCCCAGCCGCTGCACCCTTATTCCTCCAAGCTGATGGCCAGCGTGCCGCGCCTGCACGGTGATAAGGAACTGGATTTCATCGTCGGCCAACCGCCGAGCCTGATTAATCCGCCGACCGGGTGCCGCTTCAAAGACCGCTGCCCGCTGCGTTTTGGCAAATGCGATGAAGAGCCGCCCGTGGTGGAAAAAGAAGGCCGCCAGGTGAAGTGCTGGTTACACGTCTAGAGGAGATGATCCATGACCGAAGCGATTTCCCCGAAAGTTAATGCAACACCGGCTGGAACCCCCGCGGTAAAAGGCGATGTGTTGCTTTCCATTCAAAACTTAAAGGTGTATTTTGAACTACGCCGGTTTGGCTTCAGCGTAACCGGCTACGTCCACGCGGTGGACGATGTCAGCTTTGACCTGGGCTACGGCGAAGCGATTGCCGTGGTGGGCGAATCCGGCTGCGGTAAATCCAGCCTGATGAAGACCATCCTGGGCCTGAACAAAGCCACCGCCGGCCGGGTTCTCTACAAGGGCCAGAACGTGACCGATATGAAAGGCAAAGCCCTACGTGAATACCGCGCCCAGGTCGGTTACGTGCAGCAGGATCCTTACGGTGCGATGGCACCCTTCATGAACGTGGAGGCTATCCTGGGTGAGCCGATCCTGATCAACACCCATATGAGCCGCGAAGAGCGCCTGCAGCGCACCGAGCAGGCTCTGACCGAAGTGAAGATGACCCCTGTGGTCGATTACCTGCGCAAGTTCCCGCACATGCTCAGCGGCGGTCAGCAGCAGCGCATCGTGATTGCCCGCGCCATGATGCTCAACCCGCAATTCATGGTGGCCGATGAGCCCGTCTCAATGCTGGATGCCTCGGTGCGCGTGGAAA
>CAYOOA010000025.1:6995-29659 GCA_964405455.1 uncultured Anaerolineaceae bacterium | reverse complement strand
TACGACCTGGCGGCCTGTTTCCCGGAGATGCGCCGGTTCCTTGGCCAATGCCAGTTTCAATCGGATTGCCTTCACAACGGCGAGCCCGGCTGTTCAGTCCGCCGGGGCGTCGAACAGGGTTTCATCTCTCGTCACCGTTACGAGAATTACCTGAAATTACTGTCGTAAAACGAATTGATCGTCTTGGCAAGGAGGTTTAAATACCAAATTTAAACCTCCTTCTGGATAAATTCCATAGAATTGGAACTGATAAAGATCGGTTTTCTGGTTGCGCACCTCGTCAATACAGTATAATCAGCAAGCCGTAAGGCAAAATTTACATTTGGGAGCCAGGCATGGAAATCTTTGATTGGGCCAGGGAAATCCCCGGCGGCGTCACCATTTGCGATTCCACCGGCATCATTCTATACATGAACGATAAATCTGCGGCCATCTTTGCCGATGACGGCGGTCGCGACTTGATCGGCCGGAATTTGATGGATTGTCACTCTGAGGAATCACGCCGTAAATTGGCCGAGATCATGCGCACCCGCCAACCGAACGTCTATACGATTGAAAAGAAGGGCATCAAGAAGTTGATTTACCAGACACCCTGGTTTCAGGATGGAGAATTTGCCGGCCTGGTCGAGATCTCCCTTGAAATCCCGTTTGACATGCCCCATTTCATCCGCGGTTAATCACGGATGTTATAATCCAGAAAATGCATCCATAATTGAAAGGAAAATAAAGAATGCCAGCCAAACAATGGAAAAACCCTCCGGCGATGGGAATTGATGTCAAGAAATCTTACAAAGTGACCATGGAAACAGATCGCGGCACCATCGAATTGGAGCTTTATCCAGTCCATGCGCCCATCACCGTCAACAACTTTGTCTTCCTCGTCCGCGAAGGATTCTATGACGGCGTATCCTTCCACCGCGTTATCCCCAATTTCGTCATCCAGGGTGGTGATCCCACTGGCACCGGCAGCGGTGGCCCGGGTTACCGCTTCCAGGATGAAACTTTTGGCAATCCTCTCAAACATGAGGCCAAGGTAATCTCGATGGCGAATGCCGGCCCGAACACCAACGGCAGCCAATTCTTTATCACTCATTCCCCCCAACCGCACTTGAACGGCCGTCACACCGTGTTTGGAAAAGTCACTTCCGGCGCGGACGTGGTGGATAAGATCCGCCAGGGTGACAAAATGATCAAGGTGATCGTTACGGAGTCGTAGATCGTGTCCCACTCCATTCTCCACATCACCACACTGCCGGAATGGCAGGCAGCCAGGACCGCCGGCCAATACACCGCCCCGAGTTTGAAAAGCCAGGGCTTCATCCATTGCTCTCTGGCACACCAACTGGAGCGGGTGGCCAACAAATTTTATGCCGGGCATTCCGACCTGGTCATCCTGGTGATTGATCCATACCGCTTGACCAGCGAATTAAAGATGGAAGAAGCTGTGGACGTGGACGACGACTTCCCTCACATCTACGGCCCGCTTAACCTGGATGCCGTCGTGGATGTGGTCGATCTGCAAGTCAGCCCGGACGGTCTATTTCACCTGCCGGAAGGATTGAAATAGATATGCCCGGCATTGTCGCCCTCATTCCTGCTTACAACGAAGCCCAGCGGATACTGCCAGTAATCCAGGGAGCCCAGCAGCACTTGCCTGTCTGGGTCGTGGATGACGGCTCGAGCGATCAAACGGCAGCCCTGGCAGAATCCGCAGGGGCTAAAGTCATCCGCCAGGTTCCCAACCAGGGCAAGGGGCGCGCATTGCAGGCAGGTTTCCTGTCAGCACTTGAAGCCGGCTTAGAAGCCGTCGTCACGCTGGATGCCGATGGTCAGCATCTTCCAGTTGAAATCCCACCTTTCCTTCAAAAATATTCTGAATCCCGGGCCGACTTGATCATCGGCCGGCGGGATTTTGACAAAATGCCCTTCGTTCGCAAGGCAGCCAATACCATAGGCGGCGCACTCTTCTCCTGGGCCATCCGTCAACCCATTCTCGATAATCAATCCGGCTATCGACTGATCAGCGCCCGGCTGATGGAGGCCATGCTGCAAAGCCGTGAAAGCGGATTCGAGCTGGAAGTTGAAATGGTGGTGGTATGCGCCGAGCGAAACTACAAGTTGGACTGGGTTCCGATTTCAACCATCTATGCCGGCGAGAAAAGCCACATTCATCCCTTGCATCACGGGCTCAACTTTATGCGAGTGGTATTGGCCACCCGTAAACGCACTGCCAGGTTGATATAACAGGAAACGGCGCAGCATAGCCTGCGCCGTTTCTTTTTGCTAATGCGATTCTTGATGAATTTTTTAAGCCATCGGCTCTTCGGGGACGATCAGGAGCAGCACCAGGTATCCCACCAGCGTGCCAGGGAACAGGAACTGCAGCAGCACAAACAACAGCCGCACCACGGTCGGATCCAGCCCCAGGAATTTGCCCAACCCACCACACACCCCGCCGATCATCCGGTCACTGCGGGAGCGATACAATCGTTTCACTTCGTCATTCATGGTCATTTTTCCTTTCCAATAAATATACGGAAAATCTGTGGTTTGGTTGCAGCAAAATGGCCTGGAATGGGTATAATCAAATTATTCAAGGAATGCAGGAGAAACAAAGATGGATGATAAAGTTCGTTTTGAAGAATTTAAAGTCGATGGCGACAAGCTTCTCTCCAAGCTCAAGGAGATCCTCCACGAGGGCAACGTTCGCCGGGTCATCATCAAGAATGACAAGGGCGAAACCCTGATTGAAATCCCCCTGACCCTGGGCGTGGTCGGAGCTGTTTTGCTGCCTGTCTGGGCTGCCGTGGGCGCCATCGCTGCCCTGGCTGCCAATTTCACCATCATCGTCGAAAAAGTAGCTCCAGCGGCATCCGAAGCCAAGCCCGAAGAACCGCCCCAATCCTAAAAAGTGAACAGAAAAAGCCAGGCGCTCCACCAGGCGCCTGGCTTTCATTTCACCATGCCTTCAATCGCTTGCTTCATCTCCCCCCATGGATTTGGCCATGCCGCCCGCTCTTGCGCGATCCTGGCGGAATTACAACACCAAGTTGCGGACTTGAATGTACACATTTTCACCCGGGTGCCGGTTTGGTTTTTCCAGGATTCCCTGCCGGGTGGATTTGAAATTCACGAATTTCAATCGGATATCGGCCTGGTTCAATCCTCGGCTATTTCCGAGGATTTGCCGGCCACCCTGCAGACTCTGAACAACTTTATTCCCTTTGATCTTTCCATCGCCAAGCATCTCAGGCAATTGGAATGTCAGCTGGTGATGTGCGACATTTCTCCGTTGGGGATTGCAGCTGCCCGCGAAGTTGGTTTGCCGTCCATACTGATCGAAAACTTCACCTGGGATTGGATTTATCAAGCCTATACGCAATCTGCGCCTGCTTTCCAGCCCATCATTGACTATTTGCGGCAGGTTTTTCTATCCGCCACCCATCACGTCCAGGCCCGGCCGTACTGTGCGGATTGGCGATCCCCGGATTTGAGTGTTCCACCCATCGCCCGCAAACCTCAACGAAGCCGCACTGAAACTCGTCAATTGCTTGGCCTGCAGGATGGCGAAAAAGCAGTCCTGGTTTCACTGGGCGGCATCCAGGGCAAGGCAACTTTCATCCATCACCTGCCGGATCTGCCTGGTTTACGCTTTGTCATTCCAGGGGCTGCCAAACACTTTCGGGTCCAGGCAAATCAGATCCACCTCCCCTTTCACACACCCATCTTTCATCCTGACCTCGTAGCAGCCGCGGATGCCATTGTCGGTAAGGCGGGTTATTCCACGATTGCCGAGGTCTGCCAGGCGGGTATCCCGTTTGGTTTCGTCCCCCGCAAGACTTTCCGTGAAGCACCGGTGCTGGAGGAATTTATCCTGCACAGGCTGAATGGATTTAGAATCGAGGAAGATGATTTCCAAGCCGGGCATTGGCAATCCATGTTGGATCACCTTTTGTCCATCCGGCCGAAGCCAGCACAAGAGCAAAATGGCGCCCTCCCGGCCGCCCAATTCATTGCCGGGATGCTGGAGGTGAAATGAACCTGCAGTTAAAACCATTTGAGCCTGCGGATATCGAATACCTGGTGAAGTGGATCCCGGACGAATCGGCCATGGTCCAGTGGTCGGGCCCATATTTCACCTGGCCGTTAAGCCGGGCAGCCCTGAGCGAGTATCAACAATCCGGCCTGATACAGCCGCCCATCCGCAGGATCTTCAAAGCCGTGGCTGCGGATTCAAGCGCCGTCCTTGGCCACATAGAACTGAACAACCTGGATTTCCGCAGCTTCTCAGCCACCCTCTCCCGTGTGTTGGTCAATCCCTCTCAACGCGGTCAGGGAATTGGCCTGGCCATGACACTGGCAACCCTGCAGGTGGCCTTTGATCAGCTTCACCTGCATCGGGTCAATTTACATGTGTATGATTTCAATCAGCCCGCCATTCACTGCTACGAACGCGCCGGTTTTCGCCGGGAAGGCTATCTGCGCCAGCAGATGAAAGTCGGCAACGGTTACTGGAACACCTGGGCCATGGCCATTTTGGAAGATGAATGGCGAGCCTTGCATCCCGCAGAAGAATCGGAGTAAGCATGAAAAGAGGTGTGGATTACATCGGCGTCGGCGTTGGCGCCTTGATTATCAATGATGCTGGCAAAATCTTCATGGCCCGCCGCGGACCGCTGGCCAAAAACGAGCGCGGCTTGTGGGAATTCCCCGGGGGCAGCGTGGAGTTCGGGGAGAAGCTGGTCGATGCCCTGCGTCGAGAGATTTACGAGGAATATGGCGTAGAAATCGAAGTTGGTCAATTGCTGGATGTCGTTGATCACATCCTGCCGGAGGAAGGTCAGCATTGGGTCTCCCCCACCTATCTGTGCCGCATCACCCGGGGTGAACCGGTCATCCGCGAGCCAGGCAAATGCAGTGAAATCGGCTGGTTTGATCCGCATGATGTCCCACCCGACCTGACGATGATTTCACGGATTAACCTGGAACACTGGCTAAGAAAAAAGTGAAATCACTGCAAAGTTTTTTATGGATCGCTTTTTACATCCCACTCGTAAAATTAATCAATTTTGACATTTCAAATCCCTGCACACTTTCTCAGGGTCAGGGTGCATCCGGTCTAGTCAACTGATTTTAGGTCACTCCTGGTCCGACCTGATTGGCTAAGTAAAATTTACCCCCCATGCAAGAAAGATGGGTTCCTTAAGGCCAAGATTTAATTAACCATAATTTCGATTAAAGATTAATATTTTTAATCTATTCTCTGCTTTTTGTCCTATAATGATTTTATTAATTCCCAATACCTTTTCAAGGAGATGAAATATGAAAGCACTGAGGGCTTGTACAATTGTCTCAGTCCTGGTCGTTTTTGCCTTGCTGCTCGTTGCCGGCAATCAAACTGGGCATGCCCAGGATAACCAACCTGGTGAAATCAAAGGGGGTGGTGGGCCAGGTGAAATGATCCCCACGATCACCTACCAGGGTATGCTTAAGGATTTTAGCGCTCCTATTTCTGGCACTTGTGATTTTAAATTCTCTTTGTGGGATTCCAGCACTTCCGGCATCCAAATTGGTGCCACTGAAGAATTGACAGGAGTGAGTGTTTCGAGCGGTTTATTTACGGTTACACTCAATTCCAGCAATCTTTTCGGTTCTGCTGCATTTAGTGGCGCCCTTCGGTGGCTTGAAATTGCTGTCCGTTGCCCAACCGGAGCAGGTTCATACACCACTCTCACCCCCCGCCAATGGATCACAGCCGTACCTTACGCGGCAGGCCTTGTGCCCGGGGTCAAAGTGGAAGGCACGGATTATCAAATCTTGAAGGTTGTCAGCGATTCGACCCAGACCAGCAACCCTGCGGCAGTCACTGGTGAAGTCTATAATTCGATGGACGGAGTAGGGGTATATGGGGGATATTACCTGACAACGACTGGCTCAACCGGGATGGGAATCTGGGGGCGCACCTATGCCGACAATGGAGTAGGGGTGATGGGGACAGGTTATTATGGTTCATCCGGTGTTGAGGGATGGAGTGATTCTGGGAAAGGCGTTTACGCTTACACTCAAAATAGCACCGGTGTCTACAATGCCGCTTTATATGCAGAAAACGGGAATACTGGCGCTTCAACGCCGGCTGGCATCGCAATCTTCGGGATTAATCATAGCGCAGATGCCTCCATAGTAGCCAGGAATACCGGCCCTGGCGATACCTACCGGGCCATTAACCAGGATAATTCCGCCGTAGTTTTTCGAGTTACAAATACAGGGCACATTTATACAAGCGGGGTAAACTCTACCGGAGCTGATCTGGCTGAAAGTTTCTCCATCTCCACTAATGCTCCCGAGCCAGGCACACTGATGGTGATCGATCCGGATCACCCCGGACAGCTTAAACCCTCCAGCAGTGCCTATGATCCCCTGGTGGCTGGAATCGTCAGCGGTGCGGGCGACCTCCAACCCGGTGTCACCCTCTCCGATCAGGAAGGTGTTGCGATTGCCCTGGCTGGCCGCGTGTATGTCAAAGCTGAGGCATTCTCTGGAGCCATCCACCCTGGTGACTTGCTTACAACCAGCTCCATGCCTGGCCTGGCAATGAAAGCCACTGACCGATTGCTGGCACAGGGCGCCATCATCGGCAAAGCCATGACAGGTCTTGAATCGGGAACCGGCCTGGTCCTGGTTCTTGTCAGCCTGCAATAAGGAGGACTATATGCGAAAATTCAGAATTTTTAAGGATCCTCGCAGGCGAATTGTGTTCCTGGCAATTCTAGTTCTCCTCATAATCCTGGTTGGGATAAAAGTTACGGCCAGCCAGGCCCAGTATTCGCTTAGCGGTTCAGCCAACGTTAATTGGAATGTAATTTCAGGTGGAGGTCAAATAAACTCAACGGGGGGCGGTTACTCCCTTAGTGGAGCAACTGGCCAATCGCTGGTTAGTTATGCCCTGGAGGGAACTCCATACGCCCTGCAAAGCGGCTTTTGGGTTGAGACATACCCGTACCAGGTCTTCCTCCCGGCTGTTAAGCGGTGAATTTCAGAAAGAAAGCGGATTGACCAACCGCGATACAAACTACATCTTCTACTGTTACTAAAGAAAACGGAACTTAAATTTAATTTGAAGGACTTCGTGTTTTCAGATGGGTGAAGTAGTTCTGAACCAACTTGAACCAATGGCGTTTTTCCACGCCATAACTGCTTCACCCATCAATTTCTCTCCATGGTACTCGATTCGCAAGGAATTTAATTCGGTTTTTGCGCTGTAAATCGAAATCCGGCCAATTTCAAGGGCTATCCATTCGGGGAAGTCAGCACCTGTCGGGATTGCTCCACGTAGGCCAGGCTTTGGTGTCGGAAGTAGGTGTTGTACAGTGTAGCATAATGCCCACCCTTTTCCAGCAAGTTGACATGATTGCCAATTTCGATGATCCTGCCCTTCTCGATGACTACGATCCGATCAGCCGATTTGACCGTTGACAGGCGGTGGGCAATCAGGATGCTGGTGGCCTTGGACAGGATCAGGTTCAGGGCTTGCTGGATCTGCCATTCAGTGAACGGATCAATACTGGCCGTGGCCTCATCCAATATGAAGATCGCCGGTTTCTGAACCAGGACTCTCATCAGGGCAACCAACTGGCGTTGGCCCATCGAGAGGAATGTGCCGCGTTCACCAACTTCAGTCTCCAGGCCGTTTGGCAGCGATTCAACCCACTCACCCCCACCGATCTGGTTGGCCAGGGATAAAACTTCATCAGAGGAAATCTCCGGGGCAGCATAACGGATGTTCTGCAGCACGCTACCGGCAAACAGGAATGGCATTTGCGAGACGATCCCCAACTGGCGGCGGTAAGCTGGCAGATTGAACGACCGGATATCCAGGCCGTCAATCAGGATCTTTCCTTCCTGGAATTCATAGAACCGGGCGATCAACTTGGCGATGGAGGATTTTCCCGCCCCGGTGTGGCCGACTATGGCCACGTTTTCACCCGGGGAAATCTTCAGACTGAAGTCCTCCAGCACCGGCTCGCCGGTTTTGTAACGGAAATTGACGTTGCGGAACTCCACTTCACCGTGCAATTGCGGGACGGGGTTGTCTGCCACCTGTCGAACGAGAGGCTCGGCATCGATCAGGGCAAACACACGCTCCGAGGCCGACAGACCGTTCTGCACATTAGTCCAGAATGAGGACAGGTTCATAATCGGGAAGAGGAAGCGATCCAGGCTTTGCAGGAACAGGTACCAGGCACCCACCGAAACCGCCCCGGCCGCAGCCGTGATGCCGCCCAGGTAGACCATCCCTGCGAAAATGACGCCGTACAGGGCATTGATGGTGGGAAACACGATCGCCAGGACAAATCCGCGCCGCACATTTACCCGATAGCTTGTCAGGTTGGCTTCGCCAAATTCAGAATAAATAGTCTCTTCCTGGCGGAAGTTCTTGGCGATGGCAATTCCGCTGACTGTTTCCTTGATCGTCGAGTTGACATTCGCCATGGCCCGCATCCCACGCTGGGTGACGTTTCGCGCCAGCTGCCGGTATGCCAAACCGATCAGGAACAATAACGGGGTTACGGCGAAGACCGCCAGGGTTAATTTCCATTCAATGGTCAGCAATACCACGGCCAGGATGCCCGATTCAATAAACTGGGAAATCAGGTCTGTGACCAATTCCACCAGCTGGCCGATATCCCGGGTATCCGATGTGATCCGCGAGACCACCTTCCCCGAAGGGAATTCATCGTAAAACGACAGATCGTGGCTGGCCGCCGCAGCGAAGGATTTTGTGCGCAGGTCCAATACCACATCCGCAATCGCCCGGATCATCAATTGCCGGCGGAACAGGTTGGCTGCCCAGATCAACGCCCCCAGGATCAATACAGCCAGGCCAATCAGCAGGACCGACCAGCCCTTGGAGTCCTTTAGCATGTCAACCCCGCGTGAAACGGTGATAGGCAGCAGTGCTCCCATGATCGATATCAAAATCACGTAACCGCTCACACCCAAGAGGCGCCGTTTTTGGGGTTTAAAATATTCAATGATCCGCCGGATCAGCACCCGGTCGCCATATTTGCGATCGTATTTTTCTTCTTCAAGTCCGTCAAAAAAGCCCATGGTTCACTCGCTGAAAATGCGCCGGTAGGCCTCGGAGGTACGGATCAATTCATCGTGCGTGCCAATGGCAGCCACTTCGCCTTTACGCAACACGATGATTAAGTCCGCCCAGCGAATCTGGGACAACCGGTGGGTAATGATGAATGTCGTTCGGCCCCGGGCAGCAGCGAAAATGGCCCGCTGGATCAAATCCTCGGTGGCGCTGTCAATCGCGCTGGTTGAATCATCCAGCACAAGAATGCGCGGATCAGTCAGGAAAGCCCGGGCCAGGGCCACCCGCTGGCGCTGGCCGCCGGAAAGAGTCACCCCGCGTTCGCCGATCACCGTCTGGTAACCCTCTCCAAACTGTTGGATGAATTCATCTGCCTGGGCAGCCCGGGCAGCCTGTTGGATTTCTTCCTGGCTGGCACCCGGTCGGCCAAAGGCAATGTTTTCCGCAATGCTGCGCGAGAAGAGGAAAATATCCTGCTCGATGATGGAGATCCCCCGCCGTAGAGTTTCCAGGTTCCATTCCCGAACGTCTTTGCCGTCAACCAATACCTGCCCATCCGTGGTGTCATACGTTCTGTTTATCAATTTCATCAGGGAGGATTTCCCGGACCCGGTCTGGCCGACGATGGCAACTGTCTGGCCTGGCTTCACTTTGAAGCTGACGTTGCGCAGGCTGGCTACACCTTCACCATAATTCAACGATACGTTGCGGAACTCCACGGCCCCCTGCATCTCACCGGCGTACCCATCCCGGTTTTGATCGAGGTTATTCTCGCGGTTCATCAATTCTAGGATACGCCGCGCCCCGGCCAATCCGGACGAGATCATCGAATAAGCCCAGATCGATGCAAAAGTCGGGAAGTCCAACATAAGCAGGATACCAAAATAACCCACCACCTGGCCGGTATCAATTAATCCCTGCCGGTTAAGAATCATGGCGTGGATCAAGCCGCCAGCCAGGGCAATTCCAAAGATCAGCATCAGGATGAAGCGCGCTTCGGTATCGCCCTGCTTCACCTGGGCTTTGCGAAATTCATCCGCTTCCACCCGGAAAAGTTCCACTTCCTGGGCTTCCTGGGAGGCGCCCTTGACGGTTTCAATCCCATCCAACGCTTCAGCCAGGCGGGTGTTCATCTTCCCAAAAGATGCCCGCACCCAGTCGGTGATCGCCTGCAGTTTCTTCAGGTAGCCGCGCAGGGCAAACACATAGATGATTGTGAACAATACTGGCGTCAGGATCAATGCCGGGTGGTAGGACGGCGCAAGGATCAACGGCATGATCAGGAAGTTGAGCGAGCCAATCACCATGTTGAAACCCGGGCTGAACATCAGGTTGACTTCGCGCACATCATTGGTCGCGCGCGCCATGGTATCACCGACCGGCTGCAGCGAATGGAAGGTCATGCTCTTTCCGAGCAGGCTGGCGTACAACTCCTTGCGTGTATCCCGCTCCATGCGCTGGGCAATCACCTCAAAGCCGAAGTTGCGCATAAGTTGCAGCCCACCCCGGATGACCTGGGTGATGGCAATAATTAATGCGATCTGGATCAACCGTTGTGTCTGGACCGGTTGCTTAAGGACAAGATTGACTGCCTGGCCGGTTAACATCGGCGTCACGGCTGCCAGGGCGGCATTGCCAAAGGCTCCGATCAATGCCGCCAGCCAGACCGGCCATTGTCGAACGGTATGGGACAGGATCCAGCGAAACGGTGTCCGCCGGTCGCTGCGCGGCAGGGAAATGGAAAATTCAGTTGAAGAAGCTGTCATCACTTATCCGGCCATTTTGAGGGAAATTCTACCCCGGTCCGGCTCCACTTTAAGAATTTCAATTTCAATGATATCACCCACCTGCAGGGTTTGCCCGGCGGGTATCTGGCTGCGGTGCAGCAGACCGTCCTGTTTGACGCCAATATCAACGAAAGCGCCAAAATCCACCACATTGCGAACAGTGCCCTTCAAGTGCATCCCGGCGGTCAGGTCTTCCATCTTCAATACATCGCTGCGCAGGATGGGGGCCGGCAAATCCGCCCGTGGATCACGCCCCGGCCGGATGATCTGCTCAAAAATATCCACCAGGGTGGGCACACCGGTTCCCAGTTCGTCGGCCAACCTCTCCAGGGGTACCTCGTGACGTAGTTCTTCCAATTGTTTCCGGCGCACTTCCAGGCTTTGGCCGGGATAAATCCCGGCTTTCTGCATCACCCGCCTGGCAACTGCGTAGCTCTCCGGGTGGATGGCGCTGGCATCCAATGGCTCTTCACCCCCGCGGATACGCAGGAAACCGGCTGCCTGTTCATACGCCTTGGGTCCCAGGCCGGATACTTTTCTCAATTCCTGGCGGTTGATAAAGGGGCCGTTTTCATCGCGGTAGGCAACGATTTTCTCGGCCAATTTCGGCCCGATCCCGGCTACATAGGTCAGCAAGGCAGCCGAGGCCGTATTCACATCCACCCCCACCTGGTTGACTACGCTTTCCACCACGCTGCCCAGGCTTTTGGTGAGTTCTGCCTGGTTGACATCGTGCTGGTAAAGGCCGACCCCGATGGATTTTGGATCAATCTTGACCAGCTCCGCCAGCGGATCCTGCACGCGGCGGGCAATCGAGACGGCTCCACGCAGGCTGACATCCAAATCCGGGAATTCTGCCCGCGCCAGCGGACTGGCAGAGTAGACGCTCGCCCCGGCCTCATTGGTAATGATATAGCGCACTTGCGGCAATCCGTAGATAAGTTCCGCTGCCAGTTGCTCGGTCTCGCGGGAGGCGGTGCCGTTGCCAATGGAAATTAAAGTCACGCCGTATTTCAGCACCAGGTTCTTTAGAGTTTCCAGTGCTTCACGGTGGCGCTTTTGCGGCTCATGGGGATAAATGGTATCCACCGCCAACAATTTCCCGGTTGCATCCACCACGGCAACTTTGCAACCCGTCCGAAAGCCGGGATCCAGGCCGAGAACCACCTGCCCGGACAGGGGCGGCTGGTTGAGCAGCGCCCGCAAATTACTGGCAAATACCTGGATGGCGTGAGCTTCCGCCTTTTCAGTCAGGGTTCGGCGCACATCCCGCTCTATCGCCGGCAGGAGCAGGCGCTCCCCGGCATCCAGCATGGCCAGCCGGAAGTGATCATAAAACACCGACTTGCGATCCGGGCGGAACACCTGCACCACCACTCCCTGCCAGTCGTTTTCATCCATGGACATGCTGATCCGCAGCACTTTTTCTGTCTCACCCCGGTTGAGGGCTAAAACCTGGTACGGCCTGATTCTTTCAATCCGGCTGTCAAAGGCGTAGTAGGTCTCGTAGACAAGGCGTTCATCTGCGGCATCCTCCAGCTTTTCAGCCTTCAGGCTGCCCCACTGCATGGCTTTATTACGTACCTGCTGGCGCACCTCGCTGTGGTCGCTGATTGTCTCTGCGACAATATCCCGCGCACCGGCCAGGGCTTCTTCCACTGTTAAAACATTCTCGTTTAAGAATCCCATGGCCGTTTCTTCCGCCGTTCCGCGCGGACGGGCGCTGGTCAGGATCATATCGGCCAGCCCCTGCAGTCCTTTTTCCCGGGCAATGCTGGCCCGCGTCCGGCGCTTGGGACGGTACGGTTGATACAGGTCTTCCAACTCGGTCAGGGTCACCGCCGCATTGATCTTTTGCGCCAGGTCCGGGGTAAGTTTGCCTTGCTCATCAATCGAGGCGAGGACAACTGCCCGGCGCTCGTCCAGGGTTCGCAGTCGTTCGACCTGCTCCTGCACCTGGCGGATATTTTCTTCATCCATCGTACCGCTCATTTCCTTGCGGTAACGGGCAATAAATGGCACGGTATTTCCGGCATCCAGTAATTCGATAACGGCTGAAACATGGCCGGGTTTAAGACCCAGGCCTTCTGCAATGTGTCTGGAGTAGTCTGTCATGTTCAACTTTCCGGATAAATCCATAGAATGGCAAATGAGCCAAAAAAGTATACCAGAGGCCGCCGGTTTCCGCCAACCGGCCAATTCTTAAATTTAATCAGGGGATTGTCAAAATCCAACTTTGCGGTATAATCTTGGAGCAATCGGGGCGTGGCGCAGTCCGGCTAGCGTGCTTGCATGGGGTGCAAGAGGTCGAAGGTTCAAATCCTTTCGCCCCGACAAAAACCGCTGAAAAGCGGTTTTTTGATTCTCAAGGCCGAAGCTCCCCATCGAGGGGTGTTGCTCCTTCTCCCCGTTGGAGAAAGTTTGGATGAGAGGATTATGCCAAAGCTCTCAATATTAGTTTCAAGTCAATCAATCCTCAATCGTCTCCTCCCAACACTTTCTCGAATTTCCCATATACATTACAATTATGCCCGCCATGATAACCCCTGAGTTCTTCCACACACGAGTGGGATTCTCATTTACCAAATAAATCTCCCTGGAGGCTTTGGATGTGCGGAATTTTCGGCATCGTAACCAAAACTGATCAAAACCTGGGCCCCATCCTCGTGGATGCTGCCCGCCGGCTCACCTACCGCGGCTATGACTCGGTCGGCGCAGCCACCATTAGCGGCAGTCGCATCGATTTGCGCAAGGATAAAGGCCGCGTGGAAGACGTGGCCGCCAAATACAACTTCTTTGAGATGTCCGGCCAACGCGGCATCACCCAGCTGCGCTGGGCAACCTTTGGAGAACCCTCCCAGGTCAATTCCCAGCCCCACCTCGATTCAGACGGCGATATCGTCGGCGCGCACAACGGCAACGTGGTGAATAATGTTGAATTGCGCGAGCAATTCATGGCCGAAGGCATGGTTGTTCGTTCACAAAACGACGGCGAATCCTGCGTCCATGCGGTGGAACGTTACGTCAACCAGGGCAAGGATTTTGTGGAAGCCATTCGCATGGCCTACAATGATCTGCAGGGAGATTATGCCTTTGTCATCGGCCGGATCAACGACGACAAGCTATACGCAATTAAAAAGGGCTCCGGGCTGGTGGTTGGCCTCGGCAAGGACTTCACCTGTGTTTCCTCCGACCTCCCCTCCATCCTGCCCCTGACGCGGGAAGTGATTCGCCTGAATGATGGAGAAATCATCACCCTCTGGGCTGATCGTGTGGCGCTGCATTCAGTGATTGACGGCAGCCTCATCCAGCGCACGCCGGAAACCATCACCGAGGAAATGTCAGCTGTCCAAAAAGGCGGCTTCGCCCATTTCATGTTGAAGGAAATCCATGAGCAGCCCCAGGTGGTCCGCGAAGTTTTGCATCGCCTGGAGGGCAACCGCGAGGCCCAGCTGATGGTCGAAAAGATCAAGAACGCCCGCAATGTCTACTTTATCGGTTGCGGAACCAGCTACCACGCCTGCCTGGCCGGTTCGGTTTATTTCGCCCAGATGGCGAAAAAGGCTGTCATCCCGGTCTTGGCCCCGCAATTTATCCCGCAATATCTTCCCGCGGTCAACGGTGAAGATGTAGGCATTTTTGTCAGCCAATCGGGCGAAACCAAGGATGTGCTGACCGCCCTGCAGGCTGCCCAAGCGGCCGGGATGACCTGCTTTGGATTTGTGAATGTGATTGGCTCCACCCTCACCCGCGCCACTTCAGCCTGGCTGCCTTCCTGCTGCGGTTACGAAATCAGCGTCCCGGCCACCAAAACCTTCACCAACCAGGTGACCACTTTCATGTACCTGGCTGCCCTGCTGGCTGGTTGGGATCTCCAGCAGTTCGATCAATTACCGGGGTTGATGGAAGAAACCATTCGAGCGGCGGATCCGCAGGTGCAAGCCCTGATCGAAGGGATCAACTCGTGGAATGACCTGTACTGCCTGGGTTATGGCGCCACCTTCCCCATGGCCTTGGAAGGCGCCCTGAAATTGAAGGAAATCACCTACGCCCATTGCGAGGGGATGCTTTCAACCGAATTCAAACACGGCCCGCTCTCGGCGGTCACCCAGGATTTCCCCATCCTGTTTGTTGCCGGACCAGAAGATGTACCCTTGATCGTTAGCGGCATCAATGAGGTAACCTGCCGCGGTGGACGGGCCATCGCCATTGGAGAAACCGACGATCGCTTGAAGGCAAATGCATCCGATGTGATCACTCTGCCCAAGTCCAACCCCATCTTCTACTCGCTGCTGTCTGTCATCCCGCTGCAGCTCCTGTCCTATTACATGGCAGTTGCCCGCGGCTTTGATCCGGATTTTCCGCGTAACCTGAGCAAAACCCTGACCGTGGATTAATTTAATCCCCCTCACAAAACACAAACCCTCAAGGAATTACTTCCTTGAGGGTTTGTTATTTCAAAATCAATCTACGGCTCAGGTGGTCACCGGTTGAATCTCAGCCACCACGAGATCCACCAGTTCATCCAGGCGGGCTGCCAGGGTAGGAGAAAGTTCGATTCCCACCTCCATGGATTCCGGTTGTACGCCCCAGACAATGACTTCCCGTGGGTACAGGTCGCGCAGCTTGGCTGCCGCCAGGAAATCCGGCAGGGTAATTTCATGCGGACTGACCTTTAGCGCCATATAGGCCGGGATCTGATTCCCAGACAAGCGTACCAGCGTGCCGGGAGGTCCCCCGGTCTCCATCGCGTCGATGATCACCAGGCGGTCAACATCCTCCAGGTAGACCATCAGAGCCAGACCAGCAGTTCCACCATCGACAATCTGGATCTCTTCGGGCAGGTCTCCTCGCTCCAGCAACCGGCGTACCGCATGAATGCCAACACCCTCATCGCTCAGCAGCAAGTTGCCAACTCCAAGAATCAAATCTCTTGGCATCGGCCTACACCACCTTGATCATGCTCAACTCGTTTCCATTCGGGTCAAGCAGGTGAACTGCGCAGGCCATGCATGGATCAAAGGAGTGAACCGTCCGCAAAACCTCCAACGGTTTTTCCGGGTCAGCAACCGGCGTACCCACCAGGGCGGCTTCATAAGCCCCGGGCAGGCTGTTCACATCCCGCGGGGAGCCGTTCCAGGTCGAGGGAACAATCGCCTGGTAATTGACGATCTTGCCGTCTTTGATGTGTACCCAGTGGCCGAGAGCACCGCGGGGAGCCTCCGACCAGCCCCAACCCATGGCCTCAGTGGGCCAGGTGGCGGGATCCCAATGCGCATTTTCATGCGTCTGGTAATCTCCGCTGCCAATATTGGTTGCCAGTTGCATCGTCCACTCTTGCAGTTTCTCAGCCATCACAACGGTTTCCACGCAGCGGGCGGCCACCCGTCCCAGGGTTGAGAAGAGAACTTCCGGGCCGGCATTCAGCTTGGAAAGCACAGCATCCACCCAGAATTTCACCCGCTCATGTCCGGATGCATAAGCCACCAACATCCTCGCCAGCGGGCCAACCTCCATTGATTTCCCATCATATCGCGGAGCTTTTAACCAAGAGTATTTATTGTCCGTATCGAGGAAGTCATACGGCGGTTTTGGGCCGGTGTAATTCGGCTTTGTTTCTCCGACGGAAGGGTGCAGGCCGGAAGTTTCATCATTATAAGAATACCAGGAATGCATGACATATTCCGAGATCAGCTTCTCATCCAGCGGATAGACCTTACTCAAATCCCGGTTCAGGATGACACCGCGCGGGATGAATAGTTCTCCCGGCTCATTGCTGGAGACGGTATTCGTCAGTGGGAAGTCTCCATAGGACATGAAATTGCCCAGGCCTTCCCCGACTCCCGCCCATTCCAGGTAGAAAGGTGCCACCGCCAGCACATCCGGCAGATACACCTTCTCAACAAAATCCCTGGCCTTGGCGAAAAGTTCCAGCAGGTATGCGATCTTATCTGCATTCAAGGCGGCCGTGCTATTCGGATTGATGGCATTGGCCATGCCGCCCACCAGGTAGGTTTGCAGGTGAGGGTTCTTGGTGCCCAGGATGGCGTGGGCTTTGATTACTTCGCGCTGCCAATCCAGGGCTTCCAGGTAGTGGGCAACCGCCATCAGGTTCGCTTCGGGGGGCAGTTTATAGGCCGGGTGACCCCAGTAGGCGTTGGCAAAGATGCCCAACTGGCCGCTGGCTACAAATGTCTTTATCCGTTCCTGGACGCCTTTGAAATAGTCTGCGCTGGATTTCGGCCAATCCGAAATGGATTGAGCCAGTTGTGAAGTAGCTTCCGGACTGGCATCCAGGGCGCTGACAACATCCACCCAGTCCAGGGCGTGGAGGTGATAGAAGTGAACGACATGATCCTGGATATATTGGATGGCCTCAATAATATTGCGGATGAGGCGGGCATTAGTCGGGATCTGGATCTTCAAAGCATCTTCGACAGCTCGCACGGAGCTGAGTGCGTGTACGGTCGTTCAAACACCGCAGATGCGCTGGGCAAACGTCCAGGCATCGCGCGGATCCCGTCCTTTCAAGATGAGTTCAATCCCTCGCCACATCGTGCTGGAGGACCAGGCCTTGGTGACAACGCCATCTTGCACTTCCACCTCGATGCGCAAGTGGCCTTCAATACGGGTAACGGGATCAATGGCAATTTTAGGCATTTGAAGTCTCCTTGTGAGTTTCAGGATGGTTGGTGTGTTCATGATATTGGGGAAGAAGCGGCAGGAAGCGCACTGCGGCATCAAACAGGATCAAGCCCAGGCAGGTTAACCCGACCGAGACTGCCACTTCAGCCAGGGAAGGCACATAATAGGCACCGTTGAAGAAAATCAACGCAGTATTGATCCGGTTTAGGATCAAACCACCCATGGTGAAGAATGCCGCCCAGGTGATCCCATTCAGGTCATTCCGCGTCTTGGGATCAGCAAAGAACAGGATCGGCACCACAACCCCGCCCAGCATTTCGATGATGAACATGATGGCCGGTACACCGCCCTGCAGCAGGTATTGGTAATCGCCGGTCACAATCAACTCGACGATTTTTATCACCAGGTACAGGCCAAGCACGTATGGAACCGCCTTCGTCAGGCTGGAAACCAGCTTCAATTCAAAGGGATAGCCGTACGTCCGGGCTGAATGGTAAGATTCAAACACCGTCATCGCCAATCCGGCCGCCACGGCCGTCAGGAAGTAATAAACTGGAAGCAACGGCGTATACCAGAGCGGGTGAATTCGATACGGCAAAATCGTCAACATGGTTCCAAGGGTGGATTGGTGCAAGGTTGAAAGCGTCACACCTGCAATGATCAGCGGAATGGTAATCGCCCGCAAAATCTTGAGCGGTGCCTTCCAGCCCAGGGCTTCAAATACAACCGGACTGAATTCCAACATCAGCACGGTTGTATACAACATGACACACCAGCCAATTTCAAAGAGTGGTGAATGAATATTGCCGTAAATCAGCAGGTGCCAAATGCGCTGCGGTTGCCCCAGGTCAACCAGGAGGGTTAAGGCAGCCAGGATGTAGCTGATGAATCCGGTCAGAATGGTCGGCCGGAGGAGCGGGTAAAATTTCTTCAGGTTGAAAATATGCACCACTGCCGCAACCGTGAATGCGCCGGCAGCCAACCCGATACCGCTCATCATATCGAAGCTAATCCAGATTCCCCAACCACGGCCGTCACTCAGGTTTGTTGTTGGTCCGAGCCCGGCAAACCAACGATAGACAGCCACACTCAGGCCAATAGCACCAAGAATCCAAATCAAGACCATTCCAGGGCCAATTGGATATTTTCGTATCTGGAGCCTTTTAATTAGTGTGGCCATCGTCTGACTCCTTTCCGGAGATTTTCTCATTCCGGTGAGTTCGGAAATAGATCGCCGTACTGAGAGAAGCCACAATGCCAACCACCCAGGGGACCGCTTTCATGTAAGGCCAATCGATCGACGGCAGATCCTTATTCTTTAATTCCGGGAATCCCAGTTTATCAAAACCGACCTGGGAAATATACAACATGGAGGTCCCACCGGCTTCGGTTTCACCATATACATGCTGAATATATCTTCCATCGTTCTGCAACCGGGTATGGGCCGTCTGTAACATTTCAGCCCGGGTTCCAAAAATGAGTGCGCCGGTCGGGCAAGCCTCACCACAGGCAGGTTGTTCACCTTGTGCCTGCCGATCAGCACAAAAATCACATTTTTGAATGTACGGGAGTGGTTTGTCCCACTGGGATTTGGGAATGCCAAACGGGCAGGCTGCCATGCAGTACCGGCAACCAATGCAGCGCTCCGCGTGATAAATCACCGGGCCGCTGTCTGTTTTTTCCAAAGCAGCTACCGGGCAGACGGAGACGCAGGCGGGCTCTTCACAATGCATGCATTGGTTCTTGACAAAGGACGTCTCATCACCGTTTTTATATAATTTGATCAACGTCCATGTGTATGCGCTCAAATCTGTGGGGGCTTCGTGCAGACCCTGGGCATCTGTCTCGTGGCGTAGATTGGAACGCTTCTTACAAGCCACCTGGCAGGCCCGGCAGCCCACGCAAATGGTGGAATCGTATAACATGGAAGCGCTGGCATCAGCGGATTTTGCTTTGACCGGCTCTGCAACGGAAGCCAGAGCAGCTCCACCCAGACTGGCGCCAGCAATCTTGAAGAATTCTCTTCGGCTGATAGGCATGGTTTCCTTCCTTTTTGCCTGGTGGATTAATGCTCTTCTGGCTTATCTTCTGGTTTCTCTTCCTCTGCCACGTCCGGTTCTATCCCCTTCATCCGGTTGGTCATGACCGAATAACCAAATGCCAGGGCTGCGCCAGCAACGACGCCGACTGTTCCCGCTGTTACGGCCACACCTTCCGGAGTGATTTTACCCTCCTGGGCTCCAACAGGCGCATATGCAGCAGCTGGCGTTACATCGGTCAGTTTTACTGGTACATAAGTTGGCATTTCCCAGAAATCCGGTTCCGAGCAGCCAATGCACCCATGCCCGCCCCCAACTGGCCAATTCACGCCTTCATTCCAGCGCACTGACGGGCAATTGTGAAACGTGACTGGGCCCTTGCAACCCATTTGGTACATACACCAGCCGTTTTGATGGTAGACATCCCCCCAGGCGCGCACGAATTCACCCTTATCAAAATGCCCGCGTCGTTCACAATTATCATGAATCAAACTGCCGTAGGCAAACAACGGTCGGTGCAAATCATCCATGGCGGGCAGGGCTTTGAAGGTCAGGAAATGGACCACCGTCGCGGTTAAATTCACCACGTTATATGGACACCCCGGCAGGTTGAGCACCGGCTTGTCAGTGACCAGGTCCATTACACTGGTGGCATTGGTTGGATTGGGTGATGCTTTTGGGATTCCGCCAAAAGAGGCACAACTACCTACTGCAATAACTGCAATTGCGTTTGCTGCAGCTTCTTTTAAAAGGTCTTCCGCGCTTCTTCCCCCCACACAGCAGTAAAAGCTGCTGTCACCATGCGGGATCGATCCTTCTACGACCAAAAGATAGCCCCCTTCCTGGATGGTCTTTGCTTTGGCTTCCTCCGCTTGACGGCCGGCAGCTGCCATGATCGTCTCATGGTAATCCACCGAAAGAGTTTCAAGAACTACTTCCGCTGCCGATGGGCGAGAAGCTCTCAGGAACGACTCGCTGCAACCCGCGCAATCCTGGAACTCCAACCAGATCACCGGGGTCCGTTTGGCTGTATCCAGCGCCCTGGCAATCTCGGCCCGGACCGTCTTGGGCATGGCAAGGGTGGCTGCCATCAAGGCACAGAACTTGAGGAAGTCCCTGCGGTTAATGCCCCGATCCTGCAAACTCTCTGAAATGCTCTTCTCTTCTGGGGTCATAGGCTTTGCTCCCTTTTTCCTGGAGTGAGAATAAGAAATGAATTAAAAACTCCAATACGGAACCCAGGCAGAATAATCCTTCTAAATTGGATAGCTATTGGATTAAATGATATTAGCAAATCCATTTCCTTGCGTCTATCAGGTTCATCCCTATAAACCATCGGATATTCTCTGACATCTGTCAGGAAAATCCTTACAAAATCTGAATTAGGCATATAATAGACATGAATTGTCTTGATCCTTAGGAATAGGTGGCAGTTGAATGACACTTGATATGCATGTCATTGAAAATCACCCCTCTCCCGGCAATACACCGCAAGATCAAAAAACCCGTGAACTGATGATTCTGAATTCCATTCTTGAAATCATCAGCAGCACCAACCGTCTATCAGAAACATTGGAGCAAGCCTTGAGTTTTGTTCTTGCGACTGTTAATGCGGCGGTTGGTTGGGTTTGCCTGCATGATGCAGATGGCGGGTGTTATTCCTTCGTCGGTCACCAGGGGCTTTGTTTTTCCAATGCTACCGGAAAGGCCACTCCCTGCCTGGTCAATTGTGTCTGTGATCGCGTCCGCAAAACTAAGGAAGTAGTCATCATTAATCGGCTCTCGCCTGGCTGTCCATTGGTGAAAGTCGAAGGTGAGCCGGATCGAAAAATCACCGGTCATGTTTCCATTCCCATGATGACGAAATCCCGCCTGGTGGGGCAGCTTAATATTGCCTTTACACAGCCAGGCCAAATTCCAAGCACGGATATAGAACTACTTCGTCGGATCGCCCCTCCCCTTGCAGTTGCCATTGAAAATGCCCTCTTATGGGAAGAGCTGCAAAATAAAGAACAAATGTTGAAGAAATTACTGGTTAATGTAGTTACAGCCCAGGAAGAAGAACGGCGGAGAATATCTCGCGAATTGCATGATGAAATGGGACAAAACCTGAGTTCACTCTTGATTGGACTTGGCCTGCTTGAAAAATCCAGCGAGTGCTCCGGGCGGGAAAACTTGATTGGCAGTATGACCACAACCGTTTCCGGGATGATCTCCTCCATTCATGATCTTGCCCTGGAATTACGACCCACCGCATTGGACGACCTTGGTTTGATTCCCGCCCTGACACAATATATTGCTGAATGTCCAACCCGATTGGGCATCCAGGTAGATTATGAAATTATCGGCACATCTGAAAAACGTCTCTCCCGCGAAGCAGAAATCATGGTTTACCGGATTGTCCAGGAATCCCTGACCAACGTGGCCAGGCATGCCAGGGCAAATAAAGCAAGCATCCTATTGAACAAGGGCGAGAAATCCATGACCGTTATCATAGAGGATAACGGAATTGGGTTTGACCTTCAGGAAGTGCGTCTCAGGAATAAGAAGCTAAAACGCCTCGGACTGTATGGGATGGAAGAACGTGCCTCTTTGGTGGGTGGGGTGCTCACAATAGAATCCTCTCCGGGCGTTGGTACTTCCATCTATGTTGAGATTCCCTGGGAGGTTGAAGCCCATGACTAATATCATTCGTATTTACCTGGTGGATGATCACGCTGTGCTCCGGGCAGGAATGCGCATGTTGCTCAACGCTGAACCGGATATGGAAGTGATTGGTGAAGCGGCAGATGTCGCCCAGGCCAGCCAGGAAATTCTCGAACTGGCCCCCGAAGTCATTCTCCTGGACGTTTCCATGCCGAAAGAAACTGGTTTGGATGGACTGGCCAGTCTTAAGCGACAATCCCCTTCCAGCAAGTTCCTCATTCTGACCATGTACAACGACGAACAATATTTGCGCCAGGCACTGGCTCGGGGTGCCATGGGATATGTTGTCAAGCAAGCTGCCAATGAGGAATTATTATCCGCCATTCGAGTTGTTCACCAGGGCGGCACATACTTGCACCCCACACACCGTAGCCTCCTCTTTGAAGC
>CAYOOA010000025.1:0-6895 GCA_964405455.1 uncultured Anaerolineaceae bacterium | reverse complement strand
TTCACCAGGGCGGCACATACTTGCACCCCACACACCGTAGCCTCCTCTTTGAAGCCGAATCTTCCCAAGTTCTTCCGCCAGTTCCAGATGAATCTGTCCCTCTGGATCGTTTAAGCGCACGCGAAAAAGAAATCCTGGTTCTTTTGGCTAGCGGATACACCAATCGCCAGGCAGCCGAAAAACTTTTCCTCAGCGAAAAAACAATCGAGACTTATAAATCCCGCTTGATGAACAAACTCCATCTGTCCAGCCGGATCGAACTGGTCCGTTTTGCCATTCTATATGGATTGGTGAAAACTTAAATCGGACACATGGATTTTCTCCATCTCCTCATACCATTATTTGGTTCTTCAGATGATCGCTCCGGTCTCATCGCGAAGCACCCAGCGGGAGACCGAGAGCGATTGTTAATCTCATTTTGCGTAATCCGCGTAAGTGCGAACTCCTTTTGTAAAGTAAATCTAAAGTACCTTGCATTACCCGTTTGTTATAATGCGATTTAAGTAACGGTTTACTCAACATGCCAGAAAATAAACCCTCCTTGATTCGCATTTTCAAACGTCTTGGCCAGCCAGAGTTATTGCCATTAAGCTGGCGCCTGTGGATTGTCATCCTGGCATTGATCGTCAACTTAATCCTTATGGTTGCCCTGTACCCAGCGCTAGGGGCAGCAGTCACCGCCGCCATTGCATTTCCTGTGTTTGCCTGTGCCTGGTTTTTTGGATTTCGTGCAGCCAATCTAAGTTTCCTGGTCATCTGCATCCTTAACTTTCTCCTTTTCTACTGGCTCGGGTTATTCAATCTGGAGACTTTCCTGCGCAGCAACGGATTGACAGGTGCTTTACTTTTATTGGCCAGTGCTGCTTTCATCGGTCGGATGAGCGATCTTCGCCGGGAAGCAGTTAAGACTTTTCAAAAGCAACAGGCGGTCGAAAATATCCTGGCTACTAATCAATCCCTGACTGAAGCTCTCATTGCTTCCTCGGCTGCTATTAATAGCAGCCTTGAATTGAATGATGTTCTGGATAAAATTCTGGCTGGTGTTGGTTCTGTTGTTCCGCATACAGCAGCCAATATCATGTTGATTGAAGGTGATCAAGCCCGCATCGTTCGCGCCCGGGGATATGAGGTGAAAGGGCAGCAGGATTTCATACTCACCATCCATTATTCAGTTCATGATCATTTCAACCTGCGCCACCTGGCGCAGACGGCCCAACCGATCGCCATCAGCTATACGCATTCAGATCCGCGTTGGTTTGATACCACCCAGATGAACTGGATCGAATCCTATGCTTCCGCTCCCATCATCATTCAAAATCGGGTCGTTGGTTTCTTAAACCTGGATAGTGATATTCCAGGCTATTACACACAGGAACACGCTGACCGTCTAATGGCCTTTGCCAACCAGGCGGCGGTCGCCATCAACAACGCCCGTCTTTACGACCAGGCTCAGACCCGAGCCCGGCAAGCGGCTTTACTCAACGAGATGAGTCATGCTGCCCTGTCTGCCCCATCTCTCCCGGAAATGGCAAAAGCGATCTCCGAAAGGCTTTTTGCTTTATATGATGCCTTTGGCACATATATCACCCTTTGGGATGAGAAGAAGCGCTTTCCCATCCCGACGGCTGCAACCGGTTTTATGAGCGAGGATTATCCATCAATGGAGCTCCCCCCAAACGAATATACCTTAACTCACATGGCCGTGGATGCCGGGGAAATCCTCACCATCCCGGACGCCGGCCAGGTCCCAGGTCTTTCCCGGTTGATGCGTAAGCGCTTTCCCGGCCATGCGATGCTTGTCTTGCCGTTAATATCGAATCAAAAGCCATTAGGAGCTGCAATTATCGTATATCCCATTGGCCGTCAGATTACCCCCTCTGAGATTGCCCTGGCTCAAACATTGGCTTCCCAAATATCTCTGGCAATTGCCAAAGCCGTGTTATTAAATTCAGAGCAGGCTCGCCTGCAGGAAATTAACCATACGAATCATTTACTCAGCTTATTAGGGAGGATGGCCACCCGGGTTGCAACCGAAAAAGATTTTCAATCCGTACTGGTAACCCTGGGGCAGGAACTTCAAAGTGAAGGAGTATCCTGTTTGGTTGCTTTGAAAGATGAACAAGAGGCAAAAGGGTTGTTCATCAGCTATTTTTCCCGCCAATCTGAGTTACCAGAAAAATGGCAACGATTTATCAAGGAATTCAGCTTCTTCCGACCGGATTTTTCATTTTTCTCAACCATCATGGATAAAGGCCAGCCACTATTTATTGCTGAGCCAATTGATTACGTCCATTCCGTACTCCTCCGCTTTCCTGACTATGCACGCGATACCCTCACCCGGCTGTTTGGCTTTAATTCTGCCACACATGCAATTTGCCTGCCCCTGGTTGCTGAGGATAAAGTCCTTGGCGTCATCATTTTATGGGGAGATGATTTACGGGAATCAGATCAACCGGCAGCTCTCATCTTTGCCAACCAGGTCGCTATCGCTTTACAGAAAGCCAGCTTGATATCAGCCATCCAGCATATGGCGATCACAGATGACCTGACCGGGGTGCTTAACCGGCGTGGCTTGTATGAAATTGGCCAACGAGAAGTGGAACGAGCCCAGCGTTTCAACCATCCGCTGACCCTATTATTTATCGATCTTGATCTATTTAAGAATATCAATGACCTTTTTGGCCACAATATTGGAGACGAAGTTATCCTCCAGGTGGCCAACCGGATCCGCTCCAATATCCGGGAATTTGATGTTGTGGGCAGGTTCGGCGGTGATGAATTCCTGGTGCTTTTGGTTGAAAGTGATGCTGCCAAGTCATTGGAGATTGCTGAACGCCTGCGGGCGGATTTACAGGAAAACCCAATTCGCACCTCTGTCGGATTGGTCCAGGCTTCGATGAGTATTGGCCTGGCTCAACTTTGCAGCCGAGCTCCCAACCTGGATGATTTAATCATCCAGGCAGACCGGAACTTGTATCAAGCCAAATCCGAGGGTCGCAATCGCATTATTACCAGGCAACTAACCGGAAACCCACCCGTTCTGTAGAAAAGCAATCCACGAGGTTGAAAAAATCCGGTTTTCGAGTATACTGCTGGCACAAGGATACTAAATTGTGACCACTCGTCTCTCTCGTCGTGACTTTCTAAAACTGACCGGCCTCAGCCTGGTAGGCCTGGCTTTCCGCCCTTTTTTTGGCGTAAATCAGGACACCGGTTACGGAGACCTGGGACGGGTGGCCATCTATTCTGTCAGTGTCTATGCCGAACCCTGGGATAAAAGCAAGATCCTTTTCCAACGCTACCGGGATGACCTGGTCAATATTTATGAAGATGTAGTTAGTGAAAAAGGTCCAGGTTACAATCCCCTCTGGTACCGGGTTTGGGGTGGGTATATCCATTCAGCCCACATTCAAAAAGTGCGGGTACAACTCAATCCCATTCAGGAAAAAATGCCTGAAAAAGGCCAGTTGGCAGAGGTCACCGTTCCGCTAAGCCAGGCTTTACGATACAACAAGTACACCGGCTGGCAGCCAGTATATCGGCTGTATTACCAATCGATTCATTGGATCACCGGGTTGGACGAGGGACCAGATGGAGAACCCTGGTATAAATTGCGGGATGAACTACTGGGCGTCGAATATCACGTCCAGGCCGCCCATCTGCGTCCCATTCTCCCGGAAGAATACGCACCGTTATCAGCGGATGTACCCCCGGAAGAAAAACGGATTGAAGTGTCCCTGGCCCGTCAGCATTTGACTGCATACGAGGGAGAGAAAATTGTCTTTGAAACGACGATTTCATCCGGTGTTCCGGATCGTCACCCCCAACCCGGTCAAATTCCGACCCAAACCCCGACCGGCAAGTTCCATGTTCAATCCAAATTACCCTCCAAACACATGGGGGATGGGCACTTAACCAGTGACCCGGAGGCTTACGAGCTCCCCGGTGTACCCTGGACTTCATTCTTTGAGCCCCAAACCGGCGTAGCGTTCCACGGCACCTACTGGCATCACAATTACGGCGTCCCGATGAGTCACGGTTGTATTAATATGAAACCCGAAGAAGCCTTGTGGGTCTTCCGCTGGACGAACCCAGCCCCTGCTCCCGGAGATTGGGAAACCCGCGGTTATGGCACGCGAGTGATTGTCACCTGATTTGACGAAAGACTATACGAATTCCATAAAAACTCGGTTGCCCAGGATGCGTCCCTGGCGGGTTAACCGCAGGCGGTCTGGATCGTCCTGTTTCCATTCCAATAAACCCTGGCGCAACAGCTTTTCCATCGGTTTTTGGAATACATCCCCCAATTTTTGAGAAAAGCGCTGTTCAAACGCCGCCTGTGAAACCCCCTCATCCACCAGGCGCAGTCCAACCATCATGAATTCACCCATCTCATCCTGCCGGCTGAGGGGTATCCGGCTGGCGTTGGCCGGACTGAAGGGAAATTGCAACCAGTCCAACTGGCGCATGTGCTGGATATAATCACCGATCCAACCGGTATTGGCGGTCCTCTGTCCCAGGGCATAGCCGTGAGCCCCGGCTCCAAAGCCCAGGTATGGCTCCATGCGCCAGTACTGCAGGTTGTGCCGGCATTGCAGCGAGCGATTCCTGGCCCAGTTGGATATTTCGTACTGCAGGAAACCGGCTTGTTCCAGTCGATCCTCGGTCCATTCATACATATCCGCTGCCAGGTCATCATCCACTGGTTCCAGCAGCCCCCTCTGCATCCAGGCGTTTATCAGTGTTCCTTCCTCCAGGATCAAGGAGTAAATTGATAAGTGCTCGGTGCGCAATTGGATGGCCAATTCCAGGGTTGACTGCCACCGTGTCAGGCTTTGCCCGGGAAGGCCGAAGATCAAATCCAGGCTCAGATTTTCAAACCCCGCCTTGCGCGACCAAAGCACTGCATTAAATGCCTCATTGGCAGAATGAATCCTGCCCAGTATTGTTAAATCCTGCGGATTGAAGGATTGAACGCCAAAACTGATCCGGTTGAAGCCCAATCTACGCAACTCAGTCAGACTTTGCAGGGTAACCGTTCCGGGATTTGCCTCCAGGCTGATTTCCATCCCAGGCAGAAACTCAAACCCTGCCTTCAAGTCAGCCAAAATACTCTCATATTCGCCAGGTTTCAGGAGGGAAGGTGTGCCGCCGCCAAAGAAAATGGTGTGGACTGGCAGCCGCTCTCCTGCCGCCTCTGCGACATACCGGATTTCCCGTCGCAGGGCTGCCACATATTCCGGGATAAGGTGTTCAACCCTTGCAAACGTGTTAAAATCACAGTAAGTACACCGGCTGCGGCAAAATGGGATGTGCAGGTAAAGACTGTACGGTTGCATGCCCCACAGGATAACACAACCCGGCCGGCTGTGCAAAGCATTTCCAACAGGAGTAAGCATGCGCATTTTCCCGGTTGGTGGGTATGGTATAATTTCCTCCACCGGGGACAATGCCCCGGTTTTAAAATCCTATGAGCCCAGAAACGACTAACCCCTCAAAAACGTGTCCAAACTGCGGGACTCGCCTTAGCGAGAATGCCACCCGTTGCCTGGTGTGCGGCGCCAACCTGGCCCCGGCCACACCCACCGCGCCTGCCAAACCTGTCCAGGGTCCGCGCATGCCGGAAATCACCCTCAGCCTGCCGGGATTTCTCGGCCTCCTGTTGTTACTGATCTTGGTTGGCGCAGCCATTGTCCTGCTCATTCCGGGTGTGGCCAACCTGGCTTTAAAGCCGGCCGGTAAAGAAGTGGTCGCCGTGACTCCTACAGCCACGGCTACGATCACACCGACGGCTTCCTTTACCCCCACCATCACTCTTTCACCCACGCCGACTGCTACAGCCACACCCTTGCCGCCCATTGCCTACACCATTCAATCTGGCGATACCTGCAGCACCATTGCAGGTCTTTTCAAGGTCTCTGTCGAATCCATCGTGTTGGCCAATAACCTGCCCGCTGCCTGCAACAACCTGGTGGCAGGCAACCAACTGATGATCCCGCAACCAACCCCCACCAGTGCACCGTTGCCCACCTCAACTCTCAGTGCTGGACAGGCGACAGATACCGCCTGCCAGAAGGTGAATTACACTGTCAAATCTGGAGACTCGTTGAGCGGGATTGCGCTAAATTACAACGTTCCTCCCGAGGCCATCCGCGATTACAACGGCCTGTCCGGAGACACAGTGCGGATCGACCAGATCCTGATTATTCCGCTCTGCGAACGCCGCCCAACGGCTGGGCCGACGCCGACACCCACCACGCCGCCCCCATACGGACCAGTCAACCTGCTTCTCCCGCCGGATGGCGCTGTCTTTACCAACAGCGGTGATACTGTGACTCTGCAGTGGGCTGCCGTGGATACCCTCCGCCAGAACGAAGCGTATGCCGTAACCATCCTGGATGTCACCGACGGCGGTACCCGCCTGGCCGTGGAATATGTCACTGAAACTCGTTATGTCCTGCCGGCCAATTTACGCCCGCTGGGTACAACCCCGCACATTCTGCGCTGGAACGTTTTGACCGTCCGTCAAACCGGTACCACCAAGGACGGCGAGCCGATCTGGGCGCCCGCGGGTGCTGTAAGCACATTCAGGGATTTCCTCTGGTGGGCTCCGGGACAATAGTCCAATTTATAATTAAACAAAAAATCGGGCGATAAATCGCCCGATTTTTTGATTCTTCTTACTTAGTGAGAGACTGTTTCGCCTTCGTTTTCCAGGAACTTGATAGCCTGCAGGGCGGCTGCCGCACCCATCCCGGCAGAGGTGATGACCTGGCGGAAGTTCGGATCAGAAGCTTCGCCAGCCGCATAAACACCCGGAATATTGGTTTGCATCAACATATCCACCTGGATATACCCGCGCCCATCCATGGCCAATTGGCCCTGGAAGAGTTGG
>CAYOOA010000024.1:0-29871 GCA_964405455.1 uncultured Anaerolineaceae bacterium | reverse complement strand
ATCCTTGCGGACGGTTTTTTCAGGCGGGTAGGGCCGCTTGTGCCCCAACAGGGGTGCTTGCGCTCCTGTAGGGAGTGGGACCTGTGCCCCGTAGGGGTATTCGAATATCATCCCTCGCGCAGCACCCTCGCAGAGGGTCGCGAAGCACCTCCGCAGGAGGCGACGGGGACCCACGACTGAATAAAAATAGCTTGCAAATATCGCAAGCTACTTTTTGGCAATGGCGGGGAGGGTGGGATTCGAATAGTACCTCCTTCCGGGGGCGCACGGCTGACTCAATAAAAAGACCCGTTATTCAACGAGTCTTTGTCAGGCGGGGAGGGTGGGATTCGAACCCACGGCTGAGTTATTCCCCAGCACTCACTTAGCAGGCGAGCCCAATCGGCCTCTCTGGCACCTCCCCGGTATAAACATGTTAAGCCCCCCTCAGCGGAGGGAGAGGGATTCGAACCCCCGGTAGGTTTCCCTACACCTGTTTTCAAGACAGGCGCCATAGGCCGCTCGGCCATCCCTCCAATTTTTCCGGGTCAGATTGTATCACACCTTCCGCCCTTCTTCAATCCTTTTTTCCCGCTGTCACGCGGACCACGATTGTTTGAATCAACAGAGATTGCTTCCGCCGCTTCGCTCCTCTGTAATGACAGGCAGGTGGCTGCCGAGTTGGCCGGAAACCTGCCAGGATGCCGGGCGCAACTTTGGCTTCACCCGGATGGTGGCACGAAAGTTGTAACCTCTTCCCGTATTGAATCCCTGTTAACTTGAAATCCACCACAGGGGTGTGGAAGAGGAGATGGCGTGGCACGCTTCACACTGCCCGACCTGGTAGACCTCAACCGGCTGCAGCGCATGGCTGAAGGCCTGGCCGCTGCCGGGGGCATCCCCGTGCGCATCCTGGGCCTGGATGGGAATGCCTTCATCCAGGCCGGGGAACAGGCCGTATGCAGCCAGTTCCACCGCGCCTGCCCCCTTTCCGCCGGGCGCTGCGCAGCATATACCACCGATCTCCCCACCCGCCTGCTTGAAACCCCCAGCCTGGTCGAAAAATGTCCCAACAACCTGTGGGAAGCCGCTGCACTGGTCTCGATTGCCGGTGAACCACTGTGCATTTTGCTGATCGGCCAGTTCTTCCTGGCCTCGGAACTCCCGGATTTGAATTTTTTCTCCACCCAGGCCGAAGCCATCGGGTGCGACCCGGCCGCCTACCGCGCTGCCCTGCAGCGGGTGCCCTTCTTCAGCCGGTCCCGGGTGGAAGCCATGCTGGACTATTACACCGAGCTGCTGCGATCCCTGACCGAAAGCGGCCTGCGCCGCCTGGAGCAGCAGCGCACCGCCCACGCCGTCATTCAGTCGGAGGCGCGCTGGCGGTCCCTGGTTTCCAGCGCCCCGGCCTACATTGCCACCGTGGGACGCAACGGTACACTGCTCTTCCTCAACCGCCAACCGAACGGCAGCCCGGCGGATGCCTTGATCGGCCGCAACCTCTACGACCTCCTGCCGGCTGAGGCTTCTGAACCTACCCGCCAGGCCTTGCAGGCCGTCTTTGAGCGCGGCCAGACAGTGGAATACGAGATACAAATCCCCCGCCCGGACGGCAGCCGGATGTGGCTGCGCCACAACGTCGGCCCGGTGGAGTTGGAGGGAACGGTCAACGCGGCTCTTTACGTCACCACGGATGTGACCGAAACCAAGCGAACCGAGGCCCGCTTAAGTTACCTCTCCACCCATGATGCCCTGACCGGCCTGTACAACCGGGCTTTTTTCGAATCAGAATTGAACCGCCTGCAGGTTGAAGGGCCCTTCCCGGTCAGTATCATCATGGCGGATGTGGATGGGATGAAACTTACCAACGACACCCACGGTCACGCCGCCGGAGATGAGCTGCTGCGCCGGGTGGCGGAGGTACTGCACCGCGCCTTCCGCCAGCAGGACTTGATCGCCCGGATCGGTGGAGATGAGTTCGTGGTCTTCCTGCCCGGCGCGCCGGCAGAAGTGGCCCGGGCAGCCGTGGAACGGGTGCGCCGGCTGATCCAGCAGGCCAACGGCCACGGCAGCGGCTCTCCGCTGCGACTTTCGATGGGAGTGCATACCGCGGAAAATGGAGAAGCGCTGCTGGCCGCCCTACAAAAAGCAGACGCAGCCATGTACGCCGAAAAGCCGGGCCGCTCCGTACAGCAGGGGAAAAATAGCTAGACGCGGACATTGCAGTCGGGCTGAAGCAAGCAAGATAAAATTCCAGGTTGCATTTTTACATTTGTCGGGTAAGATTAGCCGCATGGAAAAACCAGCCAGCGGCTATAAGTGGTACATTCTCGCCCTCGCCATGCTGACCGACATTCTCACCGTGGCCATGCCGGGCATGGCCATGGCAGTGTTGGCCAAGCAAATCGCGAATGATCTACAGCTCAACCTGGTTCAGGTGGGCGTCATCTGGGGCATCGGATCCCTGCCGACCATTATCACCGGCCTGCTGGGCGGCATCCTGGGCGACCGCTTTGGCTCCCGGTACGTACTGGCCCTCAGCGCCCTGTGCGCCGGTTTGCTGGGCGCAGCCCGCGGGCTGGCCGGCGGTTTTATCCCCCTGTTGATCCTGACCCTGCTGGGCGGGTCGTTGTCTCCCTTCATCACCATGAACGCCGTCAAAGTGGCGGGACAGTGGTTTCCGCGCAAACAACTTGGCCTGGCCAACGGCGCCCTGGGCGGCGGCATGGCATTTGGATTCCTGCTGGGCACCCTGCTCAGTGATGCGGTGCTTTCCCCCTGGTTGGGCGGCTGGCGCAACGTATTGATCGCCTACGGCCTGGTGGGAGCCTTGACGGGCCTCCCCTGGCTGTTTGTCCGCCAGGCTCCGGGGGATGAAGTCAACCAGGGCAGCCCTGCCAGCATTCGCAGCAACGTCCGGCACGTGGCCGGCCTGAAAATCGTCTGGCAGCTGGGGTTGGTCATGTTCGGGGTGACCGGGGCCATCCAGGGCATCCTGGGTTATCTACCGCTCTATTTACGCAACCTGGGCTGGGCTCCCTTGCAGGCGGATCAAACCGTGTCCATGTTTCACATCGCCAGCCTGGTTCTCGTCCTGCCCATCACTATTTGGTCGGACCGGTTGGGCTCGCGCAAGCTCCTGTTGGTCGTGGCCACGCTGCTGATCGTGATCGGATCCGGCCTGCTGGGTTTTGCCAGCGGCGGGTTGATCCTGGCGGCGGTGTTGGTGACCGGCTGCGTCCGCGATTCGTTCATGTCTTTGGCGTTTGCCTTACTACTGGATGAGGAACGCGTGACGTCTGCCCTCTCCGGGACGGCCCTGGGCATGCTGGTGGGGATCAGCAATATCGGGAGTTTTCTCGCTCCCCCGCTGGGCAACAGCCTGGCAAAGATGACTCCCGCTGCCCCCTTCCTGTTTTGGTGCAGTCTGGCTCTGTCAGGGTTGATTCTCCTGCTGCAAATCAAACCCGCCGCCCGCCCGATGGTTGAAATCCCTCTGAACCAGGAAGTTAGTTAAAGATTCAAAGTCTTTTACAACAGGAATGCGCGTAGTATCAGCGCAATCCCATTCACGAAAGACATTCAATCACCTGGAAAACACAATCCTTGGTTTTTCAGAATATTATTTATGATATAATATTGAAAATGATTTTCATTATCAACAAAGGCGCTTATGATGGAAGATTGGTTCACCCTGTTACAGGAAAGCGGCTACCGCCTGACAGCGCCCCGCAAGGCGCTGGTTGAAATCATCGCCAACAGCCCGTGCGCCCTGGGACCGCTGGAAATTTACGATATCGCCCGGCGCAGCCACCCCGGCCTGGGCCTGGTGACGGTCTACCGCACCCTGGAAAAACTGGAGGAGCTCGGCCTCGTCCAGCGCGTTCACCTGCCCGATGGCTGCCACCGCTACATGCGCTCAGCCAACGGTCACCAACACATCCTGCTCTGCACAGCCTGCGGGCGGGTGGAATTTTTTGAAGGCGATGACCTTTCCGGGTTGTTTGAAACCATCGCCAGCCGCTCCGGCTACCGCATCCACGAACACTGGCTGCAGCTTTTTGGCCTGTGCCGCACCTGCCAGGAGAAGACCGCATGAAGCTCCGCAAAATCTCTTTATTGCTGATGTTGACGCTCCTGCTGCTCTCCGCCTGCCAGCCGGCCGCCCTCACCCCCACCGGGTCACCGACCATCCTGGCCATCGAGCCCTTCCTGGCAGACCTGGTCAAGAACGTGGCCGGAGACCGCCTGGCAGTGGATTCACTCATCCCCTCCGGCCTGGACCCGCATGCCTTTGAACCCACCCCGCAGGATGTCGTCCGGCTGAGTTCAGCCCAAATCATCGTGCTGAACGGCGCTGGCCTGGAAGCCTGGCTGGAACCCCTGCTAAAAAACCTTTCCGGCGGGCAGCAAGTGATCACCGCCTCGGCTGGGCTGACCCCGCGCACCCCGCAGCCCGGAGAATTCCCGGCCGGCGACCAGGCCGCAGCCGCAGAAACCGATCCGCACTTCTGGCTGAACCCGCTCAATGTCATCCGCTACGTGGAAAACATCCGCGACGGTTTGATCCAGGCTGATCCGGCGGGAAAGGACACCTACTCAGCCAATGCTGCTGCTTACATCGATCAGTTGAAAGCCCTGGATGCCGAAATCCAGGCCCAGGTGGAGCAAATTCCGCAGGCCCGCCGCCTGCTGGTGACCAATCATGAGAGTTTTGGCTATTTTGCCGACCGCTATGGATTCAAGATCATCGGCGCGATCATCCCCTCGGTGACCACCGGGGCCAGCCCCTCCGCCCGGGAACTGGCCGCCCTGGTGGATGCCATCCGCGCCAGCGCTGCACCGGCCATCTTCCTGGAAACCGGCAGCAACCCGGACCTGGCCGACCAGATCGCCGCTGAAACCGGTGTCAAAGTGGTGACAGACCTGTACACCCACTCCTTTTCAGCCCCGGATGGTCCAGCCGCCACCTACCTTGATATGATGCGTTACAACACCAGTCAGATCGTGGATGCGTTGAAGTGAGGATAAGTCATGCCTGATCCAAAAGTTTTATACCCTGAACGCCAACCGGCCACGTTGCAGCTGAGCGGTGTGGATGTCGGCTACGGCAACCGACTGGCCCTGCAGAATTTGTCCATCTCCATTGGCCACGGTGCATGCGTGGCTGTGGTTGGACCCAACGGGGCGGGAAAATCCACCCTGTTCAAAGCCCTGGTCGGGCTGCTGCCCATTCAACACGGCGAAATTCATATCCACGGCCTGCCGCTCGGACAACATACCGATTGCGTCGCCTATATCCCCCAGCGCGAAGAGGTGGACTGGCGCTTCCCGGTCCGCGTGCGCGACGTGGTGATGATGGGCCGCTTCGGCCGCCTGGGCTGGTGGCAGCGCCCCGGTAAAGCCGACCAGGAGGTCGTTCAGCGGGCGATGGAGCACATGGGCATCGCCGACCTGGCTAACCGCCCCATCGGTGATCTTTCCGGCGGGCAGCAGCAGCGAGCCTTCCTGGCCCGCGCCCTGGCCCAGGAGCCGCATATCCTGCTGATGGATGAGCCTTTCAATGGCGTGGATGCCGCCACCCAGGAGGTAACCCTGAACTTGCTGGAGCACCTGCACAACGAGCAGGTGACCGCCCTGGTCTCCACCCATGATCTCAACCTTGCAGCCGCCCGCTTCGAGCAGGTCCTGCTGATCAACCGGCGACTGGTGGCCTTCGGTCCGCCGGAGCAGGTCTTTCAACCGGAAAATCTGCGCACCGCCTTTGGCCCGCAGGTGCTGTTCATCGAGGGGCAGGCCGTGGTGGATGAATGCTGCCCGGGCGATGAAGAACATACCCACACCCACCCGGAGGTGCGCTCATGATCACCTGGATTCTCTCTCCCCTGCAGTACGCCTTCATGCAGCGCGGTCTGCTGGCTGCCGTTCTGGTGGGCGTGTTATGCTCGGTGGTCGGGGCTTACGTGGTTCTGCGCGGCCTGGCTTTCCTGGGCGACGCGCTGGCCCATGCCATCCTGCCGGGTGTGGCGATTGCTTATTTAATCGGCGGCTCGCTCACCATCGGTGCGCTGGTTGCGGCCATCCTGGTGGCCCTGCTGATCGGACTTTTCTCACGCCAGGGGACGGTCAAAGAGGATACCGCCATCGGCATTTTATTCACGGCTGCCCTGGCCCTGGGGGTTGCCCTGATTTCCTCCATCCGGACCTACGCCGTGGATTTATCGCACATCCTGTTTGGCAACCTGCTCGGCGTCTCCCCGACTGATTTGTTCATCACGGCCGCGGTTGGCGGACTGGTACTGGTGACCATCCTGGCGCTGTACCGCCAATTCCTGGTGGTCTCGTTTGACCCGGTGCTGGCCGCCACCCTGCGCCTGCCGGGTGAACTGCTGCGCAACCTGATGCTGATCCTGCTGGCTCTGACTATCGTCGTCTCCATGCAGACGGTGGGCGTCGGATTGGTGGCCGCCCTGCTGGTCACGCCTGCCGCCACGGCCTACCTGCTCACCCGCCGTTTGCCTGTGATGATGGCCCTATCGGCCGGGATTGGCGCAATCTCCTCACTGGTCGGGCTGTATATATCCTATTACGCCAACATTGCCTCAGGGGCGGCCATCGTGCTGGTCGCGACAGCCTTCTTCCTGCTGGCCTACCTGTTCGCTCCCGGCCGGGGAGTGGTTTCACAGGCACTCCAGCGGCGGAGAGCAAGCCCGACAACGGGATAAGTAGTCACCAGCCGGGTCATAATGTTGTGAACAATATGCAGCAGGCGCCGATCGGCGCCTGCCACTCGCGAATATTTCATTAATGAACCCGGCGAAGGATGATCAAGCAGCCAGTTTTAATTCTGAAGATGAGCCATTTCCGTTTGGAATTTCTGGATTAAGGTCTCTTTTTGAGCCCCCGGCAGGAAGCTGGCCCGGACTGCCTCAAGAACCAAACCGGCCAGGACGGTTTTTGAGAGATGCAATTTCTCGCAGGCCAGTTGATATTCATCACTCAGGGTAATCTGCGAAATGCTGGGATCATCCGTATTCAAGGTCACCTTGAGCCCGGCATCCAACATTTGCTTGAACGGGTGAACGGATAAATTGGCCACAGAACCGGTCTGATAGTTGCTGGTCAGGCAAACCTCAAAAGTGGTGCCGCGTTCGGCGGCCAGCCGCATCACTGCTGGATCCTCCAGGACGCGTACGCCGTGGCCGATACGCTCCGCACCCAGTTCTTCAATCGCCTCGCGCACATTTTCAGCATCAGTCCATTCACCGGCGTGGATGGTGACATGCAGGCCGGCCTGACGGGCTGCGGCGAATACGCCTGCAAAGGGCTTGGCGGAGAATTCCACCTCGTTCCCGGCCAGGTTGACGCCCACGATGCCGCGCTCGATCCGGCTGGCTGCTTCACGAACGGTTTCCTCGGCCAGGTGCACTGGTTCATGCCGATTGACGGAAGCCAGCAGCAGCACATTCACACCGTACTTTCGTCCGGCGGCTGCAGCCGCTTCGGCCACCCAGTCCATCACCTCCCCCAACGAGAAACCCTGGGCCCGGCTGAGCGCCACCGGCGTGAACAGCAGCTCCAGGTGGCGAATGTTATCCGCAGCTGCATCGGCAATCGCTTCATCTGTCACCCGGGCAATGATTTCTGGTGAGCGGTAGAACAATCGAATGGTGGCAAATTTGGAAAGGAAGGTGGCAAAGTCGTATGGGTCGTCGCTTTGCATCTGCACCAGCGGTCCCAGTCCGTGTTTGATGGGCAGGGTGATACCGTATTCCCTGGCGATTTCTTGCAATGTTTCCAGGCGCAGGCTGCCCTCCAGGTGCCGATGGAGTTCCACTTTGGGCAACTCCCGGTAAAATGCACCCTCGTCTTTAACTAATTCTTCACCCGTCATGTGCTGCCAACCCGCTCTGGACAGTTAGGATACTACTATTATATTGATTCCCCAAAAAAAGCAAAATACAGATTCGTTAAGTATTCATTTCAACAGCATTGTGAAACCGGCACGCATAAATTCTTTTCCACGGATTCATAAAAAGCAGGGCGGCCAAATGGCCGCCCTGCAAATTGTGCATCAGCGTTCCTTGATGGACCGCCTGGAATTGACGGGTTCGTTCGGACCCTGGCCGGTGCGCTCGCGCCACCAATCGCCGATCATCAGCCCGGCCGCCTGGAGGATATTGATGCGCTGACCGCGTAGCGGGGTTTCCAGCTCCCGCTTGTCGCAGACCGTGCTCAGGTTGGCATCGTCCACCTTGTGCTTCAACTCCGCCAGGGCCTGGTGGCGCGCTGCTGGATCGGCCACGGTCTGGACGATATGATCAATCTCACCCATCAGGGTGGTAGCGTGGGCGATTCGCCGATCGGTCGCTTCAGCCGCGGCGGGCTCAATGACGCCGTACTGGCCTTTGACCAGGTTCATGCGGCGGCCGGCTTCGTACGTGGCGGCCACAATCTGGTCGCGATTCATCCAGCTCGTCTCATAATTCAAGACATACTTCCAGCTCGGGGCCAACAGAAGCTGGCGGTGCTCCTCCAGCGTACGGGCAAACAGGTGGTAACCGTGCTTCTCCGGTTCCTCAAAGGCCTGCGAGCCCGGATCCACAAACGGAGCCAGCGGCGAGATGAAGGGGATGACCCGGTGGTCTCCCTGACGGTCGTAGCGCTCCAACATCTGGCGGGAGTATTCCACCGTTTCCATGACCGATTCATAGGTTTGTTCCTTCAGACCGGTCATGAAGAACAGGTCCAGGCGCTTGACCCCGGCTTCCAGGGCGTAATCGATTGTATCTTCGATCTGCCGATTGGAATACGGCCGGCCGAACGCCCGGCGGACGCGCTCATCGTGCGATTCCATCGAGATTTCCACGGTGAAATCGGGCAGGGCGCGGGCTACTTTCTGGAAGAATTCCCGATCCGCCGCAGCAAACAATTCGATATACACCGGCTTTTTATACCCGGCAATGGCGTTGAGGAAGCGGTCGGCATAATCCTTGCCAGGCTGGCGGATATCCCCCAACACGAAGACCGGCCCGCGGCTGTATTCACCAATGCGGCGAATATCCTGGGCCAGCTTTTCCGGCGAGCGGAAGGCGGGCTTGCGTCGACCGTGGATGTTGCGGAAGGTGCAGGAGGAACCGCCGCAGGTGGTGCAGTTATAGGTACAGCCGCGCACCGTTAGTGCGGCAGTAATCGGATAATTCATCCAGTTGCGGAAGGGCTTGACTGAAGCCAGGTCGCGGTAGCGAAGCACGGCCTTCAATACATAGGTGTAGTCGATCAGCAGGTCGTCCAGCGTATCCGGGCTGTAGGTCAGCGGGTTGACGACTGTCTCGCCCTCGCTGTCCTTCCAGACCAGGTTGGGGATGCCGGCCAGCCGGGTGTATTCGGCGCTGTTGGGCGCCGGATGAATTGAACCACCGCTGCGCAGGTATTGCATCAGGTACAGCAGCGGAACTTCAGTTGAGTCACCGCGCAGGATGAAATCCACGCATTCGTAGCGGATCAGTTCCTGGTGAAAATAAGTGGATGAAAAGCCGCCAAAGATGACCGGCGTTTTTGGGTGCAGCCGTTTGACGATGCGGGCTACTTCCACGGAGCCGTGGGCATGGGGCAGCCAGTGCAGGTCAACGCCGAAGGCAACGGCGTCCAGCTTGCGGATCTGCTCTTCAACATCAAAATTAGCTTCCTCCAGCATACGCACGGCCAGGTTGATGATGCGCGTGTGCAAACCGTGGCGCTCCAGGTACTCTGCCATGGTGGTGAAGCCAATCGGGTACATCTCAAAAACGGGAGTGGATGGCACCAGGTCGCTGACCGGGCCAAACAGGATCGATTTCTGGCGGAAATCATACACGCTGGGGGCGTGCAAAAGGATCAAATCAGGTGTGGACATGCTGCTTCGAATCTCCAGTGGCTATCTACCGATAAAGTGTGGTTGTGAAAATGGGCTCAAAAAGTGAGTATATCATAATCGTATTCAAAATATCCGGTTTTTGGATGAATATTGGCTGAAATGATGATATTAGTAACACCTGGTAAGGAATTATTACAAAACCTCCCTCCCGGTCGGCCTGTGATAAAATTGGGCAGATATTGATCAGGAGCTTTCCGTGTCTGCTAAAAATCAAAAATGGCTGATTATGGCCGCAGTCGCCACCGGCACGTTCATGTCCGTGGTGGACGGCAGCATTGTCAATATTGCCCTGCCCGCCATTGAGACGGATTTTAATGCGCCCTTTTCCTCCGTCCAGTGGGTGGTGCTGGGTTATATGCTCGTCCTGGTGACCCTGATGCTGACCATCGGCCGTCTGGGCGATATGTTTGGCAAGAAGAAAATTTACCTGGCCGGTTTTGCCATTTTCACCATCGGTTCGCTGCTCTGCGGTCTTTCCCCCAGCATCGGCGCGCTGATCGGCGCCCGCGTTATCCAGGCCTTCGGGGCGGTGATGATCATGGCGCTTGGCACGGCCATCATCACTGAAGCTTTTCCCCCCTCGGAACGCGGCCAGGCCCTGGGCATCTCGGGCTTGATCGTTTCAATCGGCGGCATCTCCGGTCCCAGTCTGGGCGGCTTGCTGCTCTCCGTGTCCACCTGGCACTCCATCTTCTTTGTCAACCTGCCCATCGGTGTCTTTGGCATCCTGATGGGCATCCGCTTTATTCCCCACAGCATCCCACCCGGCGGACAGAAATTCGATATCCCCGGGGCCGTGACGTTGTTTGCATCCCTGTTCAGCCTGCTGCTGGGGTTGACCAACGGTGAAAACGCCGGTTTCCTGCAGCCGCTTACCCTGGCGCTGTTTGCCGGCTTCCTGCTTTTCCTGGTCATTTTCCTGCGTATTGAAAAACGGTCCGCCTCGCCGATGATCGATTTGAGCATGTTCAACAACAAGCTCTTCAGCGTCAACCTGGTCACCGGCTTCATCACCTTCGTGGGCAGCGCCGGGCTGGTCCTGCTGATGCCCTTCTACCTGCAAAACGTGCTGCGCCTGGAACCCGGCCTGGCCGGGCTGATGCTGACCACCGTCCCGATTTCCATGGGCATTGTCGCGCCCATCTCCGGTTCCCTTTCAGACCGGCTGGGCAGCCGGCCGCTGACGGTGGCCGGGCTGGCTGTGCTGGCCCTGGCTTATGTTGGCGCTTCCACGCTTTCCACCACCACTTCCATCCTCGGCTATGTCTTGCGCTTCATCCCGATTGGCATCGGCATGGGCCTGTTCCAGTCCCCGAACAACTCGGCCATCATGGGCTCCGCTCCGCGCGAGCGGCTGGGCGTAGCCAGCGGTCTTTTAAGCATCACCCGCACCCTGGGTCAAACCAGCGGCATCGCCATCCTGGGAGCAATCTGGTCCAGTCGGGTTGCTGCTTTGAGCGGCATGCCCGGCGGGGATGCCACTGCCGCCCCGGGTGAATTCCAGGTGGCCGGTCTGCATTTCTCCCTGAATATCGTGATTGTCCTGGTGGTGCTGGCCCTGCTGATGAGCCTGGCAGCCTACTGGCAGGAACGCAAGATCAAGGAAACCGTCCTGGCGGCCGGCGAACCGGGTGATGTCCGGCTGGATTAATCCCCCTTCAGGAATCTCCATGAGCTCTGCAGAACCCATTCACGAAGTCAGCTTCAAGGTCAACACCTTTGAGTGCGATTTCAACCACCGCCTGAAACCGGCTGCTTTTTTTCAGCGCCTGACGGAAACGGCCGGGGAGCACGCCGCCCGCCTGGGCTTTGGCTACGAAGCCATGCAAACCCGCGGCTACTTCTGGGTGCTGGCGCGGATGAAGGTCAAGTTCCTGCGCTTCCCGCAGGGCGGTGAGACTGCCCTCATCCGCACCTGGCCGAAAACCATCCAGCAAAAGCTGTTCTACGTGCGCGACTTCCAGGTGCTGGATGCGGACGGGGAGATCCTGGCCCTGGCCTCCTCGGCCTGGCTGGTGGTGGATGCCGCCCAGCGGCGCATGGTGCCCCCCCAGGCCGCCCGGCTGGATTTACCCGGCCTGCCGGAGCGCGCCGGATTGGAGGAGCCGTTGGAGAAAATCGGTTTGAAGGGCAATGGCACGGAAGTGCTGCGCCGGCGGGCGGGCTATTCCGCGGTGGACGTGCTGGGGCACGTCAACAACAGCCGATATGTCGAAAGCATCTGCGACGCCTTCCCCCTGGAGCATTACCGGCATAACACGCTGGACTGGCTGCAGGTCAATTATGATCATGAGGTCCAGCCGGAGGAGGAAGTGGCCGTCCTGGTCGAGCAATCCGCTGCAGATGCCGGCCTTTGGGCGGTGGAAGGGCTCAACCGATCCAACGGGACACGAGCCTTTGAGGCCGCCCTGCATTGGCGGGAAAATCAACCCTGAGCGGGATGATCCCAACCCTCGATGCATAACTTAATCAGAATACGCCAACCATAAGATTGGGCGTGTTTTTACCCCGGACCGTTGATGAGGTCGAGGGCCGCTTTACCGGTCATGTGTTCAATCTGGATTTCGACGACCAGGACCTTGCTGATGCTGCGCTCAATGGAAGCCTGTCCTTCGACCGGGTAATCCGGCGAAAATTTTTCCAACAGGAATTCAAGGGCCTGTCTCTTTTCAGCCTCTTCGGTCAGAATTCTGGCCCTGCCAAACACGATGGCGCTGCGGTATTGGGTGGTGCGGGATTCCTGGATCACCTGGTCCGCCTGGATGACGCAGAAGGACACCTTGTCATTTTTCACGAGGCTGTCAAATTTATGTCCGGCCTGGGCAGAGTGAAAATACAATTTTCCGTTTTTGTAGACATGACTCACCGGGACGGCGTAGGGATAATCATGGTCACCCATCACGGCCAATACGCCCGAGGTGCAGGATTGCAAGATTTCGATTGTCTCCGCTTCGGATAATAATTGCTTTTCCCGTCTCATTTCTCTGAACATAATTTTTCCTTTTTCGGGTACAGCCCTAATCTTTTTCAGCCTGGATTCCGGGATTACCCGGGGCAAGTTAATCTCAAATCAGGGTCATATTATATCCATTCTGATTGACATTTTGACAAAGGGATTGGTTATACTTACACCATGATTGAAGTAACATCGGAAATATCCATTCATGAAAATGAAATCCAGGTCAGTTACATTCATTCCTCCGGCCCGGGCGGGCAGAATGTCAACAAAGTGGCCACCAGCGCCCAGCTTTTCTTTGACGTGCGCAACTCGCCATCCCTGCCGGCGGAGGTCAAAGAGCGCTTGATCAAACTGGCCGGCAGCCGCCTGACGACCGAAGGCGTGCTGGTCATCACCGCCCGGCGCCACCGCACCCAGGAGCAAAACCGCCTGGATGCCATCGCCCGCCTGGTCAAGCTCATCCAGCAGGCCGCGGAGCCGCCCAAGCCGCGCAAGAAAACCCGCCCCGGCGCCGGGGCGGCTGCCGTGCGCATGAGCGACAAGCGCAAGCGCGGCGAAACCAAGCGCCTGCGCAATTACAACCCTGACGATTGGGAGTAAGGAAAAATGCCGTTCACACCCTATCACCTGGGGCCAGGGATGGCCTTCAAAGCTGTACTGCCGGAGAAATTCAGCCTGATGGTCTACGGCTGGTCGCAGGTGGTGATGGATATCCAGCCCCTGATTGCCATCGCCTCGGGCGAGGCCATCTGGCACGGCTGGACGCATACCCTGGCCGGGGCAGCCGGTCTGGGCCTGGTTGCGGCCGCCAGCGGGAAATACCTGACTGAATGGGGCGTGCGCCTCATCACCCTCGGCCGGCGGAAGATCCAAATCCGCTGGAAGGCCGCCCTGCTCAGCAGCCTGATCGGCAGTTTCAGCCACATCCTGATCGACGGCTTCCTGCATCACGATATGCAGCCCTTCTGGCCGATCCTATCAGTAAATCCCCTGCTCGCCTTTGGGGTCAGTTTTGAGGAGATGCAGCTTTTCTGCCTGGTATGTGGCGCAATTGGGATAATCATTTATCTGTTACGAAGAATCGTTACATGGAAGAAAAAACAAGGTATCCGGGGTAAAGGTGTTGAGACAACCCAAGCCTGAAGAATATATTGCAAACCTTCAGAAAAAGCATCATCAACCAGAGCCAAAGTGACGGTTTCCCGTTTTCAACGATAAGCTGGGCGGGCCATTGCCGACCACGCAAAATGATCGTTCCGGTCTCCAGACCGTGAACGATCAGACGAATCATCAAAATAGAAAAAAAGCAAGATGGGGATAAGTGGATTTGTTAACGGACATCTGCCATGAGCCGGCAGGATATTTGACTTCTGGACAAACCTTTTTGCTTGCACTATACTTGGTGCGATACATCCATACATCAAGGAAAAAGGTACCTTTTGGGCAGCGCTTTACTCGAAATCATTTCACTTTCCCTGCGGGTCTCCGGCATTGCGTTGGTGATCAGTTCTGTCATTGGCATCCCGCTGGGGGTCTTCCTCGGGCTCAAGCGCTTCGTCGGCCGCCGGCTGGTCATCGCCCTGATGTACACCGGCATGGGCTTTCCGCCGGTGGTGGTGGGGTTGTTTGTCTACCTGCTGCTTTCACGTAGCGGACCGCTGGGCTCGCTGAATTCACCTTTCATTCCAGCCCTTTTCACCCCCGGAGCCATGATCCTGGCCCAGACCATTATTTCATTCCCACTGGTGGCCGGATTTACCATGGCCGCCGTGATGGGCGTGGATCCCCAACTGCGCCAGCAGGTGACCGCCCTGGGCGCAACCCCGCGCCAGGCCGCCTGGACAATCCTGATGGAAGCGCGGGTGGGTGTGGTGGTGGCCATCATCGCCGGTTTTGGCGGCATCATCTCCGAGGTGGGGGCAGTGATGATGGTGGGCGGCAACATCGAGGGCTCCACCCGCGTGCTGACGACTGCCATCGTGCTTGAAACCCGCAAGGGTAACTTTGACCTGGCAATTGCCCTCGGTCTCATCCTGCTGGGCATCTCCTTTGTCGTCAACCTGTTGATGATGCGCCTGCAGGGTAAATCGGTGGGGGATTAACCGCATGAGCGAGAAACTCTTCCACCTGCAAGATTTGACCAAGACCTATAATGGGCGCACAGTCCTGGCATTGGATTCACTTGAGATCCAGCGCGGTGAAGTGCTGGCCCTGGTCGGGCCAAGCGGAGCCGGAAAAAGCACCCTGTTGCGCCTTTTGAATTTCCTGGAGCCGCCCACCGCTGGCAAGCTGATCTTCCATGACCGCGCCTACCAGGCCGGAAGTGAAATGCCCCTCGACCTACGCCGCCGGGTGACCACCGTTTTCCAGCGGCCGATGCTGCTGAATCGCTCTGTCTGGGATAATGTGGCTTTCGGCCTGCAACTTCGCGGGGAACGGGATACCCATGAACTGATTCAATCCACGTTGGAACTGGTTGGCCTGGCCGATTTGGCCAAGCAGAGCGCTCATACTCTTTCCGGCGGAGAAGCGCAGCGGGTGGTGCTGGCCCGGGCCATCGTGCTCAAACCGGAAGTGCTGTTGATGGATGAGCCCACTGCCAACCTGGACCCCTACAACGTCGGCCTGATTGAACAGATCGCCCATCGGCTTAACCGGGAGCAGGGCATGACCCTGGTGCTGGTGACACATAATGTTTTCCAAGCCCACCGCCTGGCCGGGCGGGTGGCTTTTCTGCTGGAAGGCCGGTTGGTGGAAACAGCCCCGGTTGATGCGTTCTTCGAGCATCCTGCCGATCCGCGCACAGCGGCTTTTGTACGCGGCGAAATGGTGTATTAACCCTCTCCAGAGGGTCTATATCAATCTCTAATGGAGAAGAATATGTCGAAAAAGTTGTTGACCCTGGTTAGTTTTGTAACCTTGTTGTCCGTTCTGCTGGCGGCCTGCACCACCCCCGCCACCCCCACTGCAGCCCCGGAACCAACCACCGCGCCGGTCGAGCCGACTGCTGCGCCCGTGGAACCAACTGTTGAACCCACAGCTGTCCTTCCAACCGCCTTCCCGGAAACGCAGAAGATGATCCTGGCTACCACCACCAGCACCCAGGATTCTGGCCTGCTGGAATACCTGCTGCCCGATTTTGAGAAGCTGTACAACGTCAAAATTGACGTGATCGCTGTCGGCACCGGCCAGGCCATCCAATTGGGCACCGATGGAAATGCGGATGTATTGCTGGTGCATGCCCGGGCCAAGGAAGATGCTTTCATGGCAAGCGGTGACGGCGTTCGGCGCGAAGACGTGATGTACAACGATTTTGTCATCATCGGACCCGCTTCCGACCCCGCCGGGATCAAGGGAATGACCTCCGCGGTGGATGCCTTCAAGAAAATTGCCGAGACCAAGGTCCCGTTCATCTCCCGCGGGGATGATTCCGGCACCAACACCAAGGAACTGGCCATCTGGAAATCCGCTGAAATCAAGCCCGAAGGCGATTGGTACATCAATGCCGGCGCCAGCATGGGCGAAGTGCTGACCATGGCGCAGGAAAAGCAGGCCTACACTCTTTCCGACCGGGCCACCTACCTGAGCCGCGTCAAAGAAGGCCTGGACCTGGTGGTACTGGTGGAAGGCGATAAGACCCTCTTCAATCCCTACGGCGTGATCGCTGTCAACCCAAGCAAGGGTCCGCAGATTCGCAACGACCTGGCCAACCTGTTCATTGACTGGATCATCTCCGTGCCGGTGCAGGAAAAGATTGCCGCCTTCGGCAAGGCAGATTTCGGTCAATCGCTGTTCATCCCATCCTCCAAGCTATACCTGAACAAGTAAGCTGCGTTTTACCAATTTCTTTTATTCTCACCAGGATTTTGTGCAGGGCATTGATCAATGTCCTGCACAATTCCTAATATGGACTCGAGAAACACCTCGAACTGCTGCTGGGTGGGCAATATAATAAAGCCAGGGCAAAGTGTATAATCAACGTATATATACAGGTGGAGATTGCCATGGATGAACGCCATCTTTATCAACAAATCGCCGAAGCGGTCCGCACGGAAATCCTCAACGGGCGGCTGAAGCCGGGTGATCGGCTGCCCTCGGTGCGCGAATTATGCGCCGAGTGGAAGTGCACTCCCGGCACCATCCAGCGCGCCTACCGCGAACTGGCCCGGGAAGGCCTGATTTACAGCCAGGCCGGGCGGGGTACACAGGTGGCGGGGGCCATCCCGCAGGCGCGGGCTGCCGGGCAGACCACCCTGCGTAAAGCCAACCTGGTCCACCGCTCCGAAACCTTCCTCTTAGACGTGCTGACGGCAGGATATACCCTGGAAGAGGTTCAATCCGCCCTGGAACTGGCCATGGACCGCTGGCGCGCCCTGGACACCTCCACCCACCCGGATATCCACCAGCGGCTGCGCTTTTCCGGCAGTCATGATATGGCTCTGAGTACCGTAGCCCGCCATTTCTTCGGCGAAATTATACCGGATGTCAGCCTGCAAATCTCCTTCTCCGGCAGCATGGGCGGATTATTGGCTTTGCAGGAAGGCAAAGCCGACCTGGCCGGGACGCATTTGTGGGATGCCGCCACGGATACCTACAACCTGCCGTTCATCGAGAAAACCCTGCCTGACACCCCCCTGTGCCTGGTCACATTCGCCCACCGCCGGCTGGGGTTGATCGTTGCCCCGAGTAACCCGCTTGGGATCCAATCCCTGCGGGATTTACTCCGCCCGGAACTGCGCTTTGTCAACCGCCAGGCCGGCTCCGGAACGCGCGTCTGGCTGGACTCCAACCTGGAACGCCTGCAGATCCCGTCAGATTTGATCAACGGATACCGGGATGAACGGATCACTCATTCGGACGTGGCCCGGGCGGTGGCGGAGTCCAGCGCAGATTTGGGCCTGGGGCTGGAATCCGCTGCGGCTGCCTTTGGTTTGGATTTCATCCCCCTGGCCCGCGAGCGCTACGACCTGGTCATGCGGGCGGAGACGGCTGCCCTGCCGGCCGTCCAGGCCTGGCTCCAGTGGCTGGGCTCGGAAGAAGGCCGCGGCTGGATCAGGCGGTTCAAGGGCTACGAAGTCCAGGAAACCGGTCAAATGATTCAGATCCACTGATCATAGTTTCTCGCTTGGAAATAAAAAAGCCGGAGGTGAAATACCTCCGGCTTTACGGTACCAGGAATTAATTGGCGGCTTTGGCCCGCCAGATGGTCGGCAGGAAGGGCAGGATCAGCAGGTTCATCCCGGCCAGGATCACGAAAACAGTGCGGAAAGGCAGTGCGTCCGCCAGGATGCCGCTGACGGATAACCCGGCAGCGATGCCGATGTTGGAGACTGCCATCAGGATGGCGTACATCGAAGCAGCGATGCTTTTCTCCGTGAAGGCCATGGACAGGGCGTAGTACTGGGCCTGGTAAGCGCCAAAGGCCAACCCGAACAGGAAGACGATCGGCCAGGCAGCCAGCCGGGACGGGATTATAGATAACAGTCCGATAGCCACGATGGTGAACGCCAGGGTGGAAAGCACGCCGTTCCGCCGTCCAATCCGCGAGAGCAGCCAGCCGCCCACCACCCCGCCGATAACCACGCCCACTCCCCAGACCGTAGTGTACAACCCGGCCTGGCTCAGGCTAATCTGGAAGGTTTTCTGCAGGAAGGGATTCACCAGCTGATTGGAACCGTTGATAATGAAGAACATCAGCAGACCGGCCGCAGCCAGGGCGGCAATCGGCCAGCTCTTGAAAGCCCTGAAGGCTTTCCAGTTGAAGGACTCCCCGGCCGGGCGGGCTTTTTCATGCACGCCCAACACCAGCGGAAGCGCCAGCGCGGTCAGGATGGCCAGGGCGTAGAAGACCCACGGCCAGCCGGCTTTATCCGCCAGCAGCCCCAGCAGGGAGGCGGTAACCACCACGCCAAACGCCCGTCCGCCCACCATCACACCCTGCAGGGTGCCCTGCTCGGCTTCCGGGGTGGTATCCAGGGCCAGGCCGTCGGTGCAGGTATCATACAGGGCCATGCCCATCTGCAGCATGAAGGCCAGGAAGACAAATCCCCAGTACTGGGTGGCCAGGTTGATGGAGGGGACGATCAGCAGGCAGACCAGTTGGATGGCCAGCCCGATCAGGATGTACGGCTTGCGGTGCCCCATGCCGAACAGGTTCACCCGGTCGCTCAACATGCCCAGGAAGATTTTGATCACAAATGGGATCAGGGCAATGGCCGAGAAGAGGCCCGCATCGGTCATGGTCAGGCCGTTGGAGAGAAAATACAGGGCATTCAGGCTGGTGAAGTAGCTCAGGATGATGCCCTGGGTGAAATAGAGCAGACCGAACAAAAGATAGCGTACAGTCCTGGATTGGTACATGCTTGCCTCGTCAGTGCTGAATTTACTCCTGCTGAAAATGCAGGAAGGAATTACCGTTTTGCAGGCTGACCCGTCCACGTCCGCGCACCAGGCAGCCCTGCGGGGTGCAAACCAGCGCCGTGTCCCCCTCCACCCCCACCAGGCGCAATTTATGATTCAAGAGTTTTAACCCCGCCAGGAGGGTTTTAGGTACTTCATCAAAGTGCGGGATGATAAACGTTCCAGGCAGAAAACCAAAGCCGGCCTGCCAGTTTCCGGGAAATGGAGACGAGGGAACCTGCTCTCCAAAGATCATCGCCCCGGCGGAGCAGCCCGCCACCACCCCACCCTGTTCCAGTACGGCGCAGATGGCCGCCCAGGCCGGACTGCCGGCCAGCACCTGGAGCAGGTAATGCGGTTTGCCACCGGAAAGATACACAAAATTCGCCCGGCGGATGTATTCCGCCAGGCGTTCATCCATGGCACTGCTGCGGTCAATGACCGGGACTGCCTCCACGCTCTCCGCTCCCAGGGACTGGAAGTGCTTCACCCCCAGGTCCTCCCAGTAGCGGATGCGGGCCGGGCCTTCCGTACCGGCGGCCGTGGCCAGGGTAACCACCCGGGCAGGCTCAGGCAGGCGCGCCATCAACCAGGCATCCAACTCAAGCACGCCCGGCAGGTATTCGCCGCTGCCCACCAGGGCCAGCGTTCCTGTTCCGCTAAAGCGAACCTCCAGCGGCAGCCGACTCATGGCTTGGTGATGAACAGGCGGTTCCCGTAAGCCAGGATCAGATATTGATTCGTGGTGACGACAAAAGCGGTCGGCCTTTGGGCAGGCAGGCTGCTGACCGCATCCGCCTCGATGATCTTATCCAGGAAAAGATGCAGGCTGAAGCGGTAGACGGCCGGTGTATTCACATCCAGGGCGTACAGCGATTGGCGTGTCAACGGATCAATGTTCAAGCGGGCAAAAGAAACGTTATCAAAGCCGGTGACCTGGGCGGGGTGCCCGGGACGGGCATCTTCAAACGTGGCCGGCTGCTGGCAGGAGGTCGGCGCATACACCACCGCGCTGTAATCGCAGGTGGTGACCACGCCGTCTGAATCGACCAGGAAGAGGGCATCCTCATTCACCGCCATGTCAACCACTTTGCCCAGGGCGGGGGTGGTCTCCTGGAAATAGGGCTTGGGTGCCCGGCTCCAGTTAACCAGTTCTCCCGGCGCCAGCGGCGGATCGTCCGGCAGGGAGTCGCCGTAGCGCCAGATCATGTTGCGGCCCTTATCCAGCACCAGCAGCACCCGGCCGGTCTGAACAATCCCGGCCACCTTGCCGAGGTAGCCATCCGGCGGGGTAAGCGTCTGGATGGTGGGGATGAGCCCCTCGCCGCAGTACATCAGGTTGCCGGTTTCATCCACGGCCAGCACGGTGGCGTTGGTGAAGATACCCTTGGGCAGCGGGATCAGGTCGACCAGGTTGGTGACGATCTTGCCGCCGTAGCTGCCAGGCCGGCAGATGAATTTTGCATCCACTTCAAATTGCCCGCCGGCGCCTACCAGGCGCAAAACAGAGCCGCTGGTCGCGTCCAGGGCAAAGACATCGCTGCCGTAGGATGCCAATTGAACAATGTTGACGCTCGCCGCCAGACCACCGCGCAGGGTTTCGCTGAACACCAGGCGTTTGACCTTGTTCAAGTCATCCAGGCCGGTCTCGATCTGCCGGCGCAGGGTGCGGGTTTCTTCGTTCTTGCCGTATTCTTCGGCCTTGACGACCAGTTGCAGGGTCTGATCCCACAGGGTACGCCGTTGGGCCAGGTCTTGTTCATTCATGGCCTGGGTGGCCGCCTCGCGCGCCTGCAGCAGGTAGACCTGCTGGGCTTTGTCGCGGCCCAGCTGGGTATAGACGGTCATAGCGATCGCCACCACCACCAGCGGGACGGCAATCGCGACAAACCACATCCAACTGGAGGGGAAGATCGGTTTCTGATCCTCGCGCGTGGGTAAAATCCGCCAGAGCAGGCGGCTGAAAGCCTTGCTGATCTTCTGGCGCAGGTTGCGTCCGGCCAGCCAGACGCCCGCCACCTGGCGGCGCGCCCGCTGGTTGCCTCCCCGGCGGCGCTGCAGGGGGGTTACTTCGGGTTCATCGGAAAGTCCCTCACCGGCCGGAGCCTCGGGCAGGGGCAGTTGCACGGCTTCGTTCGCAGCAGGCGCCGGGCGCTGCGGGCGGACCGGGCGCTGAGCTACCGGGCGCACCACCGGGACTTCCGGCAGGGGCAGTGGTTCCGGGGTTGGTTCGGGTTCAGGGGCTGGCGTCGGTTCGGCAGGTTGAGCTGCCGGCGGAATGGAGGTCACCGGTGCAACCAGGTCATCGCTGGCCGGGAACAGGTCACCGATGGGTTCCTCCGCTTCCGGCGGGGCAGCCGGTTCAGGTGCAGCCTGCTCGCCCGGCAGGACCAGGTCCTCCAGCGAGGGCAGCCCGGAGGGCGGCTCAGACCGGGGTGGTTCTGATACTGCGGGCGTTGGGGGCGGGGTTGTTACAACCGGCCCCTGCGGGATGGCAGGAGCGGGTGTTTCCGGTGCGGTTGGCTGGCGGGTTTCCAGGGGAGCCGGGGTTTCCACCACCATCGGTCGGCTGACCGGGCGCAGGCGCAGGATATGGATCTGTCCGCTGCCGGCCTTGAATTGAACCACGCCGGCCTGCAGAGTAGGCCCGGCCTGGTTGAGCAGCCGCCGGCGCAAGTGGTCGAAGGTCAGCGCCGGGCTGCCCTGCAGGGCATCCACCGTCCAACTGGCCGGGGGATTGGCACAGAAGACCAGCAAATCGCCGGGTTCAAGTTCTTCACTGTAAAAGCGCAGGAATAATTGGTTACTTACGCCCAGGCCGCGCGGACCGCCGTTGGAGCCCCAATCCTCCACCGCCGAATGGCCGAGCAGGAAAGTATGAGTGGTACCGACATTTACAACGTAAATCAACTCATCGTGCAAAATGGCCAGGTTGAGCAGGCCGACGGCGTTCCAACCTTCCTTCGCCCCGTTACGGTTGCGCTCCATCAGGTACTCGTTGAGCTTCTCAACCGCCTGGCGGATGCCCGCCGTGACTGTGCCGGGGGAACTAAAATACGCTTCCACCAGTCGGTCCAACAGCGCATCGATCCCGGCTTGATCAAGGGGATGCCTGCCGGTCAAAGTTAAAACGGCTGCCAGTACATCCTTCTGGCGGCGGCGGTCCGCTTTCCGCGGCGCCGCAGTCACCCGCATGCCCGGCAGATCGGTATTTGTGGAGGTCAGGGAGAAATGATAGATATCGAACAAGCCGCACCCGCCCATATAAAAGGTTAAATGCCTGAATAGATTATACTCTGAATATTCTGTGCAATAATTGTTCCAGATGCATACTGGCTATGTAAATTGTGAAAGCGTAGCGGCCGGAGGGAAAAATCATCCGTTTCCATTTTTTACTCGCTTCGCTCTCAAAAACTGATCTGCGAGGTTGATTTTTGAAGAAATCCTACCTGGTTCCCCTCCTGGGTTTGTTGTGGGCGGTCAGTGTTTTGTTGATGTACTTCATCAGCCACAAGCCGTTTGACCCGGCCGCGGCGCTTGCCATTTTCCAGTTGGCCTGGCGGATGCTTGTCCCGATATTATTGCTGGCAGCAGCCGGCGGGTTGGGTCTGCGCCTGTTCCACCCGCAGGAAGTGCACCCGCTCGCCCGGCTGGCGCTCCAGGCCGGGTTGGGGCTGGGATTGCTGGCCCTGGGTGTTTTGCTGGTGGGCGGCACGCTGGGCCTGCCCGGCTGGCTGCCCTGGACAGTCCTGGCGCTGTTACTCCTGCTGCTGCGCCGCTCCATCCGCGCCTGGCTGGCTCAACTGGGCAGCCTGGGTGAATTGTGGCGGGAGAGCGGCAGGTTCGAGCGCTGGACGGCCGGGTTGTGCGCCGCCCTGCTGATCGGGCCGCTGCTGGTGGCCCTGGCACCGCCGCTCAGGTTTGATGCCCTGGTCTCTCACCTGCTCCTACCGCAGACCTACCTGCAGGCCGGCCGGATCAGCTACCTGCCCGAACAGGTGATGAGCGGCATGCCGCAAAACATGGAGATGCTCTACACCTGGGCCATGGCCCTGGGCGGGGCGCAGGCTGCCGCTGCCCTGGGTTGGGCAATTGGCGGCCTGACCTTAGTGGGGCTGCTGGGTTTCCTGCGCCAACGCCTGGATGCTCGCGCCGCCTGGGTGGGAACGGCCAGCCTGCTGGCCGGTTACACGCTGGTGATGTTGTTCGGCTGGGCTTACATGGACAGCCTCCCCTTCCTGCTCGGCCTGGGCGTGTTGATCTGCCTGGACGGGTGGCAGCAGCAAGGCGGTCTTCGCTGGGCGGCTGCTGCCGGAGCCCTGGCCGGGCTGGCCCTGGGCAGCAAGTACACCGCCGGGGTGATCGCCGTCAGCGGCGCGCTGGTGTTACTCTGGGGCATCCTCCGCCGCCGCGCGAAGGGATGGCAAAGCCTGCTGGTGTTCGGCCTGGCTGCCCTGCTGGCGGTTGCCCCGTGGCTGGTCAAGAACTGGATTACCACCGGCAACCCGTTTTATCCGTTTTTCTTCCCGGCCGGGCAGATGACAGCCGTCCGCCTGGAGGTGTACCAGTCTGTTCCGCCGTACGGCAACTGGCTGGATTTCTTCCTCCTGCCCCTGCGCGCCACCTCCCTGGGCATTGATTCCGCCGAAGGCTACATGTTCGCTCCCGGGGCGCTGCTGCTGGCGCTGGGCGGTCTATTCTGGCTGGCCTGGCGGGAACTGCCGGAAGACCGCCGGCCGTTTCTGCAAACCGCGGCCCTGGTTTCAATCAGCGGCCTGCTGACCTGGGCGGTGGCCAACCGTTGGAGCGGCAACCTGATCCAGACCCGCTATTACATCAGCCTCTTCCCGGCCTTTGCCGCCCTGGCCGCCCTGGGAGACTACGGCCTGACCCGGCGCAGCCTGCCCGGCGTACGGCTCTCCCGCCTGGTGAACGTGGTGATCCTGCTGGCGTTGGGCTTGAACCTGGTTGAGACCGGGCTGGCAACCCTCCGGATCAACCCCCTGCCGGTCCTGGCCGGGCTGAAGGATGAGCAAACCTACCTGGCCGATAACCTGGGCTGGTATCAACCGGCCATGCAAGCCATCCAAAAATTACCGGGGGGCAGCCGGGTGCTGCTGCTGTACGAAGCGCGCGGATACTACTGCCTGCCGCGCTGCGAGGCGGACGAAATCCTTGACCGCTGGAAGGTCACCCGGGCGGAGGGGTTGGACGCTGCCGCCATCCGCCAGCAATGGATTAACGAAGGCTATACGCATGTTTTGTTTTACAAGTCCGGCGCTGAATTCCTGGTTGAAAATAAGGATCCCCATCACCCGCCGGAAGATTTACAATCTCTGAGAAATTTCTTAACCACGCTCCCCGCGCCGGTTGATTTTGGTGGTATCTATCAGTTATATTCACTGGTAGAATAATGATTGAGTACTGATTGTTGAGATCATTCACGATTTTCAGGAGGAAGAAAGATGGATCGTGCTCGCAAGACCTTTTACCTCGGCCGTAAATTTGACCTGGCGAAAAATGCCCTGGGCACCGACCCGGTCATGTACGACCCGGCCAACCTGACCACCCATGCCGTGGTGACCGGTATGACCGGCTCCGGCAAGACCGGCCTGTGCATTGGATTGCTGGAGGAAGCCGCCCTGCAGGGCATCCCCGCCCTGATCGTGGACCCGAAAGGCGACCTGACCAACCTGCTGCTGCACTTCCCCAACCTGCTGCCCGCGGATTTTGAGCCCTGGATTGACCCCGAACTGGCCCGCCGGGCGGGAAAATCCGTCGGCGATCTGGCTGCCGAGACGGCCGCCAGTTGGGCCAAGGGCCTGGCCGGCTGGGAACTGGGTTCGGAGGACCTGACGGCGCTGAAGAATTCCGCCGATTTCACCATCTACACCCCCGGCTCCACCTCCGGCTTCCCGATCAACATCCTCTCCTCCTTCCAACCCCCTTCCATCAGCTGGGAGGACAACCGCGAAATCCTGCGCGAGAAGATTTCCACCACCGTCACCGCCCTGCTCGGGCTGGTTGGCATGACGGATATCGATCCGCTGCGCTCGCGCGAGCACATCCTGCTCTCCAACGTGCTGGAAAACGCCTGGAGCAAGGGCACCTCGCTCGACCTGACCGAGTTGATCCTGCAGACGCAGAACCCGCCCTTCGAACGCCTGGGGGCCTTCCCGCTGGACAGCTTCTACCCGGCCAAGGACCGCTCGGAACTGGCCATGCTGCTCAACAACTTCCTGGCCTCGCCCTCTTTTGAAACCTGGCTGACCGGCGAGCCGCTGGATATAGCCGCCATGCTCTTCACCCCGCAGGGCAAGATCCGCCACAGCATCTTCTACCTGGCCCACCTGAGCGACAACGAGCGCATGTTCTTCACCACGCTGCTCTTCGCCGCCACCGAGGCCTGGATGCGCACGCAGCGCGGCACCAGCAGCCTGCGCGCCCTGCTCTACTTCGACGAAATCCTGGGCTACCTGCCCCCGCTCGGCAACCCGCCCTCCAAGCCGATCCTGCTGCGCATGCTCAAGCAGGCCCGCGCCTTTGGGTTGGGCTTGCTGCTGGCCACCCAGAACCCGGTGGACGTGGACTACAAGGCCCTCTCCAACGCGGGCACCTGGTTTGTCGGCCGCCTGCAAACCGACCAGGACAAGCAGCGCCTGCTGGACGGGTTGGAGACCGCCGCTGCCGGCGGCATCGCCCGCGCGGAAATTGACAGGATGATTTCCACCCTGCCCAAGCGCACCTTCCTGTTGAACGATGTGCGCTCCAACAACCCGGTCCTGTTCCAGACGCGCTGGGCGATGAACTACCTGGCCGGCCCGCTGATGCGCACGCAGATCCCGGATCTAAATGCGCTGGAGGGCAAACATGTCGGCCAACCTTCCGCCGCCGCACCGGCCACCCAGCCCGCAGCCGCGGCTGGAAAGTCGGCTGCACCGGCATCCACCCCCGTGCGCAGCGATGACGGTTACACCAGCACCCGCCCGGCGGCTCCGGCCGGCGTGGCGGAGTACTTCATGCCGACCGAACTGGGCGTTTCCGAAGCCATGGCCGGCTTGAGCGTGGACCGCGGCCAATCCGTGGCCGCCCAGGGCATCGTCTATCACCCGGCCCTGCTCTCCCAGGCGGAGGCGCGCATCATGGATCGCAAGTTCAACCTGGATTTCAGCTACCACGTCACCAGCCTGGTGGAGGATTTGCCCTCCGGCCTGGTGCGCTGGGAGGATTTCGCTTTCCGCGAGCTGAATGACAAGCAACTGCAATCCAGCCCGCAGCCGCAGGCCCGCTTTGCCCCCCTGCCCGCCTGGTTGATGGATGCCCGCCGCCTCACCGCCCTGCAAAGGGATTATATCGACTGGATCTACCGCAGCGGCGGCGTCAAAGTCCATTCCAACCCGACATTGAAGCTCTTTGCCGGGCCGGATGTGACCTCGGCGGGCTTCCGCGATATGTGCAGCAAGGCCGCCAAGGATGCCATGGAAGCCGAAGCGGACAAGATCAAGGCTGCCTTTGAAACCAAACGCAAGGCCCTGGCCGCCAAGATCGACCGCCAGGAGAGCGTGGTGGACGGCAAGAAGGACGCCGTCAGCGCGCGCAACATGGAAGGCCTGGCCGCGGGCGGCGAACTGCTGCTCAGCCTGCTGGGCGGGCGCAAGAAATCCCTCAGCAGCAGCCTGAGCAAGGCGCGCATGACCAAGCAGGCCAAGGCCGCCCTGGAGCAGGAGAAGGCCGAGCTGGATGCCCTGGAACAGGAACTGAAGGACCTGGAAGAGGAGCAGACCAACGCCCTGAAGGCCCTGCAGGACCGCTGGGCGGGAGCCGTCAACGACATCCAGGAGACGACGGTGGCCCCGGCCAGGAAGGATATCTACATGGATCTCTACGGCCTGGTCTGGCTGCCGTATTACGTCTTCACGGTGGACGGCAAGAACCGCGAAGCCCCGGCCTACAAGACGGAAAAGTAAGCCGCCTGCATAAACCCCCCGCTTTGAACACACCCCTGGGATCGTGAAGATCCCCGGGGTGTGTGGTTTCAGGATATCCATTGTCAGGTTGGGAGGGTTAATCTGAATCCTCGTCATCGGGGCAACCCTCGTGGTTGCCCGATATGGGAAGTGGTGCAGTCAGGGACCGCACCGACCCTGCGATAGGCAGGCAAGGGTTGGTCTGTGACGCATTGCAGCCTGGCTCAATCGCAGACAGGACCAACCCGGTGAGACGGCGGGCGGGTCTGGACAATAATTGAGCCAATCCATCCTGTTTAACCGGCCCGCCCGGATTGGCACCCGATCACCGCCCCGGGTTTTCTCCATCCTCCCCCCACTGGCGCGGATTATCCTGAATATACAACCGCACCGCGTCCAGTTCACACTCATTGCGGATGACGCGTTCATAATAATTGCGCTGCCACACAGGCCCATCGATCCGAGCCCAGCGCGCCCGTTGGGTGACGGACGATTTAAATGAGCGGATGATGGTCGGGATGGACCCGGCCGCCGGCGCGCCAAATTGTTCATGGGTGGGTGTTGGCGGGGTAGGGGCACGGGGATCATACGCAACGGATTCCGGCCAACCGGGCGGAGGTAGATAATCGATAGCGGCACCCAGGTTGCCCCGCAGACTGAAGCTTGCGTTAAAGGGAAGAATAAGAACAGGTACACGGGTTGGGAGGACCCACGAAGAATACGGACTTCGACTACCTCTTTTGACTTACTAAAAACTCTGAAAATGTATTTGAAGGCAACTTGCGACCCCGTAAAAGCATATCCCGCCAGATTACATTACCCTGCCCTTCTGAGATCAAATGGTTATTAAAGGCCTCCATCATAATACTGGCACTCGTGAGGTGTTTTAAGTTGTATTTTTGAACATATGGAAGAATATCACGCAAGTTATTGCTGCCTAGGATTCCATTGTGCAGTTTTGCCAAAACAATCGCAGCAGCTTCCCCACTGCCTATGATTGTGAATCCTTTGTCTGGATTGGAGGTCAGTTTGATATATAAATTTCCGGACTCGGTATCACTTTCAATCTGGTAAAGGCCGACTTTTTTTGAAGCTAACAAAGTTTCTATTTTATTCTTTAAGAAATTCCATTTTTTAAATTCATTGTAAACCTGTTGGGGAATACCGATTCGACCGGCAAATAACTGAAGAACAAGATTCTCAGCACCTACCACCAGAAAGGTTGAGAGGCAATCCGTATCCAGGAATAATTTCTCAGTCATACACAACCTTGCCTTCGGCTTCGAGGTTATACACAATGTCGGCTCGATAAGCATCCAATAGTAATTCTTCGTACTTGCCTGTGGAGATCAATCCACGGTCGTTCAGTTGTTCTGCTAACTCAATATAGGTTCCTGTTGTGGTATATTGCCGTTCATTAGCGGTGGGGATATAAAGATCTTCGCTGAAACCGAATTTACGTGCGGACGCGATGGTATTCCCCCTGAGAGTATTCGCAAAATCCAATGTGATAAAGCCATCCCCTACTAAGCGATAAAGTGTTGCCTGACGGCTCATTCTAAAATGTTGTTCTATATGGACCACATCTTCCAGCATGATTGGTCGTTGTTTATTTTTCTTTAAATCATGTTCTATATAGCTGCGGAGAGCGTCATTCGGAGCGAGGAAGTAGGATGCAAAACTATCAGCATTTTTTTCTTCTTCATCCCTTCCCGAACCGATTTCATTTCCACATACGACACTCGTAATTTTTTCCTGGACAAACAGGTGGTATATCTCATGGGAAGCTGTGAATCGCTGCCTTCCTAGAGTTCGGGTTGAATTGATTGCAACCAATTGATCCCCAGTAGGTGTACGGATGCACATCCCAGAGATATGTTCGGGGAACGGGTAAAAAATCAGGGTCAGGGAATCTTGCGCCTGAAGGATAGAAAAAACATCGATTGGAGAGGATACATCCTCTCCAAATCGTTTCCGAAGCTTGTTTGCTTGATAGCTGAGTTCTTCCTTAGGCTTCATTTGGGTTCTCCAGCAAAATCAAACGCATCTGCTTTAAATTCATTGCGATCTTATGAATATCGGCGATCGCGTTGAGATCTCCGACTTGTAAATCATCAGCACGAAAGGCGATCTGCAAAGGGGCTAATGATTCTTCCCCGTTAACCAAATCAGCCAGAGTTATACCAAACAGGTTGCTTAATTGTTCCAACTGATCCATCTGGAAATGGCGTTCTCCTTTTTCACACTTTGAGATAGTGCTCTGGTCAATTCCCAAATACTGAGCAATTTGTATTTGGCTTAAACCGGCCAATTCCCGAAATCGCTTAACTTTTTGCCCGATCGATAATGGTGACATGATACCCTCCACTTGGATAATGATTATAGCATCATATTGTCATAAATACAATATATTATTTAATTAAATTATGACATAATTTCCAAATTATATTGTGGAGCACACTTTGGCTTGGTGCAAAACCAAGGCGGAATATCTGCCGGTCATCCCCCCTCCACGATGCGGATTTCCTCCTCCGTCAGGCCGTACAATTCGTACACCAGGCGGTCGATCTGCTCATCGGTGGCGTGGATCTGGCGCTCGAGCAGCTCTTTTTCCTGCGGCAGGCGGGCGGCGGCCAGTTGTTTGTGCAGTT
>CAYOOA010000023.1:18227-32896 GCA_964405455.1 uncultured Anaerolineaceae bacterium | reverse complement strand
GCCTGGCCAATGCTCTTACGGAGCGTGGTTTTCAGCGCGGCGACCGGGCGGTTCTGTTCCTATACAATTCGGTTGAACTAGTGATCAGCATCTTCGGTGTATTGAAGGCCGGCGGTGTTTTTGTGGTTATTAATCCGACCACGAAGGTGGATAAGCTGGCCTACATCCTTGAAAATTGTGCCGCGACGGTTTTGGTGGCTGAGGCTCGCCAATTGCGCCTCTGCCAGGACCTGCTTAGCCGGCAGACGAGCCTGAAAATGGCTGTCCTGGCCCAGGAGCCCCCGGCTGGTGCTGAACCGGGTTCCCTGCTGACTCTGCCCGATCTGCTGGGGCAGAGCTCCCCTCAACGCCCCCGCGTTGTGAACATTGACCTGGACCTGGCCTGCCTGATTTACACCTCCGGCAGCACCGGCGAACCCAAGGGCGTGATGAGCGACCACAGCAACGTGGATTTTGCCACCAGCTCGATCATCCAGTACCTGGAAAACACGCCGGAGGATATTGTCATCGATACCCTGCCGTTGTCTTTTGACTACGGCCTGTATCAATTGTTGATGGTTTTCAAGTTTTGCGGAAGATTGGTGTTGGAGAAGGGCTTCACCTTCCCGGCAGCAGTCTTGAACCGCATTGGAACTGAAAAGGTGACCGGGTTCCCGGGTGTGCCGACCATTTTCTCCCTGCTGCTGCAAATGGAGTTGAGCAAGTACGATCTTTCCAGCCTGCGCTACATGACGAACACAGCAGCGGCCCTGCCTTCGAGCCACATCCAGTCCATCCGGGCTGCCTTCCCCTGGGTGCGGTTGTATTCCATGTATGGGTTAACCGAAACCAAGCGCACCCTGTACCTGCCACCGGAGGAATTGGATCGACGACCGGCATCCGTGGGCATTCCCATCCCCGGCACGGAAGCCTGGCTGGTGGACGAGGAGGACCGCCGCTTGCCGCCGGGCAGTACAGGAGAACTGGTGGTGCGCGGCCGGCATGTTATGCGCGGTTACTGGGGCAACCCGCAGGTATCTGCGGAACGATTCCGCCCGGGCGAAATACCGGGAGAGCGGGTATGCTACACCGGCGATCTGTTCCGAACGGATGAGGAAGGTTACTTCTACTTTGTCGCCCGCAAGGATGACATCATCAAGTGCCGCGGCGAGAAAGTTTCACCGCGGGAGATTGAAAACGTACTGTACCAGTTGCCTTCCGTGCGGGAGGCGGCGGTGATTGGCGTGCCGGATGTGCTGCTGGGGCAAGCCGTCAAAGCTTTTGTGGCTGTATCTGATCCTAACCTGACCGAGGCAGATATATTGCGCCACTGCCGGGAGCACCTCGAGGACCTGTTGGTTCCCCAGCAGGTGGTTATCCTGCCGGAACTTCCCAAGACCCCTTCCGGCAAAATCCATAAAAAGGACCTGGCTTAAGCCGGGATTTGACCTATGTGTGGAATTACCGGCGCGATCAATCTACAGGCAGTTGAACCCCTCTCCGAGGAATTGCTGCGGGGTATGCTGGCCCTGATCCAGCACCGCGGACCGGATGAGTTCGGCGCGTACCTGGATGATCGGGCTGCCCTGGGCAGCGCCCGCTTGAGTATCATTGACCTGAGCAGCGGGCAGCAACCGATTTGCAACGAGGATGGATCCCTGTGGATTGTCTTCAACGGGGAGATCTTTAATTACGTAGAACTCCGCCCGGAACTGGAACGCCTGGGGCACAACTTTTCCACTAATAGTGATACCGAAGTGATTTTGCATCTCTATGAAGAATGGGGGCCGGACTGCCTGAGATTCCTAAACGGGCAATTTGCCATTGCCATCTGGGATGTACGCCATCGGCGGGCTTTTTTTGCCCGCGATCGCTTGGGCGTCCGACCGCTGTTTTACACCATCCATGCCGGGCGGCTTTATTTTGGCTCGGAAATTAAAAGCTTATTATTGGCGCCGGGGTTCAACCCGCGGATTTCTCCATCCTCCCTGCGGCAGGTCCTGACTTACTGGAGTGTGCAATCACCGCGCACCATCTTTGAAGATATCTATGAGCTTCCGCCCGCGCACTGGCTGGTGGTGGAAAATGGGCAGGTGCAAATCCAGCGTTACTGGTCATTGGATTATGCCGTACCGGAATCTGACGGTACCGAAAATAAACTGCAGGAGGAGTTTGAGCAGCTTTTGGTGGATGCGGTAAATATCCGATTGCGGGCGGATGTGCCCGTGGGAGCTTACCTGAGCGGAGGCCTGGATTCCTCGACCACCACGGCGCTGATCCGTAAACATGTGCCCAACCGGTTGGAGACTTTCTCCATCGCATTTTCCGACCCGAACTTTGATGAAAGTCCGCATCAGCAGCGGATGGCCGAATATCTGGGAACCGAACATCACATCATTCGCTGCTCTCATGCGGAAATTGGCCGCGCCCTGCCGGACGTGATCTGGCATACGGAAACGCCGCTCCTGCGCACGGCCCCGGTGCCCATGTTCCTGCTTTCCAGCCTGGTGCGGCAGACTGGATTCAAAGTGGTTGTGACCGGGGAGGGAGCGGATGAATTCCTGGCAGGCTATGATATTTTCAAGGAAATGACCGTCCGGCGCTTTTGGGCGCGTGATCCAGACTCCAGCCTGCGGCCCAGGTTGCTCGGGAAGCTTTATCCGGATATTGCCCGGTTGGGGCGTTCCAACGAGGCTTATCGAACAGCATTTTACCGCCGAGGTTTGACGGATACAGAAAGCCCCTGGTATTCGCACCAGATTCGCTGGAATAACACCGGCCGATTGACCCGTTTCCTGGAGTCCCAGGGAGATGAAAGCCCGGACGAGGTGGTCCACCTGCCGCAAGATTACCCGACCTGGCCGCCGTTGGGCCAGGCACAATACCTGGAGGTGGCGACCTTCCTTTCACCTTACCTGCTCTCCTCCCAGGGTGACCGCGTGGCCATGGCACATTCCGTGGAAGGCCGCTTCCCCTTCCTGGACACCCGGTTGGTGGAATTTTGCAACCGTTTGCCGCCACACCTGAAGCTGAACGGAATGCTGGAGAAATACCTGCTACGAAAAGTGGCTGCTCCGCTCCTGCCGCCGGAAATCTGGAAGCGGGTCAAGCGGCCATACCGGGCGCCCATCCAGCACAGTTTCTTCCAGCCGGAGCCAATGGAATATGTCCGGGAGATGCTTTCACCCTCTGCCGTACAGGATACAGGCCTGTTTAAGCCGGCCATGGTGGAAGGACTCGTCCATAAGGCAGCCAGTGATTGCGCCTTGACGGAAGTGGAAGAAATGGGGTTGGTTGGCATTCTGTCCACCCAGTTGGTAGTGGATCAATTTATTCACACATTTCGGCAGCGTTCCACCCGGCTGCCGGAGTCGCAGCCGTATAAATGCATTAATAAGCGCAAGGAAGGCTGAATCATGAATACATCATCACACCTGGATCCATCCTCAGGCTTCTCCAGCCAAGCTCTGCTGCTGGATGCAGAAGTGGAAACCCGCCGATTGGCGCAATTCATCCTGGAATCCGTCACGCAAACCTTCCACCGGCGCGGTGCTGTGGTGGGAATCAGCGGCGGGATCGATTCGGCCGTAGTGTTGGCCCTGTGCGTCCGCGCACTGGGCGCAGAACGGGTGATCGGCCTCCTGCTGCCGGAGCGGGAATCATCCCCGGAAAGCGTGGACCTGGCCCAGGGGCTGGCTGGGCAATACGGGGTGAAGACGGTGACAGAAGACATCACCCATTTGCTGGCCGGGGCTGGTTGCTATCGTCGCCGGGATGAAGCAGTTCAGCGGCTGTTCCCGGATTATGGCGAAGGCTGGAAAGTCAAGATCAGCCTGCCCGGCAACCTGCTGGAGCAGGATGTCTTGAATGTTTTCAAGGTGACCGTGATTTCACCGGAAGGTGTGGAGAAATCGCAGCGCCTGCCGGTGGCAGAGTTCCTGCAAATTGTGGCGGCTTCGAATTTCAAGCAGCGCTCGCGCATGTCCATGTTGTATTATCATGCCGAGTTGCGCAATTATGCAGTGGTGGGCACGGCCAATAAAAATGAGCATGACCTGGGGTTCTTCGTAAAATATGGCGACGGCGGTGTGGACCTCCAGCCGATCGTGCATCTTTTTAAGAGCCAGGTGTATCAATTGGCAGCCTACCTGGACGTTCCGCGCGAGATCCAGGAGCGCACCCCCACCACGGATACATACAGTGCAGGCAGCACGCAGGAGGAATTCTTCTTCCGCCTGCCGTTTGATGTGCTGGACCTGATCTGGCTGGGTATGGAAAAAGGAGTCCCGGCAGATGTGATTGCCCGTGCCCTCGAAATAACCCCCGTGCAGGTGGAGCGGGTGATGGAAGATATCCAGCGCAAACAAAGGACAACCGCCTACCTGCGGTCGGCCATCTTAACGGTATAAGCGCCTGGATTATTTAGAACTATTTTGGAGGATATGATGAAAAAGAAAATGACGCGTCGCGAATTCCTACGCCTGGTGGCCGGTGCAACCACCCTGGCCGGAGCTGGTTTATTGACGCGCCTGTTCCGTAGATCTTCCGGTGTGATTAATGTAACCGGCGCGACAGACCCCTATAAAGGTTATTTGCCGATCATCATGAAGGCGGATCCAACGGCAACGCCAACCGCCACTTCAACGCCCACACCTAGCAAGACCCCAACACCCAGCAAGACCCCCACTGCTACCCAGACGGTCTCACCGCCCACCAGCAGCCGGGTGGTGCACGTCTGGAATACAAACGCAACCAGCTGGAATTTTTCATCTGGCTGGTATGGGGATTACGTCAGCCAGTCAACCGTCAATACCATGACCAACCAGGGATTACTGACCCTGACCGGCAAAAGTACCATTGTCCAGGCCTGGCAATTCATCCTGCCAAATTACAGCAGTGGCAAGGGGATTGCAATCAAGGTAAATTTCAATAATCAATGGGGAAATTGCACGGATCAATCCAATCGCATCGATGCGCTGGTCGAACCAGTAAATGCTCTGATTTCAGGGATGCTCTCGATGGGAGTGCAACCCCAGGATATCTGGATTTTTGATGCCATGCGGCCGGTTCCAGACAGGTTCCGCACCAGGCTGGTCAATCAAAGTGTGCGGGTTTTTGATTCAAACGGCTGCGGCGGTAATGAAATGTCCTTTGATAGCACGAATCCATCCGCAACCATCTCATTCAATCGAGCTGGAGTGACCAGCCGTAAGCTGGCAGATGTGCTGGTCAACTGCACCTATCTGATCAACATGCCCATCCTGAAGGATCACGGCATTGCCCCGGTTACCCTGGGGATGAAGAATCACTATGGATCCATTGATTATGTGATCGGAACAGACGGGGATGGATTGCATCGGATGATTGATGTGGATGATTCACTTTATTCATCTTCCTACAACCCGATCGTTGTCATCAACCAAAATGCAAATATTCGAAATAAAACCGTCCTGGTGGTAGGGGATGGGCTGTATGGTGCGCTGGGGAACACAGCGGCCACACCCACCCGTTGGTCCAGTTTCAACAATGATTCACCCAACAGCCTGTTCTTCTCGCGCGACCCGGTGGCGATTGAGTGCGTAATGTTTGATATCCTGAATGCCGAACCTGCCTCTCATCCAAAACGGGGCACCAATGAAGATGATTACCTGAAAATCGCGCATAACGCCGGGATGGGAACCTATGAGCGCGGTGATCCATGGACCGACAATTACACCCAGATTGACTATATCCGCATCTGACTGAATGGAGGCTGAATGACTAATCCAAAAGCGATTATCACCGGCATCACCGGGCAGGATGGCTCCTTCCTGGCTGAATTTTTGCTGGAGAAGGGCTATGAGGTGCACGGAATCGTCCGGCACGTGGCGCTGGAAGACCCTGTGCACCGTCTGTGGCGGATTCGCCATTTGCTGGATCGGGTTAAGCTCCATTCAGCCTCCATGGAAAGCTACCCCAGCTTGTTCCGCGTGGTGGAGCAGGTCCAACCGGACGAGTTCTATCACTTTGCTGCCCAGAGTTATGTGGGTTACTCCTTTGAGGATGAGTTTTCGACCATCAACACCAATCTGAACGGCACGCATTTCACCCTCTCCATCCTCAAGGAATTGGCCCCGAAATGCCGCTATTATTTTGCCGCCACGAGCGAGATGTTCGGCCAGCCGCAGGAATCTCCACAAAATGAGAACACTCATTTTCACCCGCGCTCTCCATACGGCGTATCCAAGATCGCCGGGTATTACCTGACCCAGCACTACCGCGATACCTACCACTTGTTTGCCTGTTCGGGCATCGCTTATAACCATGAATCCGAGCGACGCGGGTTTGAATTTGTATCCCGCAAGATTTCGCATACCGTGGCACGTATCAAGTACGGCCTGGATCATGAGCTGCGCCTGGGGAACATCAGCGCCCGCCGCGACTGGGGCTATGCGCCTGAATACATCCGCGCCATGTGGCTCATCCTCCAGCAACCCCAGCCGGATGATTTTGTCATCTCTTCCGAGGAGACCCACAGCGTGGAGGAATTTGTCTCCCGGGCGTTCCAGATCGTCGGGCTGGATTGGCACGACTGGGTAAAGCTGGATCAGCAGCTTTACCGGCCGTCCGAGGGATTGGAATTGCGCGGTGATTCGACCAAGGCGCACAAGATACTCGGCTGGACCAACCAGGTACCGTTTGAGGAGCTGGTCCAGCGCATGGTGGAAGAGGATTGCCGCCTGGTTGCCGAAGGTCGGCAGATCAATTATTAGGTTGTCATACATCGATCGAATGAGGTGACTTTGAACAAACGGTTGTATTTGTTGAATGGATTGGCAATCCTGGGAGTTGTGATTAACCACGCTGCCGGTTGGGGGCAGATCGCCATGATTCAATGGGCACACCGCTATCTGCCAGTCACCTCTCCGGATTACAGCCAGGTGGGTTCCTGGGCTTATTATGTATTATTAATTGCCCGCCAGTGGTCGTTGTTCAGTGTGGCTGCCTTCCTGTTCACGGCCGGGTGCTTCGTGGCTTATGTAGACCGCGGCTCCCAGTCCAAAGTTGGCTGGAAAATGGTCCGCACACGCATCATCGGTTTCCTGATCCCGTACCTGATCTGGACGATCGTCATATTTATTGAGCAATACCTCACCGACAAAGTTGCCTATCCACCGCTCAAATATCTCGCGTTGGTTTTCTCATCTGGCGCGGATGGTCCTTATTACTACGTTCCATTGATTTGCTACTTGTATTTGCTCTCACCCATTCTCACCCGCCTGGCGCGCAAGCACCCGGTCTGGCTGCTCGGAGTTGCCGGATTTTTACAATTGGGGGTACAGGCCCTGCATTACCTGCTCCTAATTTTCCCGACCAGCTCCGTCGTGCAATTCTTGTACAAGGTGACCCCGGATTGGTCGCTGCCGCATTGGTCTCTATTTTTCTGCGTCGGCCTGGTGCTGGGTTACCGGATGGATTGGTTCAAGAATTGGCTGGCAAAGTCATGGCGGTTGTTCCTGGCAGGGGTGCTTGTTTTTGGCGTGTTGGTGGTGGTGGGGCCGGAATGGATCTACCGGGCGACCGGAACGGATATGCGCTTTGTGCCGCTACCGTATTCCGCCATGTTTTATGCATTTGCGATGATTTTCTTCATCCTTTCCAGGGAAATTGACAAACCCTGGTTGCAAAAGCCGCTTTCGTACCTTGGCGGGCGGACGTATGGGGTGTACTTGATCCATTTCAAGGCGATGGAATTTGCAGCCCGGATCATATACCATGTTGCTCCAGCCTTGCTGGCCTTCCAGGTGCCCCTGATGATTTTCCTGGTTGCCTGGGGGTTGGCTGTCCCGCTGCTGTTCATGAGCCTGGTGGCGCGCACCCCTGCACGGCGTTTTTATCGCTACTTATTCGGTTAATACCATCGAGGTAACTTTCTGAATGAATAACCGTTCGGTTTCGCAAACGATCTTCCGCAATTCGTCCCTGTCCTTCCTGGCCCAGGCCGCCATTAAGGTCCTGTCTTTTATTTTTTCCATCATGGTTGTCCGCAAACTGGGGGCGGTCTCCTACGGTCAATATACCGCCATCCTGGCTTTCACGGCCATCTTTAGCATCCTCTCCGACCTGGGATTAAGTTTGTACACTGTCCGGCGGGTGGCACATCTGCGCGAGCAGACAGATTTTCTAGAACGAACGAACGAGCTTTACGGGAATGTGCTGGCCCTGCGCCTGATTCTATCGGTACTCACGGTAGGGGTGGTGGTTGTAGCGGCTGTCTTGACCCACCGACCGGCCAGCATGGTTCTCAGTATCGCGCTTTATTCACTGAGCCTGTTCATGTACAGCATCTGGGGAGCCAGCGATTCGGTTCTTTCTGGCTGTGAGCGCCTGGACCTTTCCTCGGCAGGCAAGGTGATTAACCAGTTTTTCTTTGTTGTCGGCGGCACAGTCGCCCTGGTTTTCAAACTGGGCGTCAACGGTTTGATCGGTGCCACGTTACTTTCAGTTACATTGATGGCTGTGTACGGCCTGGTGCGGGTGCATAAACTGGGCATCCGTCCCCGGCCGACGCGCTGGCTGGATGCCGGCCAATTGATCAAGCTCAGCCTTCCCTTTGGCATTATCGGGTTTGCCCTGGGCCTCTCCTATAAATTCAGCACCGTGATGCTGGATATGTACCGCAGCAACGCTGAAACCGGTTTTTATAATGCAGCCTACAACCTGATTTTCTCCTTTGTATTGATTTCTAATGTTCTGAACACGGCCCTGTACCCAACCCTGGCCCGCCAGTCGGTGCGAGATCCAGGTCAGTTGCCAGTCATCTACCAGCGTATGTTCCGCTACCTCTTGATTGTGGCCTTGCCTATCGCAGTCGGCGGCTGGGCATTGGCCAAGCCTCTGATCCATTTTCTGTACGACCAGGAATTTGCCGCTTCCGCTGCTGTCTTCCGAATCGTGATCTGGACCGTGCCTTTAATGTTCTGCTCTGAATTCCTCGGCTATATCATTGTCCTGAGCAACCGGGAGAAACGGGTTGCGGTTGCGGTATTCATCAGCAGTACGTTCAACGTGATCATGAACCTGGTGCTGGTTCCGCGCTACGGCGTTATCGCAGCGGCATGGATCGCCGTCCTGACCGAATCCATCCTGGTTTGCCAACACCTGGTTAACCTGCGTAGTGTGATTCCATCCATTCCGCGTAAGGCGGAAATCCTGCTTGTATTTTTACCTCCCCTGGGAATGGGTCTGGCGGCGGCGTTTCTGCGTGAAAGAAGCTCCTTCTGGACCGTTTTCATCGTTTGTGTGGTTGTCTATGCCGCCTTGGTGGTTATCACACGGGCGCTGCGAATGGATGAAATTAAATCCCTGTTGAAACTAGTCCTTTCCCGCCAACGGACTGCAGAAGGGACCAGCACGCCGTGAAGATCCTGATGGCGACCCACCACTTTCCACCCCGCCATACCGGTGGTGTGGAATGGATCACCCTTCATGCTGCGCGTTGGTTGCAGTCTCACGGGCACACCGTTGAGATAGTCTGCGTGGAGGAAATCCTTCCTACTGCCAGCGGTGAAGTACAGGTGAAGGTTGATGATGAAGATGGGATGAAGGTGTATCGGTTAAGTATCCCGTCACCCTTCGAAACAGGTAATTTTCGCCAGAGATATTGGAACGAGTGTATCGGCGCCTGGTTTTCGGGGCTGTTTGAAAAAGATCGGCCGGATCTCGTGCATCTTCACAGCGGCTATCTACTGACAGTCAGCCCCCTGGCAGCTGCTCAACAATTGCATATTCCAACGGTTATTTCCCTGCATGATTATTGGACGGTTTGCCCGCGTATTCAACTGCTGCATCCTGATGGGACGCGCTGCGCAGGGCCCAGCCCCGAACGCTGCGCCTGGTGCCTGCGAACCGAGCAACGCCGCTACCGTGAGCCTGACCGCCTGAGTGGGGGGCTGTTGGGTCGTTGGATGGAAAAACCTGCAGCGGCGCGCCTGTTGGGTGGTTCTTCCGTCCAGCGAATCAAAGAGAGGCAATCTACGATCAACCAGGTTTTACAACGCTGCAGCGCCATTTTGGCGCATGCCCGCCTGGCACGGGACCTGGTATTGCAAACCGGGGTGGAGGAGGGGCGCGTCCTGCTTTCCCCGTACGGGCTGGATATCTCGGCGTGGCCTGATCCATTGCCCCCAAAAAATGAATCCACTACATTGCGTATAGGCTACCTGGGCAATCTCATACCGACGAAGGGTGCAGATGTCCTGGTGAAGGCCTTCCGCATGTTGAAAACCTCACGTCCGGTAGAACTGCGCATTTATGGTGAACTGGAAAAGGATCCGGCTTTTGGCAACAATCTTCAGCGCCTGGCAGGTGGTGATGAACGGATTCACTTCCTTGGCCGGTACGAAAATACCCGCGTTCCTTACCTGATGCAGGATATTGATGTGCTGGTGGTTCCCTCGCTCTGGAATGAAACCGGGCCGCTGGTCACCTTGGAGGGTTTGGCTTGCCGGACACCGGTGGTGGTTTCTGATATTCCCAACATGGTCCACCAGGTGCGGGCAGAAGAAGACGGCCTGGTGTTCCAGACTGGTAATCCAGTCTCCCTGGCGGGCCAATTGGAGCGCCTGGCGGGGGAGCCTGAATTGCTGGAACGCCTGCGCAACGGCATTCAGCCGGTGCGTACGCTGGATGAACAGATGCAGGATTGGCTGGTCGCCTATGACCTGGCCGAGGAGAAAACCCGATGAGCGGGTCGAAAGTGGCCGTGATCGTGGTCAACTGGAATAATGCCCGAGATACGCAGGCCTGCCTGGATTCATTGGAGAAGCTGGCCTACCCCGATCTTGCCATCATCCTGGTGGATAACGCTTCGACGGATGGGTCGGCGGACGTAATCCGACATACCCACCCGCAGGTCCACATGGTTCAGAACCAGGTCAACCTGGGTTTCACCGGAGGCAATAATGCCGGACTGGACCTGGCGGAGAAATTAGGAGCAGATTACGCCCTGCTGCTGAATAATGACGCCGAATTGGCCCCGGATGCGTTGGAAAAGCTGCTGGCCCCCCTGGAGCAAGACCCGGCAGTCTGCGCAACCGCACCGATGATTTATTACGGTGAGCCTGCGGACCGGATCTGGTCGGCGGGCGGTGAGATTAATCGAACATCAGCCACCGCCTGTATGCTGGGAACTGATCAAACCGACCGGGGCCAGTTTGGCGAAAAACCCTACTCGGTGGATTATGCCACCGGCTGCGCCTTGCTGGTGCGGATGAATGCGATCGCCCAATCCGGCCGGCTGGATGACCGGTTCTTCATGTACTATGAAGAAGTGGAATGGTGCGGACGTTTGCGAGAGGGAGGGCGGAAAATCGTGCTCGTCCCCACCGCCAAAACCTGGCATAAGATCTCACCCGCAGCCCGGAATGAGTCCCCTTTTGTCCATTACCTGATGACCCGCAACCGTTTGTTGTGGATCCGCTGTGCCAGGCTGGGCTGGATACCCTACTTGCGGGTTCTACTCTTCGAAGATACGCGCACCCTGCTAAGCTGGACGCTGCGGCCGCGCTGGAAGTATAAAGCCTCCCAACGGCGCGCGATGTTGAAGGCTCTCCAGGATGAGTTGCAGCAGCATTACGGTCCTCCGCCGGTTGGAGCCTGGTGAGGACGCCATGAAGATCCTCTGGATATGCCCTTTCTTTCCCTACCCGCCGGATAACGGCAGCCGCATCCGGGGTTATTTCATCACCCGTGAATTGGCGCGCTGGAACGAGGTGTCGATCTTTTCACTCATCCAATCCGCCGAGGAAGGCCAAAACCTGGCCCCCCTGCGCGAATATTGCCGCGAGGTGAAAGGTATATTGCCCGAGAACAAGCGCCCGGAGGCCTTTTTTGACGGCCGGCGCGGCATGAAGGATGTTCTGCCGGGCTTTTTCCTACCCGAGCCGCGCCATTTTTACGGCCCACCGTCTCCAAATGTCATCCGGGAACTGCAGGAATGCCTGCGCGTAGGTCATTATGATGTAATGATTATCAACCATCTGCTCATGACCAATTACGCCTGGGATTTTCTGGGTAAGCCAGGTCAGCCGCTGAGGATCTTGAGCCAGGAAAACGTGGAAAGCCTGATCCAACACCAGTACATTTCCCTGGCCAGGGGAGTCCCGACCAAATTACGCAAGATCCTGTATTATCTGTCGTTTATCCGTTTTGAACGCAAAGCCTGCCTGCGATTTGACCATGTGGCGGTTTGCTCGGCCAATGACCGGTCCAACCTGTTGAAATTTGTCCCCCACCTGGCACCGGAACGGGTGAGCCTGCTGCCCAATGGAGTGGACACTGCCTGGTATGATATCGGCGAGGTGCCGGTGGAAGAGAAAACGCTCATCTACAATGGATCGCTCACATACGAAGCCAACTATGATGCCGTTAAATACTTCCTGGCGGAGATCTTCCCCCTCATTCAGAAGGAATTGCCGGCTGTCAAACTGAAAATCACTGGCAAGACCAATGGCGTAGACCTGGCAGGATTGCCGTTGTCTGAGAATGTCATTTTCACCGGTTATGTGACGGATATCCGCCCGGTGGTGAAGAGCAGCACAGTCTGCATTGTTCCACTGCAGGTTGGCGGCGGCACGCGGTTGAAAGTGCTGGAGGCAATGGCTGCCGGTACGCCGGTGGTTGCCACCTCCAAGGGGGCTGAGGGATTGCAATTGGAACCCGGTCGCGATTTCTTGCTGGCGGATACGGCTGAGGATTTCGCCCGCCAGGTGTTACGCCTGCTCAATAACCCTGAATTGAGAAATGAAATCAGCCGGAACGGCCGCCAGGCGGTGGAGGAACGATACGGTTGGCAGGGAATTGTGCATAATTTCCACCTTCGGCTGGAAACATTGGCTCAATCAACAGTAGGAGGTCAGGGATGAGTTCAAATCGATTCCAGCCCACCTATCAGCGCAGTTTCTGGGATACCTTGCAATTGCGGCGGATTGGAATCCGGGTTGGTATTCCCCTCTTATTGATTGGATGGATTGCCCTGGCTGCCTTCCTGGTGGGCAAGGAAAAATATCTCTATGCTGCCGCCCTGGCGGGATTGCCCTTCTTCCTGCTGGCCATCGAATTTGCCCTGAGTCACAATCACCTGTATCCCATCTTCATCCTGGTTTCAGCCCTGTTCATTCCACTGAGTTTTAATACCGGCAGATCCAGCCGGTTGGTGCTGAGCCTGGTGATGGCCATTGGCCTGGTGTTTCTCTGGTTTTTCCAGATGCTCATGGAACACCGCCTCCGGCTTCGGTCAACGCCTGTTAACACCCCGGCCATCCTGTTCAGCCTTTCGACGATATTTTCACTTTTCTGGGGGATCGCATTCCGGGATCCGCGGGTATTTGCCTGGGGCAGTTTTTCCCTGACCCAGGTGGCCTCCACGTTTGTGATCGTTATGTCCATGGGGGTAGTCCTGCTGACCGGGAATCTCATCACGAAGAAAAACCTGATGCAGTGGATGGTCGGTCTCTTCCTGGTGGGCGCGGTGGTCGGGTTGGTGGCCAATTTTGCCAAGGTTAAATTGCCCGTCAATACGGGCGGTTTGTTTGCCATGTGGTGCGTAGCCCTGGCGTTGGCACTGGCCTTTTTCAATGAAAAACTCAGCCTATGGATGAGGGGAATACTGATTCTGCTGGCGGGGTTGTGGCTGTACTGGGGGTACGGCGTCAATATTTCCTGGCTGGCCGGCTGGGTACCGTTGATTGCCGTGTTCCTGATCGTGGGATTCTTCAGATCACCCAAGTTGGCTGCAGTCATGGCTGTACTGATCATCGTCATGGTTGCGCTGAGCTGGACGTATTTCTCCACCTCGATTGCCATTGAGGATAAGGTCAGCGGGACAACCCGCCTGGCAGCCTGGCTGCAGAACTGGAAGATCACCAAGGATCACCTGCTGTTTGGCACCGGCCCGGCCGGGTATGCAGTCTACTATATGACTTACTTCCCCAACCAGGCCATGGCAACCCATAACAATTTCCTGGATATGCTTTCCCAGACGGGAATTGTGGGTTTGGTGCTGTTGTTGTGGTATTTTGGAGCCATTTTATGGATGGGTTGGCGGTTGCTGCTTCGCTTGCGGGGAAGGCGGGATTTCATGGAAGCCCTGGCCGCAGCCTGCCTGGCAGGAACCCTGGGGGGCATCCTGATGATGTTCTTCGGGGATTGGCTGTTCCCATTCGCCTACACCCAGTCCATCGCAGGCTTTGATTATGCCGTGTATAACTGGCTCTTTATGGGGCTCATTCTGGCCATGGACGGGATGACGGCTGCTTTGCCAGCGGAGGCCAAACCATGAGTGAGATGCCCCTGGTTTCGGCTTTGATTATCAACTGGAACACCCGTGCCCTGCTGGTGGAGGCGATCGATTCCATTTACGCAACCGCTCCAGCAGTGCCTTTGGAAATTATCGTGGTGGATAATGCGTCCAATGATGATTCGTGTGAATACCTGGCTGCCCATTACCACTCGGTGCGGTTAATTCGAAATACCAAAAATGTTGGTTTTGCCCGGGCAAACAACCAGGCAGCCCTGGCAGCCGTGGGAAAATTCCTGCTGCTGCTCAACAGTGATGCCTGCCTTCTGCCCGGAGCGCTTTCTGCCATGATCAACTTGGCTGAGGCGAATCCCACTCTCTCGGCAGTCGGGCCGCAGCTGCGCAACCCGGA
>CAYOOA010000023.1:14770-18127 GCA_964405455.1 uncultured Anaerolineaceae bacterium | reverse complement strand
GAATTCCTGGTGCTTTCCACCCTGGGGCGGCGGATCTTCGGCTCGCGCTATCCCAGCCACCCGGCGGAGGAGGAGCAGGGTCCTAAAATAGTTGATTACGTCAACGGCGCTTGCATGCTCATCCCGCGGGAGGTGTACCTGCAGGTGGGAGGTCTGCCGGAGCAGTATTTCATGTATGCCGAGGAGGTCGACTTTTGTTACTCCATCCAGAAAGGCGGTGGAGAAGTCTGGTATCACCCCGGGGCGCGGGTAATGCACCACGGTTCGGCCAGCAGTCAAAACCGCCTGCCGGCTCGCGAAGGGGACATGTACCAAAGCCGGGTGCGCTTCATTCGAAAATCCAGGGGGAACCTGTCTGCCGGGCTGCTCAAGGCCATGATTTTCTGCCTGACTGCCGCCAAGATTCTCTGGCACGGCTTCCTGCAGAAGGTCAGCCGCGGGAAATCCGGCCGGCCGGTGATTTCCCTGCCGGATCTACGAGCCCGCCTGAGGGAGGTCTGAGATGAAGTCGATCCTGCTCACCCAGGTGCTTCCATATCCCCCGGACAGCGGTCCCAAGGTGAAAACCTGGAACGTGATCAAGTACTTGAGCCGCAACCATGAATTGACCCTGGTTTCCTTCATTCGGGGAGATCAATCTGCGGCCGTTGAAAAGCTGCGCCAGGTTTGCGCCCGGGTGGAGACGGTGCCGATCAGCCGGACACTGATCAAGGACGGCCTGGCTTTCGGACGCAGCCTGTTGACCAACCAGCCCTGGATGATGCTGCGGGATGACCGCCGGGAGATGCGCGACCTGGTGGCACGCCTGGCAGATCAAGAACACTTTGACCTGGCCCACGCCGATCAACTCAATATGGCCCAGTATGCCGACCGCATCCCGGGTGTGAGGCGGCTGCTGGATGCGCACAACGCCCTCTGGCAGCTGTATCAACGCCTGGCGCAAACCATGCCGGTTGGGCCGCGCCGCTGGATGTTGGAACGGGATTGGCGGCTATTGAAACGCTACGAAGGCGATATCTGCCGCCGGTTTGAAGCTGTGACAGTGGTTTCCAACGAGGATAAACAGGCTCTTTCTGAGGCGGCGGGCATCAACCTGCCAGCGGTGGTGATTCCCATCTCGGTGGATATGGACGAGTTCCCGTTGATTGAGCGCAATCCGGATGCGAACCATATCCTGTCCATTGGAACCATGTATTGGCCGCCCAACATCGAAGGCATGCTCTGGTTCCTGCGCGAAATTCACCCGCTAATCCGCGAGCAACTGCCGCAGGTGGAGTTTGATTTGATTGGTGCCCGTCCACCGCAGGAGATTATTGATTTCAGCCAGGGTGGGAGGGGAGTGCATGTGCACGGTTTTGTTGATGACCCGACAATCTACCTGCAACAGGCGGGCGTCATGATCGTACCGCTGCGGGCGGGAAGTGGCATGCGGGTTAAGATTCTCAACTCCCTCTCCCAGGGGCTGCCGATTGTGACCACGCGCATAGGCTGTGAAGGGATTGATGTGAAGCATGGCGAGCATCTTCTGATTGCCGATTCCCCGGCTGATTTTGCCCGGGCGGTGGTTCACCTGCTGCGCAACCCGCAAGAGGCAAGACAACTGGGGCTGGCCGGCCGTGAATTGATCAAAACGCGCTATGACTACCGGGTTGCCTGCCGCCCGCTGGATGATATCTACGCCGGTGCGGGCCTTCCGACGGGCAAAGGAGGCTGAAATGCAAACCGGGAAAAAGCAAACCTTCCATTTCATAAACACAGCCTGGCAGTGGTGGAAAGCCCACCCCACCTGGGCATTGCTGATCCTGGTCGCTGCAGCCATCCTGTTCCGCCTGGCCTTGCTGCTGGCTACCGGTAAAAATGCCCTGACCTGGGGAGATGAAATATATTATGACCGGGTGGCAAAAACCATTCTGACCACCGGCTGCTTTTGCGATCCGCCCGGGCACTTGACGGTCTTGCGACCGCCGTTGTATCCCTGGTTGATTGCCGGGGTGTATAAGATCAGCGCCGGGAACTGGATGCTGGTTGTGCTCCTCCAGGTGATTTTCAGCGGCTTGACCGCCGGCCTGGTGGCTATTGCCGGTCAGCAACTGACTGGTTCCTTTGGCATCGGCCAGTTGGCCGGCTGGATATTTGCCGTCCACCCGGTTTCCATTTTCACCGCCAGTCTGCTGTATTCAGAGACTTTCTACCTCTTCCTGCTCATGATGATGGTCATTCTTTGGATCCGTTTGATTCAAAAGCCGCGCGAATGGCTTGGGCTCAGCCTGTTAAGCGGCGCAATCCTGGGAATTGCCAACCTGATGCGGCCCAACCTGATTGTCTTCCCTCTCCTGCTATTCCTGGCCCTTTGGGGAGCGTATCGGAAATTCGGAACCGCCCTGCGGGCAGCCCTGGTGGTGGCGGGGGCGATGCTGGTTTTTGTTCTGCCCTGGACGATTCGCAATTACCAGGCAACCGGGAGGCTGATCCCGATTTCGGCCAATTCCGGCCTGCTGTTGATGCAAGGGAACAACGATATGGCAACCGGCACGGGTGTGAACCAGGATGAGTTCGACCCGATGGAGAACCTGGATGAGGCGGACAAGGATGCCGCCTACTGGAAGGTGGGCATGGATTGGATCCGGGCCAATCCCGGTCGGTTCCTGGCGTTGCTGCCTCAGAAGGCGTACAAGTTCTTTGCCCCCCTTGAGCGCACCACCAGCGGATCCCTGGAAAATAAGCTGGCCCCGGTTTTGAACCTGGCCTTCGGGGTGCTATACCTGCTGGCCCTGGTTGGCCTGATTAAAACATTCGCCCGCTGGCGGGAGTGGTTGATCATTTATTTCCTGATCCTGCTCCCGCTGGGGTTGGCGCTCGTCTTTTTTGGCGGAACCCGGTACGGTTTGCCGGTCCAGCCGTTCGTTTGCCTGCTGGCCGGCGTGGGCTTGGCCTGGCTGCCGCAAATACTCAGGAAACCAAAACAAACATGAAAAGCCCAACCCAATCATCTTCTCATGAGAAGCGCATCCGCTGGCTGATTTTCCTCGGCCTGCTGCTGTGCTACGCTTATTTCCTGCCCCGCTGGGCGGATTGGAGCCAGACTTCCCGCCTGGATTTGACCCTGGCGATCGTGGACAAGGGCACTTTTTCGATCGACGATTACTACCAGAACACCGGTGATTATGCCCTGTTTGAAGGACACACCTACCTGGACAAAGCGCCCGGCCCATCCTTCCTGGCGGTGCCGTTTTATGCTGTCCTACGACCGATCCTGCACCTGGCGCCTGTCCAGAATTTGATGGTACGCATCGGAGAAAGCCCGGCGTTTGCCCAGACCCTGGCCGAGGGTGGGAGCGGCTTGCTGCTGGATAAGAT
>CAYOOA010000023.1:0-14670 GCA_964405455.1 uncultured Anaerolineaceae bacterium | reverse complement strand
CGGGTTTGATTTTCCTGGCCGGGTTAATGCTGGGCTGGTCAGTCATCTCGGAATATCCTACAGCCTTGATCGCAGGTGGAATCGTCATCTATTTCCTGGCTCAGCGCTCCCTGCGAGGAAAGGTTGGTTGGCTGATCTTCGGTGGGCTGATCCCGGGGTTGCTCCTCATGGCATACGACTACTCGATTTTTCATACCATCCTGCCGGTGGGGTATGAATACTCGCCGAACTATACGGAGCAGCACTCCGTCGGGATCATCAGTATCAGTACACCGCGCCTGGATGCCCTGTGGGGGATTACATTCAGCAGTTTCCGCGGGCTGTTTTTCCTCTCCCCGGTCCTGCTGGGTGGGCTGGTTGGCTTCTGGGCCTGGTTCCGCTCCGGCGTGGAACGAAAAGTTGCCTGGCTGAGCCTGTGGTCGGTGGCGGCGTTTATTTTGTTTAACGGTTCCTCGGTGATGTGGCAGGGCGGCTTTTCAGTCGGACCGCGCTATGTCGTGCCCATGCTGCCCTTCCTGGTGCTGGGCCTGGCTGCAGTCACGGAACGCTGGGGGCGGAAGACCTGGTATTGCATCCTGGTTGGTGTCATGAGTATTTGGTCATTCTTTGCCATCTGGGCGGAGACCATCGGCGGTCAGAGCTTTCCGGACTGGCGCCAGGATCCGCTGTTCACCTATTCCCTGCCCAACTTGCAGCAGGGGAATATCGCCCGCAACCTGGGCATGGCGTTCGGTTTGCACGGCTGGGCCAGCCTGCTTCCGCTCCTCCTGCTGATAGCAGGGTTGATGATCCTTTTCCTGCGTCCTGCCGGGCATCATCCAAAAGTCCAGGGAAGCGAATGAAGAAAGACGGCTGGATAACCCTCGCTTCCATGCTGGCAGCCTTGCTGATTCGACTGCCGTTTGCCTCTCATTACCTGCAGCACTGGGATTCGGTGAATTATGCCCTCAGCCTGGAGCATTACGATGTGCGCCTGCACCAGCCGCATCCGCCGGGGTATTTTCTCTACTCGATGTTGGGAAAACTGGTCAACCTGGTTTTCCATGATGCCAATGCAGCCCTGGTTGCCATCAGCATCGTTTCGGGTGTCTTAGGCATCGGCGCCCTGTATTGGTTTGGTTTGAGAGTTATCAACCGGCAGGCTGCCCTGGCCGCAGTCATCCTTGCCATCGCCAGTCCTCTCCTTTGGTTCGAAAGCGAAGTGGCTCTCAATTATGCGCTGGATTTCCTTCTGGTCACGCTGACGGCCTGGTTATTCTTTGAGCAGCGCCGCGATGGAAAAAAATACTGGTTCTGGTCCGCGCTTGTATTCGGGGTGACGGCTGGCGTGCGCCTGCATGACCTGGTCTTCCTCGGCCTGCTTTGGCTCTGGTCGCTGATAGCGTTGACATGGAAACAGCGTATTCTCAGCGTCCTGGTACTGGGTGCAACCTGCCTGGCCTGGTTGATCCCCATGGCCGCCATGTCCGGCGGATGGAGCGGATTTTTGAGTGCGTTTATGGCTGAAAGCACCGTCATCGGGTCTGAAGCTTCGTTTTTTGTTATTGATCAGCTTGGATTGAACCTGGGCCGTTTCGGGATTTACCTGATTTATGGGCTGATGGCTGCCTGGTTGCCACTGGCTTACGGAGCCTGGCAGGCCCTGCGCCGTTGGCGTCAGGCCATTCGTCACCCCCTCAGCCTGCCGTTTGCGCTGTGGTTGGTCCCGGCAGCCCTGTTTTTCGTTTTCATTCATATCCGCCAGTCCGGGCATGTCATCCTGCTGATGCCGGCCTTGTTTGTGCTGGCCGGCTGGAGTGTGAGCGCCTGGCTGGATCGATTGAAACGGCCGGTCGTGGGGTGGGGGGTGGTTGGGTTACTGGGCATCCTCAATGCTGTTTTTTTTCTGGCAGCCCCGATGGCGCTGCTCGGCTCCAATCGGCTGCCGTTATTGACACCTTCGCGGGCAGGCATTGTGGAGCGGGATGAATTCATCGGAACGCGCCTGACCGCCATCCGGCAGGATTTTGATCCTGCCCGTACCGCCGTGGTGGCAGGCGGCCTGTATATCCGCAACCCAGACTTTTACCTGCGGGATTTCCAGGCGACGGATTTGTCCTACCGCCTGCCGGTGCAGGAAGAAGCCCTGCCGGAAAAGATTAACACACTGGTGTTCTTTGACAACCAGGTCTTTTCCGGCCTGGAAAATCCGCACATGCATCGGCTGACCCTGCCGGATGGGAGCGAATTGCGTTACCTGAGCTGGCAGCCGGGAGAAAGATTGTGGATCAGCCAGGGCAGCATCGAAATAAGGAGTAATCCATGAGTCGAACGCCCCTGCCGCCCACATTTACTGATACGCGGATTGAGCGTAAGGAATGGCGGTTTGTCCTGCTGGTCAGCCTGGGACTGCTGATCCTCACCAGCCTGCCGTATGTGTTTGCCGCCCTGACCGCTCCATCCGATCGGCAGTTCATGGGCTTCATCCTGAATATTTCAGACCATGCCCAGTACCTCTCGTGGTATAAGGCTTTCCAGACTGACCTGCTGACCTCCAACCGGTTAACACCGGAAGCCAATCCAGTGATCTTCTTTAACCTGCTGTGGTGGCTGCTGGCGCAAATTGGCCGTTTCACCGGGCTGAGCTACCCCTGGGTTTACCAAATCCTGCGCTGGGCCAGTGGTTTTGCCTTCCTGCTGACGGCATACTGGTTCATCGCCCGTTTCTTCAGCGAGGCTGCCAGGCGAAAAATTGTTTTCCTGCTGTTGACCCTCGGATCCGGCCTGGGGTGGGTGCTGGTGGTCCTGAAATACAGCCTGCTAAAGGGTGACCTGGTTTTTCCGCTCGATTTGTATGTGGCAGAAGGAAACACCTTCCTGTGCCTGATGGCTTATCCCCACTTCCTGGAGGCGGCAGCGTTCATCCTGGCGGTCTTTGCCCTGCTGTTGACCGGGGAACGAACCGGCCGGCTGCGCTCAGCCGTCTGGGCGGGTGTGGTTGCGTTCCTTTTGGGTTGGCAGCACGGCTACGACCTGATTATCGTCTGGCTGATTCCAATTATTTACGCCCTCGTCCGTTGGGTGATTGAACGGCGCTTTCCGCTGTACTGGTTCAAGGCCATGTTGATCACCGGGTTGATTTCCGCCCCGCCTGCCATCTACAATGTGCTGCTCACCCGCTTGAACCCCACCTGGGAGCAAGTTTTAGCCCAGTTTGCCAATGCCGGTGTGTACACGCCCAACCTTCTGCATTATTTCATCCTCCTGGGGCTGCCTTTGATCCTGGCGGTTCTGACGGCCGTGGGGCTCATAGTCCACTGGATGCGGGCTGGTGGATCTGAAGCGAGACAGACTCCAGCGCTGCTCTTCCTGTTGACCTGGTTTTTTGCCGGTTGGGCGTTGACTTACGTACCGACGGATTTCCAGATTCATATGATTAATTCCTGGCAGGTACCATTGGTTCTGCTGGCCGGGTTGGGGTTTTTCCGGTGGATCCTGCCCTGGCTGCAAAAGTGGTTCCGATCAGGCCGTTCCACAACCTGGGCTGCGGTCGTCTTGATTGGCTTCTGCGGTCTGACCAACCTGTACCTGTTTGCCTGGCGTTTTTACGATCTCCACCGTTATGATTATCCCTTTTACCTGCACCGGGATGAAGTAACGGCGTTGAGTTGGTTGGAGCAAAACACGCCGCCGGACGCGGTCATCCTCTCCAGCCTGGAGGAGGGCCAGTACATCCCCGGGATCAGCGGCCGGCGGGCTTTCCTGGCCCACTGGGCGCAAACTTTGAATTATTACCACAAACAGGACCTTGTGGCCGCATTCTTCAACCCTGGCACGCCAGATACAGATCGATGGAAAACACTGGATCAATTCCAGGTGGATTATGTGCTGGCCGGCCCGGCAGAACGAGCCCTGGGCGGATATGACCCGGGCTCCTCAACTTTTCTCAAACGGGTTTTTGCATCCGGCCAGGTTGAAATCTTCCAGGTTGTCCGCTAGAAAGGGTACACGATGAAGCAACGCATCTTCAAAATTCTGCCTTATCTCCTGCTCGGGCTGGTTGGAACGCTCTTAATCGTGTATAAGATCGGAAATTACCCGCTGCTTTGGTATGATGAGGGTGCCCGCTTGATTGTCAGCCGAACCCTGGCGGAGACCGGCCGCTATGCCAGTTACTCCACTGAGGGCTTCATCCCTTTCAATCCGTGGATCAGCGCCGGTCCGCTGGACGTGCTCCCGGTTGCGGCCGGTATTGCATTGTTTGGGAAGACCGCTGCCGTCCTGCGCTTGAGCATTGTTCCGTTTTGCATCCTGGGGATGTTCATGATTGTGATCCTGGGAGAACACCTGTTTGGCCGGCGGGCAGGCTGGCTGGCTGCATTGGTGGTAATCTGCGCACCGGCACTGCAGGGGAACGGCTTCTTGATGATGAGCCGCCAGGTGATGTCTGAAAACACCTCGTTTGCCATGGCGGCCCTGGCGATTTTCCTGTGGATCCGTTCCTGGGAGACTGGCAAGAACTGGCAGGGTTGGCTGGGTGGTTCCTTGCTTGGCTGGGGAATGATTTCCAAGACCCAGGCGGCCATCTGGCTGCTACCAGCGTTGGCCGTCATCTGGTTGGGACGGTTTATCCAGGATCGCAAGCGCTCGTTCCGGGAAATTGGATTCCTGGTCAGTGCGGCGGTCGTGATTGTGGCATGGTACCTGTTTGTCAACCTGCAGGTGGATCCGGAAATGCAGGCTGCCAACTGGGTCAGTATGCAAAACTCGGTCCGGCTGCTGTTGTTTGCAACCGGCGACCGCTTGATCACCACCACCACTATTGTACTTTCCGTGGTAATGTTCCTGGTTTCAGGAATCACCCTGGTGGATATCTTCCGCGCTCCGCGTGAAAAGCGCCTGGCGGATTCATTACAGTGGGGGCGGGCAACGCTGGCAGTCGGCAGTTTATTTTGCGTGCTCTGGTTTTTCTTCCTTTCGATCCGTTACCCGCGCTACACCTATGCCGGTTGGATATTTACCCTGATGCTGATCGGGTGGTGGGTTGACCGTCTGATCGAATGGATGGCTGCCCGCTTTGGAGATAAGCGAGCCCTTCTCCAGCGATGGGGGACCATCAGTGCTATCCTGTTTTTATTACTCTCATTGGGTTACTTCCATGTGCTCCCCCTGTCTCGCGTATCCGGGCCGGTAGCTGCGGAGCAGGTGGCAGCCTACATCGATCAAAATGTACCTCCAAAGCAGGTCATCGAAACCACTGAAATGGAGCTTTTCCCATTGACCAACCATTGGGAGTTTCATTTTGCGCCCAATTCGGTCATCCTGACGGCTACTCACCAGATATTCTATGAGCGCATCCAGCCGAATGTGAGTTATGATTTTCTTGAATCAAAACCTGACTATTTAATCACCGGTGCGTTTTCGGATTGGATTGGCCTGTATTGGAATTCGGGACTGCTGCAGACGAATTTCACCCAGGTTGCCGAATTCCCCCCGTACCGGATTTTCCAGAGAAAGCATTAGGTTTGTTCCTGGAGTTACGTATGAAAAACAACCGTCTCTTGCGCTGGATCATCATCCTTCTCATGATACTACCCGGGCTTTTTCCCACTGTTCTGTCGGCCCGGGCTCAAAATACAGGAGTTGAATGGAAGGAGCCGGTGTTGCTATCCTCAGCCAGCAAATCCGCCTGGTTTGCAGATGTGGCGGCAGACCCCTACGGCACGATACATGTTGCCTGGTCGCAAGCTAATGGAGATTACGACACGGTTATGTACACTTCTTCCACAGACGGTCTGACCTGGGCAAAACCAAATGATATTGTGGCGGTGCTGGCTGACCGGGGTAGTGAGGCGACCCGGCCTGTGCTGGAGGTGATGGACGCTGGCAGCCGCCTGCACCTCATCTATCGTTATAACTTGTTATATGCTGCCGAGGCCTTTATCGGTGACGCGTCGAAAGCCTCCGCCTGGACGACTTATGCAACCCTCAGTGATATCAACCAGGTGGCCTACTATTCCAGTTCCGGAACCGATTCCTCCGGGACCCAGCATATCTTGTTGAGCTGGAATGTCCCGTCTGAGAATTGTGAGATTTGCTATCACGTTTTCTACCGCAACCGGACGACGGATGCCATCCGCTGGACGGATTTCAAAGATATCTCTATTAATGATTTTGGAGCTGCCAAACCGGAATTGCTGGTGGATAGCAAGGACCGACTGCATGCCATCTGGGAGGTGAATGAATCAGGCGGCGGTGCTTACGGTGCAGTCGTTCGCCCTTCCTACTTGATGTACACACGTTCCACCGATGACGGTCAGACCTGGTCAAAACCGATCAAACTGAGTGCGTTTACGGATGAAAGCCGCAATCCAGCCATCTCCGAGGATCGGAATGGCCGAATCATGGCTGTCTGGCTGGGCTTGCCTGATGACCGGATTTATTACCAGACCTCCAGCGATGGCGGCGCGAATTGGACAGCCCCGGCGCAGGTGCCGGGAATTGTCGGTGGGTTCTCAGTCTATGCATCACTGCTTGATGATATCAGCATGGCTCGGGATAGCGATGGAAATGTGCATATGATTGCCATCGGGCGGTTAAGCAGTGCTGAGACATCCTTGAGTGTTCTCCATCTTACCTGGGACGGCAGCGCTTGGACAGGACCAGAGATCGTTGCATCGTACAGGGGAGAAGCGCCGGAATGGCCGAAAGTTACTGTTTCGAATGGCAATCTTTTGAATGTGGTCTGGCACCTGCGCGATAAAGACCATGTCTGGGATACAGTCAATGGAAAGTACACGATTTGGTATGCCCGTGGAGTAACAACGGCAAGGCATATTGATTCGCAGGTGCTGTTAACGCCCACTCCCAGCCCGGTGATCATACCCACCAGTCCACCCACCCAGCAATCCACTCCGGAGCTAAGTATCACCGCAACCGCGCAGGTGCCGGAAAATTACACACCCAACACCCAGATGGTGTACAAAGAAACACAGTATTTGAAATATATCTTGTTGGCCTTGCTGCCGGTTCTTCTGTTTATCGTGGTAGTGGTCGCCGTTGTCCTCATCCGCAGAAACCGGTGAGGAAGGGAGAGGGATGAGAGTTTTATTCGTTACGCCTTATGTCCCCAACCGGATCCGGATTCGCTCGTATGAGTTTATCCGCGGACTTTGCCAGGCCGGCCAGGATGTGACTCTGGTTACCCAGTGGAGTAATGAGCGGGAACGGGCGGAATTGGCGTCCCTGCGTGATGAATGCCGGCAGATCGTTGCTGTCCGCCTGCCGCGCTGGCGGTCACTGATGAACGCAGCCCTGGCGTTACCCGCCAACTACCCATTACAGGCTGTGTACAGTTGGAACCCTGAGTTGACCCGCCAGTTGAAAACCATTACACAACCGACCGATCATCGTCCGCTTTTTGATGTGGTTCACGTGGAGCATTTACGAGGGGTCCGATATGCCCAATTTTTAAAAACAAACCGGTCTTTACCGGTCGTCTGGGATAGCGTGGATTGCATCAGCCTTCTATTTCGTCAGGGAGCTACCTCGAACCCGGGGTGGGTGGGGCGAATGATCAACCGGCTGGAATTGCCCCGCACAGAGAGCCTTGAGCGCCAGGTGGTGTATCAATTTGACCGCGTGCTGGTCACTTCTCCGAGGGATCGCCAGGCTTTGCTGGACCTCCAACCGCAACAGGCCGCAATACCGCAGATTGAGGTCATCACCAATGGTGTGGATCTGGATTATTTTCATCCTTCCGGTGAAAACCGCAAGGCAGATACATTGGTGATCAGCGGCAAGATGAGTTACCACGCCAATATTCATATGTGTTTGCACCTGGTCAACAAGATCATGCCGTATGTTTGGGCAAAGCGGAAGGATATCAAGGTCTGGATCGTGGGTAAGGATCCCCCGGAGATGGTTAGAAACCTTTCCCGGGATGGGCGGATAACGGTTACCGGAGAAGTGGAAGATATGCGGCCATATCTGCAAACCGCAGGGGTAGCTGTCGTTCCGATGCAGTATGGGACAGGTATCCAGAACAAAATCCTGGAGGCGATGGCTTGCGCCACCCCGGTAGTCGCCAGTCCGATCGCAATTTCATCCCTGCAGACTCAACCTGGAAAGGATATTTTGGTTGCCTCTTCCCCGGAGGAAATGGCTGCCAGCTTGCTTGAGCTGATTACTGATCCGGATAAAGCGGCCAGGATTGGTCAGGCAGGACGGATCTATGTGGAAAAACATCATCAATGGAAAGGGATTGTAAATCAACTTCAAACCATTTATACTCAATTGATGGTAGAAAAGGGATTGGATAAATTATGAAACTAAAAACCTTCCTCAAGCCGATATTCGCCTGGTGGTGGCTGATCCTGCTGGCCTGTGTCCTGGCAGGTGGTACTTCTTATTATGTATCCAGCCAATTGCCCAAGGTGTACACCGCCCGGACTATGTTAATGGTGAGCAGTACAATTTCTGACCCGAATCCGGATATTTACCAATACAGCATGATCTACCAGTTAACCCAGACGTATGCTTATATTGGTTACCAGGATACGGTTCGGAATGCAACGATGCAGGCGTTGAATATCAGCAAGCTGCCGGATTATGATTTAACTGCATTGTCCAGCGGGCCGTTCCTGGAAATCACCGTAACGGATACGGATCCGGCCATGGCGGCGCGGATTGCGAACGAAATTGCAACCCAATTGATCAAGATCAGCCCAACCAGCCAGGAACAGTCTTCTGAGCAGCAGAAGCAGCAGTTCTTACAATCCCAGATTGCCGATTTGCAGGATAAGATTAAAACAACCCAGGAAGAAATCGATAAAAAGCAAGCTGCACTGGCAGAAATGACCAGCGCCGGGGATATCACCCAGGCCCAAAACGATATTGCAGCCCTGGAAAACAAGTTGGCAACCTATCAATCCACCTATGCCACTTTGACCAACACAACCAACCGAACAGCGGTGAATTTCATTACGGTTTTTGAACAAGCCGCTATTCCCACCCAGCCGATTGGGCCGAAAGTCAAGTTGATCGTGTTGATTGCCACTTTGGGAGCATTTCTCCTGGCGGTTCTTGCTGCATATCTCATCCAATACCTGGATGATTCGATCAAGGATGTGAGCGAGATTGCCGATCTTCTAAACGCGCCCATCATTGGTACCATCACGAACATGCCCAAAGGGAAAGGGCTGGAATATATCCAGGAAAATCCCGAGTCGATCGCCGCTGATTCATTCCACCTGCTGCAAGTCAACCTGGGATTCCTGGGAATTGACAACCCTCTGCACACGGTCCTGGTCACCAGTCCTGGTCAGGCGGATGGAAAATCGACTGTTGCTGTTAACCTGGCCCATACCATGGCTGCTGGAAATAAAAAAGTGCTACTGGTGGATGCCGATTTACGTAATCCGAGCCTGAATGGCATGCTTGGGGTACCCAATGAGAATGGGTTAACCTCGCTTTTCCATGAAGAGGTGGCACTAACGGATGTGACACGACCGGTTGATGATGAAAGGATTCATTTCATCCCGGCCGGAGATAGCCCGCCAAACCCGTTTGATTTGTTGGCCTCTAAACGGATGGAACGCATTCTGGAAATCTTCAATGCAGAATATGAAATGGTGATCCTGGATTGTTCGCCGCTGATGGTGCCGGATGCATCCGTGTTGGCCGCGAAAGTTGATGGAGTTTTATTGGTTGTACGGCCAGACCATACCAGCCGCAGGGGAATCACGCAAGCCCGGGATCAGATGAACCGGGTTGGAGCCAAAATCCTGGGCGTGGTGGTGAACGGCGTTTCCTCACGCTCCAGCTACTATGGAAAATATTATCACAGCAAACGTTCAAAAAAGAACCCGCGGGCGGAGAAACAAACGAGCGTTCAAGCCTGACCATCAATTGGGTTATAGAAAGAACTGGAATGCCAATGCATTCCAGTTCTTTGTTAATCGAATGATAAGTCTGGCTAACGAAACTGAAAACCAACCTTAATCACCACTTAACCCATTCTGGAGCGATTTCTAGTATATTAATGTCTAACTTCCGGGTTTTCTTGTAACCATTGAATTACCCACCATCTTTTAAACCAGATATTCCGCAGGCAAACACTACAGAAGAATTTGAGTTGCGGATCAATTTCTGGACCATCAGGGTCATCCATCCAGACCAGTCCACCGGGATCATTGCTGCCGCTCCCCTGATATCATGAAAGGTCAGGATGTTTAGAATCTCCAAGAAATTGCTATTCAGTTTATTGATTGGGCTTGTGCTGCTAACTTCTACCAATGTTTTTGCGGCCCGCCCGTCTTCCACAATTAATCCCTGGACAATTTACATGCCGATCGTCCAGACTGGCCAGTCTTCATCTTTGCCGGATGCCCCCCGCATTGCCATCCCTTATATCAATGTTGCACCAGACTTGATGAATGATCATACTGGTGAACTTTCGGTCTTTTGGTTTGGTGAAGTGCGTAACGCGGAAAATTATTCTGATGTCCGCATAGGCTACAACTCGCAGGAATTGTTCATCCGTCTGCAGGTTTTTGATCGGCGCTGCTGGTTTGATGAAACAGAGCCTTTGAACGAGCCAACCAAGTGGGATGCTGCAGCGGTATATCTTAACCTGGATGGAAATACCGGTAACGCTCCTACATCCCGCTCTTACCAATTCCTGGTGCAATTTGATGCTTTCCCATCCTGGAATCCGGAATGGGAGATAACCAAGTTCCCGTACCAGGGAAATGGAACCGGCTGGACATTAACTAATTTGCCCTTTAACTTTACATCCTCCTATACGGGCGGAGTGCCCAATGATGATGGCGATGATCGCGGCTGGACGGCCATCATCCGGGTACCTTTCAGCAGCCTGGGGCTTTCTTCTGCGCCCGCCCTGGGAACCACCTGGGGCCTGGCTGTGGTCAACTATGATCGGGATGATGCTGCTGGAACGGCGATCGCCCCCAAAGTTTGGCCGCGCTCGGTCAATCTAAATCAACCCATCACCTGGGGTCAATTCGTGTTTGGTCTGCCATCCACAACACCAACCTCAATCAACCCTACCGGTAGTGTAATCATCAGCCAGGGGGTGAACGGAGCAACGGTATCGGATGCCTCGGTCGGCGGATCCTCCCAGTGCGGTGCAGGAACCAGTTTCTTTGGAACCTGGGGGGATACCAACGAGATTTTCTATAACCCGGTGCTTTCGGATTTCAATATCCAGAACCAGGGTAATGTGGCTGATTGGCCTTGTTTTTCCAAGGTGTATATTGCCTTCCCGCTGAACCAGGTCCCGGCCGGGAAGCGGATTCTCTCAGCCACACTCACCATGTATGTCTTTGGAAACTCCGGTGTGGCCGGTCAGGAACATGCCTCACTGATTCACATCTATTCCCTTAATCAAACCTGGAATGAATCCACGATTACCTGGAACAATGCACCTTACGTGGATAAGTATATTACTCAAGCCTGGGTGAACTCCCCGCCACCGAACACGGGTTTTCCGGGCATTCCGAACAATTGGGATGTTACCACGGCGGTGACCGCCGCCTATGCTGCCGGAAAACCGGTGAACCTGGTCCTCTATTCCAGTGATAACTGGATGGACAGCGGTAAATATTTCATCAGCTCCAATACTGGCGACTGGAATGCAGCCGGACGCCCCAAATTAACCATCGTCTGGGGTGATTAATGAAAACCATGCATCCTATCTCCCGATTTGCCTGGCTGAGCTTGTTGTTGATATTGGTGTTACTCACCAACACCATCGGCGTCCATGCCGAGGGTGAAGGCCCCACCACCGACGCAACGACCGGGACAATCAAAATATATCTGCCGACTATCATGACCGCTCCTTTCACGCCGGTGTCCAGCAGCGATTGGCCACAATTAGGCCACGACGCTGCCCGTTCCAGCGCCTCACCCACCCAGGTGGATGGTCCTTATTGCTATACCTGGAAGTGGTATGAAGCGCCCATGGCTTCGCGAGCGCAGCCGGTGGTTGTCAGCGGACGGCTCTTTGTCGGTGGGATGGATGGGGTTATTTACGCCAGGGATGCAAACACCGGGGCTGCTCTCTGGCAGTTTCAAACTGGCGGCCCGATCCGAAATACTGGGGCAGTAGCTGGAAGCGTGGTCATCTTCAGCTCTTATGATGGATACACTTACGGCTTGAATGCCACCAACGGCGGGAAACTCTGGCAGACCTATACCGGACCCAGCGTGACCGCCCCCCTGGTTTCCACTAAATACTCACGGGTGGTGGTGGCGTCTTCCAATGGAATACTTTCTGCAATTGATCCATTGAGTGGGGGGATCTCCTGGCAGTTCCAGGCAGGGGCCGCCATTCTCACCTCGCCGACCTTTAGTGTAGATGAACTGACCGTCTTCTTCGGTAGCGAATCCATCGAAGCTATCGCCGTACGTGCGACTGACGGCGTACAGCTTTGGCGGACCCGCTTGCAGGGTGCAAGCCTGGCGGATCGTTACCCGGTTGTGGTGGGAGACAAGGTGATCTATCGCTCCCAGCCCAACTATAATTTCACCCTCCTTCTGCAGGAAGGTGATGACGTGATGGATGGAACTTATAATGGCGGTTCCTTCCAGCCCCTTCTTTCCAGCTGGAGCGCTGATTGGAACGGGGTGCGCTCGCGCATCCTGGCTTATTTAAACCAAAATCCCTCCAAACAGACATTCTTTGTTTTGAACACCTCAACCGGTGCCTCCCTGGGGACGGTGCCGATCCTGTACACTTACGGGAATAACGATATTCCCAATACACCGGTGGTTAGCTCCAATGGAACGGTTTATGTGACCTATCGGGCCAGGCACGGCATCCAGAATGACAGCGGCACCGGCCACGTAACGACCCGTTATGATGCTGAATTGGGCATCCTGAACCTGAGCACACTGGATATCACCGGCCTGACATCAAGTGAACCTGTCTCAGGTGTGGCGCAATTCCGGATGACTTCCGATGAACCGTCCATGCTCAGCCTGGGTGGCAACATGCTGTGGGTGGATAATTGGGAGCGGTTGGGTGGCGTGAACCTTTCCAATGGGGACCTGGTGCATGTAGGTGCAGTTTCCAACGATTGGCCGGAATGCGGCGGGCAATGCGGCATGGGCACCGACAACCCATTTTTCCCAATGAACGGCGGTACAGCCTATCCATTCCCGCAACCGCGTGTGACAGAAGGCAACCAGCGCGGTGGGTTGGTGATCGCCAATAATATGCTTTACTGGCGGGTGATCGAGGCCGGGCTGGCCGGTATTTCGAAGAAGACCGGGTCCAGCTGTGCAGCCACGAAGGTGTATCTGGGCAGCCAGGCAGCCAGCGATCCAGAAATCCCGGCCGCTCCTGATGGAACGGTGATGGGGCGGCCATTGACGGATTACGTCTCCCTGGATTTAACAACCCCCGATCCGAATCCCCCGGCAGCATTGGTGCAGCAATTGCAAAGCCAGGTGGCGGCCATCACCTCGGCGGGGGACCACCTGATGCCTTTCTTCCTGCAGCGTGGATACACACGCTCCCAGGTATGGCCGTACAACACCACCAATCCTTGTAGCCCGACGCCATGTATTCCAGAAATTACCTACGGGGCGACCGGGAATGCCTACTGGTTCGACCCGGGCGAGTTGTTATATACCATGGCGTTGGCCTACCCGTACCTGACGGATACGCAGAAGCAGGCAGCCAAAACCTATATGCAGGCGGAAATGAACCGCTATCCAACCCTGCAAGACCTTCCCTGGGGGGAGAACGCCTGGTTAAAACAGGGAGTGGCGCGCGAATCTTTTGATGTGCCATTCCGGAATTCACTGAATAACTGGCCGCCGCCGGGAGTCAACCTGGGTACCCTTTACGGCCTATGGTTGTGGTCCAAGAACACCGGAGATTGGAGCTATGCTCAGTCGCACTGGAGTGATGTTGTTGCTGTCTTCAACCAGCGTAAAAATTCCATGTATTATTACGCAGATATTGCCGGGGCGATTGGCTTTGCCCGTATGGCGGCCCATTTCGGCTATACGAGCGATTACAACAGCGGCGCGGCTGCCGCCCTGGCGGGATTCCAAGCCGGATTGAGCTTTGACACCTTTAGAACCCGCGCAGAGACTCAGTATCCTGATCCGCCAAACCTGACGACCGGTTTTTACGTCCCGGTGTTTTACGGGATGACCCCCGAAGTCGGCCTTTACCTGCGTGAGCAGCTTGGTGGATCTGCACAGACCTACCTGCTTTCCAAGGAATCAGGCAATGGACTGCGTTGGTGGTACCTGACTCGCGCTGGAACTCACGGTGAGGGTTATGAAAATTCATTCATCGCTCCCCAGGCTGCCTGGTCACACTTCCTGGCGCAGGCATATATAGTTGGCCAAAGCCAGGCTCAACTCTCCGCCTGGATTGACCGGCCCTGGGCGCGTGGCGACCTGTATTCAATTCAAAAACTGGTGGCGGCGATCCAGGCTCCGTGAGCCGCAGAATGTAAATCCAGGGATAATCTGCTAAATTGTAAAACCGGGTGGTCTACTGACCACCCGGTTTTGATTTAATCCAGGACAGGACTAAGCCTCTGGAGAGCCAGCCGGCAATTTGTGGCTTGAACGGTAATCACGCAGTGCCTGGCGCAAGCTTTGCAGGGCCTCATGAAAACCGCGGTGAGCTTTCTGGAAATCCTGGCG
>CAYOOA010000022.1:0-33376 GCA_964405455.1 uncultured Anaerolineaceae bacterium | reverse complement strand
AGCTTATCAACATCGTTCCAGGTCAAAACAAGGCGGCGCATGGGTTTTTCCTGTGGAAAAGATTAACCGCGGAGAGACGGAGGTGACGGAGATCGCGGAGGAGAATTATTACAGGCAATCGATCATTTAACACCAATGATCGAATAATTATAGCAATAATTGGGGTATAGTTGGGTTTCAGAAAGAGTTTTGATTTATTCTTTACCACCGATCTACACGGAAAAGAACGGATGATCACGGATGGATCTTAAAAATGATTTCTCAGTGACCTCCGTGTCCTCCGTGGTGAAGATTTGTATTAACAAAAGGATTTAACCATGCCTGATTTGACTGCCGAAATCCTGCCCCAATTGCAATCCCACCGCCTGCCCGGCTTGCACCTGGGCGAAGGGCTGATTCAGCCCTGCTACGCCGGCCTGTCCCTGGCGAACATCCCGGCCAGCATCCCCGGTTGGCTTGGCGCAGATCCCGTGCCAGGGCCGGCCCTGCCCCCGCTGGACGCCCGCATCCTCGGCCGCCTGCAGGCGGAATATCAGACGGTCGTCCTCTTCCTGGTGGACGGCCTGGGCTGGCTGGATTTTCCGCGCCTGGTGGGCGAGTGGAGCCGCGAATTCCCGGCCCTGGATGCCTGGCCGCGCCTGCTGGAAAACGGCCTGCTGGCGCCGCTGACCAGCATCGCCCTGTCCACCACCAGCGCTGCGCTCACCAGCCTGTGGACGGCTGCCGCGCCTGCGCAGCACGGCGTGCTGGCCTACGAGCAGTACCTCAAGGAATATCAACTGACCGCCAATATGATCAGCCACTCGGCAGCCAGTTACGCCGGGGATGTGGGCGGACTGGCGCGGGCGGGCTTCCTGGCGCAGGATTTTCTGCCGGTCGGTGTGCTGGGCGAGCACCTGGCAAAGGCGGATATCTCCTCCTATGCCTTCCAGCACCTGTCCATAGCCCGCTCCGGGCTTTCCACCATGCTGTTGCGCGGGGCGGAGGTGAACCCCTTCCGTAACCTGTCCGACCTGTGGGTATCATTGGAATCACTGCTCCACTTCCGCCGGGCGGAGCGCAAGTATGTTTATGCCTACTGGGGTGATGTGGATGAGCTCAGCCACCGCTACACCCCGCAGGATGAACGCGTGGCGATGGAATTTGCCACGTTTAGCCAGGGTTTTGACCGTTTTCTGCGCCGCCTCTCACCCATCTCCACGGGGCGCAGCCTGGTGCTGGTGACAGCCGATCACGGCCTGATGCCCACCCCCATCCGCCCGGAGTTGGAGTTGAAGCGCCACCCGGCCTTCCTGGAGCACCTTTCCATGCTGCCCACCGGCGAGGGGCGCCTGCCCATCCTTTACGTCCACCCGGGGCACGAGGAGGCCGTGCGGGAATATATCGACCGAGCCTGGCCGGGACGCTTCCGGCTGCTGAACTCCGCGGAGGCCCTGGCAAAGGGTCTGTTTGGCCCGCTACCGGCGTATCAACGCGTGGCGGAACGCCTGGGTGACTGGCTGGTCATCCCGCAGGGGGATGATTACTTCTACCGGGATATGCGCAAGGAAAACAGCATGCTCGCCCGCCACGGCGGCTTTTCCCCGCAGGAGATGCTGATTCCATTGATGGCGTTTGAGGTGTGAATCTTCCGTAGGGGCGACCCACCGGGTCGCCCCTACCAAGGATTATTATTACGGCCCGTACGGCTCCAGGTAAAACTCCAATCCATCCCCTTCGGCCGTCCAGCCGGAGCCGCCGGGGATGCTTTCGGATTGTACCTTCCAGAACACCAGGCCGCTGGCGCAGACCGGGCCTTCCAGCACCTGCAGGATGCTGCCCGGGTACACCTCGCCGATCAGGTTGTTGGCCTTTTCCGGCGCGGAGCGCACCCGGTTGGGGGGATCGGTCGGTGCACCCAGCACTTTGGCTTGCCCACCGGCCTTCAAGCGCGTCCAGCCGTTGGTGCAATCCTGCCGGGCTACAGGTGTTTCTTCGCCAGATTCTTCATTCATCGGTCCAATTATAGGGTACCAGGCCGGAGCAAAAAAGTTGCCGCCTGCTAGGTTTTTAATCTCTCTAGTTTGCACATTGACGATGTACAGCCCCATGCCACCATCTTTGGGTGCATATCGCATGGCAATATATTTACTGTCTGGCGACCAGGAAACATAGTTTGAGACATCACTTCCCTCGCCAGTCAGGGCGCGTAGCCAGGTGCCATCGGAATTCATCAGGTAAAGATACCGGCTGTCATAATAACTGAGCGAGCGAATAAAGGCGATGGTTTTGCCATCCGGTGACCAGGCGGGGGCCTGGTTAACGGCATTGTGAGTCAGGGCTTTCAGGTCGCTGCCATCTGCCCGCATCACATAAATCTGGTCTTGCTTGGAAAAAGCAATGTACTGGCTGTCTGGGGACCAACTAGGAACGGTGCAAAACGTTTCACATTCCACCAGGATATTCTTGCCGGTTCCATCCGGCCGGATCACTCCCACTTCCTGGGTGTTTTTATCTTTCGCCAGGTAGGTAAAGACTATCCAATCGCCGTCTGGCGACCAAGTTGGATCAAACTCAAAGGCATCTTCGGTTTGGGTAATATTGACGGCCGTCTTATCCACCACTGATAGGATGTAAATATCATCATAGTTTGTTTTGTTGAAGGTGATATATTGCCCATCCGGCGACCAGGATAAATGGTATTCAATATCCGTGCTGGAACCGTAGTCCGAAAAAAAGGTCTGTTTGGTGGAGCCGTCCAAGTTCAGCACGGTGATTTCATGGTCTGATCCGTCGTAGACGGCAGCGATAGGACCCAGGCCTGGATACTGTTGAGCCATGGTTGTTGGTTTCAGGGTGGGGGCGCTCGTTGCTTGCGGCGCCAACGTCAGAGTGGGCTGCTTGTTTGGAGTAGCGGTTTGGGTGCTAACCTGCTCGCGGGTGGCAGTGGATTGTACGGATGGTTCCACTGTAGCGCTGGGTGAGGTGATTGCAGGAACCGGGGTGGTTGGTTGCAGGGTTGGCGATGTGGTTTTATTACAGGCGGCCTGCAGCGAAAAGATTAACAAAAGAGTCAACCAGAGCAGTTTCTTCATTTTGACCTCTCCAAGGGGGCTGTGAAAAAAGGTACAAATATTAATCATAATTATACAAACTATTATTGCGTAGACAATAGCCGCTCGAACGTGTTGGATCATCTGGTGTTTCTCTCAATCGTCTCGACTCTTTCACCTATTCTTCGTTATAATGGTTTGACGCTTGGAGAAGAGCGTTGAAGTTTCATCGCCCCCCTTTAGAGCTGCCCATCCGGTTTGGATGGCAACGACAAACAAGGAGGTCAACAAAAAATCAGTTCTAGTCGCTGCGCTGGGGGAGTATGTTCATGTGGCTGAAGTGGCCAATTTTTTTACACCTGGCTGAACAGACCAGCTCTGTTCATTCTGCCTTGAAAACAATCCAATTTGCGTTTATAATTAATTTACTAAAACGTTTAAGGAAAGCTTAATGCCCATCACCATTCGTGATATCGCCCGGAAATTGAACCTGTCCATCGCCGCCGTCTCGCGCGCCCTGGATGGCTACCCGGATATCTCCCCGGAGACCCGCCGTCGGGTGGAGGAAGCCGCCCGCGAAATGGGCTATGTTCCCAACCGGGCTGCCCGCCAGCTGCGCCGCAAGCGCAGTGATACGCTGGGCTTCATCCTGCCGGTCTCGGCGCCGCGCTTTGCGGAACCTTTTTACTCCGAGTTTATCGAGGGGCTGGGTGATGAAACCGCCGCCCAGGGGTTTGACCTGCTGATCACCACGGCAGCGCCTGGGACGGATGCCGAGCAAAATGCATATCGGAGCTGGGTGCTGGGCAACAAGGTGGATGGGCTGGTGATCAACCGGGTGCGCCTGCAAGATTGGCGGGTCCAATTCCTGGCGGCCAACCAGGTGCCCTTTTCCGGCCTGGAACTTTCGCAGGACGGAGTGAAATATCCGCATGTCACCACCCATAACCGCGAGGCTTTCCAGGACCTGGTTCGCCATCTGGTCCGGGCGGGTTTCTCCCGCCTGGCCTATATCGGCGGGCCGTTGGAATCGGTCATCCAGTATGAACGGCAGAGCGGTTTTGTGACCGGTGTGCTGCAAGCCGGCCTGGAGTTGCGCCCGGAATGGCTGGCTGTGACCGACCTGACCAGCGAGGGTGGCTACCAGGCAGCCCTGGAGATGCTGAGCCTGCCGGAGCACCCGGATGCGCTGATCTGCATCAACGATGAAACAGCGTTTGGTGCCTTGCGGGCTGTGGAAGATCACAACCTATCCAGCGGACGGGATGTTGCGGTGACCGGGTTCGACGGTGTGCGCGAAGCCTTGTACACCAATCCCCCGCTGACCACCCAGGACGTGCCCGTTTATGACATTGCCCGCACGCTGGTATGCCTTTTAGTTGCCGCTGTACGCAGCGAACCAGTAGTTGCAGAACAGGTCATCTTTGCGCCCCGCCTGCTGGAGCGTCCCTCCAGTGCAGGTGTGGGAGTAAAAGCCTGACCAGGAATGGAGGAAAAATGAAAACAGTTGTGGCCGCTGCACTGGGGGAGTGTGTTCACGTGGCGGGAGTAACTAATTTTTTGCGCCTGGCCGAACAGGCCGGATGGCGAACCGTGTTCCTCGGGCCGGCGGTGCCGGTGGAGGAAGTGATCGCCGCTGCCCGCCGGGAAAAGGCGGACCTGGTCGGCGTTTCTTATCGATTAACCCCGGAAACCGGCGAACGGCTGCTGGGTGAATTTGCCGAGGCTGCGGACGAGCTGCGTTCCGCCGGGGTGCGCTTTGCCTTTGGCGGCACGCCGCCGGTGGCCGAACGCGCCCGCACCAGCGGTTTCTTCGAGGCGGTCTTCGACGGCAGCCAGCCGGATGTTGAGGTGCTGCAGTTCCTGCGCGGTGAAAGCGCCGCGGAGGGCGGCGCCGAGGAAATTCCGCACTCCCTGGTGGAGCGCATCCGCTGGAAGGCGCCCTACCCGCTCTTCCGCCACCATTTTGGCCTGCCCACCATGGCCGATACGCTGGACGGCATCCGCCGCATCGCCGAGGCGCGCGCCCTGGATGTGATCTCGCTCGGCATCGACCAGGATGCCCAGGAGAATTTCTTCCACCCCGAGCGCCAGAATCCGCGCCGGCGCGGGGCGGGCGGCGTGCCGGTTCGCTCCGCTGCGGATTACTCCGCCCTCTTCCAGGCCAGCCGGGCGGGCAACTTCCCCCTGATGCGCACCTACTCCGGCACGGATGACTTCATCCGCCTGGCCGAGATGTACGTGGAGACCATTGGCAATGCCTGGTGCGCCATCCCGCTCTTCTGGTTCAACCAGATGGACGGGCGCGGGCCGTGGGATTTGGCCGGCTCGCTGGCCGAGCACCAAAAGGTGATGGCCTGGTACGGCGAGCGCGGCATCCCGGTGGAACTGAACGAGCCGCATCACTGGGGCATGCGCGACGCCCCGGATGTCGTCTGCGTGGTTTCCGCCTACCTTTCCGCCTACAATGCCCGCGCCTTTGGCGTGCGGGATTACATCGCCCAGCTCATGTTCAACAGCCCGCCCGGGCTTGCCGATGCGATGGACCTGGCCAAAATGCTGGCCGTGCTGGAGCTGATCGAGCCGTTGGCGGATGCCAGTTTCCGCATCTGGCGCCAGACCCGCACCGGGCTGCTCAGCTATCCGCTGGATTTGCCGGCCGCCCGGGCCCACCTGGCCGCCAGCATTTACGTGCAAATGGCGCTCCGCCCGCATATCCTGCACATTGTTGGCCATACCGAGGCCGATCACGCCGCCACTGCAGAGGATGTGATCGAGGCGGCTGCGATGGCCCGCCGGGTGGTGGAGAACGTCCTGCGCGGTGCGCCGGATCTGACCGCCGACCCGCTCATCCAGCAGCGCAAGGCAGACCTGGTGGCTGAAGCTCAGGTCACCCTGCAGGCCGTCCGCAACCTGGGTCGGGATCGGGATACCGATCCGCTGACCGACCCGGAGGTGCTGGCCCGCGCCGTCACTGCGGGAATCCTGGATGCGCCGCAGTTGAAGAACAACCCGTTCGGGCGCGGCAACATCCGCACCCGCATCGTCAACGGCGCCTGCCAGGTGGTGGATGAATCCGGCGCTGTCCTGCCGGAGCATCTCCGCCTGGCGGAATTCTTGTAGTTTTTCGTAAAATAATCCGTGAAAATCCGTGTTTTCCGTGCAAATCCGCGTTAATAAATATCAGGAGGTAACATGAAAGAAATGATGAATTTCACCGTCATCGGCGCCGGACATGGCGGCAAAGCCATGGCCGCCCATCTGGCCCTGGAAGGCCGCCGGGTGACGCTTTACAACCGCACCTACAGCCACATCGAGATCATCGCCCGGCGCGGCGGCATAGACCTGGACAGCTACCCCGGCGCTCCGCGCGGCTTTGGCCGCGTTGCTGTTGTGACTTCCGACATAGGGGAGGCGATCAAGGACGCCGAGATCATCATGGTGGTGGTGCCCTCCTCGGCCCATGCCGATATCGCCCGCGCCGCAGCGCCCCACCTGAAGGACGGCCAGATCGTCATCCTGCATCCCGGCCGTACCTGCGGCGCCATCGAATTCGACGCCGTGCTGCGCGCCAACGGCTGCAAGGCCCAGATCATCCTGGCCGAGGCCGAGACATTCATCTACGCCAGCCGCTCCGACGGCCCGGCCCAGGCGCACATCTTCCGCATCAAGGAGGCCGTGCCGCTGGCCGCCCTGCCTTCCATCAAGACCAAAGAGGTGCTGGATGCCGTTCATCCCGTCTTCCCTCAATTCATTGACGGGATCAATGTGTTAAATACCGGCATGAACAACATGGGCGCCATCTTCCACCCGGCCCTGACCCTGCTTAACGCCGGGCGGATCGAATCCACCCACGGCGAGTTCGAGTTCTACATCGAAGGAGTCACCCCCTCAGTGGCGCGCGTGCTGGAGGTGTTGGACCGCGAGCGGGTGACGGTGGCCTCGGCCATTGGCATCCGCGCCCGCACGGCCATGGAGTGGCTGGCCCTGGCCTACAACGTCACCGGCGAGGATCTCAACGAGGCCATCCACAACCAGCCCGGCTATTACGGCATCACCGCGCCCACCTCCCTCAACCACCGCTACATCTTTGAAGACGTGCCGATGAGCCTGGTGCCGATGGCGGCCCTCGGGCAGCGCTACGGGGTTTCGGTCAACGGTATGGATGCCATGATCCGCCTGGGTTGCATTGTCCACCGCACGGATTACTGGCGCCGCGGCCGTACGCTGGATAAGCTGGGCATCAAGGATTTGAGCGTTTCGGAGCTGACCGAGTACGTCACCACCGGTGAGCGCGAACTGAACGGCCTCTCCAAATAATCTCTCACACACCCGCAGGCGTGATCAATGTACACGAAGTGCGCCTCCGGCGAAACGATATTGTCATGGCGAGCGGAGCGAAGCCACCTCCTAATATATCGGAGACTGCTTCGTTCCTCGCAGTGACAAATCTCCAAATAAGAGGTGTGGATGGACGCTTTTATGCAATCCCTGCCCGAAGTCTGGTTGCCGGTCTTAATCTTCTTCGCCCGCGTGGTGGATGTCACCCTGGGCACCATCCGCATCATCTTCATCTCCCGCGGGCTGAAGAACCTGGCTCCCCTGCTCGGCTTTGTGGAAGTCTTCGTCTGGATCGTGGCGGTCAGCCAGATCATGCGCGGAGCGCACAACCTGGCAGCCTACCTGGGTTATGCCGCCGGCTTTGCCACCGGCAACTACGTCGGCATGTGGGTTGAAGGCCGCCTGGCGATTGGCAAGTTGATCGTGCGCACTTTCCTGCCGCAGGATACCTCCGACCTGGTCAGGGTGCTGCACGACGCCGGTTTTGGCGTCACCCGCCTGGAAGGAGAAGGCAGCGCCGGGCCGGTCTCGGTTATTTTCACCGTGATCAACCGCAAGGACCTGCCCGCGGTGACCGGCATCATCCACCGCTTCTTCCCCAGGGCCTTCCTGACGGTGGAGGAATTGCAGAGTGCAGAAGAGGGTGTTTTTCCCCAACCGCCCCGACATACCTTCTGGTCGGATTTTAGAACGAAACGAAAGTGAAAGGAGAAAAGACTAATGAGTGGAATTGCAGGAATCGCCCGTCCGGGGCAATCGGAAAAGGTGCGCAGTATGTTGGAGGCCATGAGTCACCGCGGCCAAAACATTCGCATCCTCGAAACAGGTGTTGCCACACTGGGCGGGGTCTGGTCAGAAGACCAGGCGGCGAATCTTGATAAATTAACTCAATCTCATATCGCACTGGATGGTACTGGCGATGGTCATTTTGCCCTGGCGGAGGGAGATCGCCTCCTGCTGAAACGCGATCCGGTGGGTGTAGCCCCCCTTTATTACGGTTGGACCGGTGAAGGTGCGCTGTGTTTTGCCTCAGAGGTAAAGGGATTGATGACCATCACCCGGAATGTGTTTGAGCTTCCACCCGGCTCCGGGTTTGACGGAAATCGTTTTGAGACCTATTTTCAACTTGTCAAGCAGGACCCGGTGGAGGATGAACCAGTAAATATTGCCCGGGAACTACGGCGCAGGCTGGAAACGGTTATAAAAATTGCGGCGGAATCCGGCAATGTCGGTTCCTGGTTGTCCGGTGGGCTCGATTCCAGCGTACTGGCTGCCATTGCCCACACTTACCTTGGACCACTTCACACCTTCACCGCCGGTTTCGCCGGCTCTACCGACGTGGTCCACGCCCAAATCGTGGCTGAAGCAATCCGCTCGGTCCATCATGTCCGCCTGGTGAAACTGGAGGACCTGGTTAAAGCTCTACCGGATGTCATCTACCACCTGGAGTCATTCGATGCCTGGTTGGTGCGTTCAAGCATTATGAATTACCTGGTGGCCGAGTTGGCTGCTGATTATGTACCGGCCGTTTTTTCCGGCGAAGGTGGGGATGAACTGTTTGCCGGGTACACCTATCTGAAAAAGCTTGATCCGGTCCGCTTACCTGATGAATTAATCGATATTACCTCCCGTCTGCATAACACGGCCCTGCAACGCGTAGACCGCTGCGCCTCCGCTTTTGGCACCACAGCCCATGTGTCCTTCCTGGAGCCGGAGGTATTCGATTATGCCCTGCGAATCCCTTTGAGATATAAACTCGACCACGGTGTCGAAAAATGGATCCTGCGCCAGGCGGTGGTCGATATCCTCCCCGCTGCAATCGTCAATCGTCCCAAGGCCAAGTTTTGGCAGGGCTCCGGGGTTGAAGAAATTTTGGCGCAATACACTGAAGAGAAGATTACAGATGGTGATTTTGCCCGCGAACGAACCCTGTCCAACGGCTGGATCTTGAATTCAAAAGAGGAATTACTCTACTATCGTATCTTCCGCCAGTACTTTGGAAAAATCGAAGATTTGCGCTGGATGGGACGCAGCAAGGGCTCACCGGTGCAGTAACAATATCTTGTCGCCAGGAAAGGAAGATTTATGGCAATCCGCGACTGCATGAAGCGTAATGTGTTTTTTATCGCATCCACTGCGACCATTCGCGAGGCCGCGGTTGTATTTGTTGAGCGACACATTGGTGTGCTACCGGTAGTTGATCCACAGGGTCAACCGATTGGCGTGGTTCGCCTCGCCGATTTGTTGACCCTGGAACTGCCGGACTTTTTCAACCTATTGCCCGACCTGGATTTTGTGCATGATTTTGGGGCCGTGGAAACGACCCGGCCGACACCCGAGGAGCTGGATCAATTGGTGACCGCTGTCATGCAGCCGATCACCTGCGTTGAAGAGACGTGCGGATTGCTGCGCGCTTATGCCTTGATGCTCAAACATGACCTGTATGATTTGCCGGTTGTTTCTGCCAGCCATATTTTAGTTGGGATTGCTTCGCGGGTGGACATCGGTACTGCGATCCTCTCAAACTGGAAACACGGACATTCCTGATCACATGCTTATTCAAATCCTCGCCTCACTCATTTTCATCACCTGCCTTTGGTTGATCCTGTCTGAAAAGCTCAACCGTACGATTACTGCTTTAATGGGTGCAGGCCTGATGGTCGGCCTCGGAAAAATCCTGCATTTCTATGATGAAACGCAGGCCATCGGCACGGTGGATTTCAACACCCTCGGTTTGCTATTCGGAATGATGTTGCTTGTGGCTTTGCTGGAACCGACCGGCTTCTTCCAATACCTGGCAGTCTGGGCCGGACGCATCTCGCGCGGGCACCCTGTGAGGCTCCTGGTTCTACTAGGCGCCATGACTACGCTGGTTTCAATGTTCCTGGATAATGTAACCACGGTGGTATTAATTGCGCCGGTCACCATCCTGATTTGTGAAATCCTCGGCATCAATCCCACTGTATATTTGATGGCGGAAGCGCTGCTCTCGGATACGGGAGGTGTATCTACTCTAATCGGCGATCCTCCCAATGTTCTGATTGCTTCCGCGGCAGGTTTTTCGTTCAATACGTTTCTGACCCATTCCCTGCCCATTGTTTTTGTAGCCTGGCTGGCTGCGCTGGCTGTATTGCGATTCTTGTTCCGGAAGGAACTGGCGGTTCGTATCCGAAATACGGAGGCCATTTTAAAGCTCGACCCGCACGAGTCCTTGGATGATCCCCGGACTGCCAGGCGGGTGTTGCTTGTGCTGTTGGCAGCCATTGTGCTGTTCTTTTTGGAGGAGATCCTGCACTTGAAACCGGCCTTTATCGCGCTTTCTGCAGCTGCAGTGGCTTTGGTCTGGATTCGTCCAAACATCCATGATACATTGAAGCGGATTGATTGGAGTGTGCTGATATTTTTTGCGGCCTTGTTTATCATGGTGGGCGGATTGGAGGCTTCCGGAGTTCTTGCCAGCCTGGTAGCTTTGCTGGAAAAGTTGGATTCAATCCCTCCAGTCTTGTTTGGGTTGGTATTGCTCTGGTTCTCCGCTGCGCTTTCGGCTTTTGTTGATAATGTTCCAATCACGATTGCTCTGATCCCGGTATTGCAGGGATTGGCCATACGGGGGATCAACGTGCAGCCGCTATGGTGGGCGCTTGCCTTTGGAGCGGGTTTTGGCGGCAACGGCACAATCATTGGCTCGACCGCCAATATCGTGGTGGCTGGGATCTCTGAACGTACACACACGCCGATTACCTCAAAGCTATGGAATCGGCGAGGGTTGCCAGTGATGCTGGTTACCTGCATTGTCGCCAGTGTGCTTTATGCCTTGTTTTTCCCTTATCTATCCAGGTAGAAAAGTTGTCTGGCGAAGGCAGGTTTTCTCCTTGGGATGAGACAGAACTGGATAGCTTTTGCAAGTCACATCTTTGGATTGGGACTTGCAAAACCCCACTGATTGAGTCTAGAATCAAACTGGATCTTAAAATCAATCCGACAGGAGGTACCTGGTTATGAATACGATCCGCCATATATTGGAAGTTAAAGGCCGGGATGTGTGGATGATTGACCCGAATGCGACCGTCCTGGAGGCTCTACGCCTGATGGCCGATAAGGATGTGGGTGCGTTGGTGGTACTGGAGCATGAGCGCCTGGTGGGCATCATTTCCGAGCGGGATTACGCCCGCAAGGTGGTGCTGGCCGGCAAGACCTCCCGCGAGACGCTGGTGAAGGAGATCATGACAGCCACTGTCTATACCGTCCACCCAGACCAGACGGTGGAGGAGGCCATGGCGCTGATGACGCACAAGCGCGTCCGCCACCTGCCGGTGGTGGAGGGTGATGAACTCATTGGTGTGATTTCGCTGGGGGATGTAGTCAACAACATCATCCACCGCCAGCGTGAAACGATCAAGAACCTGGAAGACCGCATGACCTATCCGGATGTGTAACCGGAAATTTACCCAGATAAAAAGCTGAGCCGCACGGCTCAGTTTTTTATCTGCGGATGAGGTTTACTATCTGTGTCATCTCCCCTAACGGGGACGATGTGTGATATCTGTGGTTGCGGTTTTACCCGCCGATTTCACTCATCACCCGGTTGAGCGCCACCTCGCCCTCGGCCAGGCCGTGGCCCCACGGCTTGTTCCAGATGCCATCGAGGATCAACTGGCGCAATTCCTCCAGCGAGGCGCCCCCGCGCAGCGGGGAAAGCAGGTCCACTTCCTTCTCGCGCAGCAGGCACAGGCGCAGGTGGCCGTCGGCCGTCAGGCGGGAGCGGCTGCAGCCGGCGCAGAAGGGCAGCGTCACCGAGGAGATGAAGCCCAGCTCGCCCTGCGCCTGCGGCAGTTTGTAGATCATCGCCTCGCCGTCCAGCTTGCCGCTGTTTTGCAGCGCCAGCGGCCCCACCTCCGCCTGGATGCGCTCCTGGATCTCGGCCATCGTCACCACCTGCTTCTGCTGCAGCTCGGTTGCCCCGGCAAAGGGCATCATCTCGATGAAGCGCACCTGCCAGGGGTGCTCCAGCGTCAGGCGGGCCAGGCCGGCCACCTGGTCATCGTTATAGCTGCGCACCACCACTGCGTTGAGCTTGATCGGCGTCAGTCCGGCTGCTTCGGCCGCCAGGATGCCCTCCCAGACCTGCTCAAACTTGCCCCAGCGGGTGATGCGGTGGAAGTGCTCCGGGTCCAGCGTATCCAGGCTGACGTTGACCCGCTCCAGCCCGGCCGCCTTGAGCGGCGCGGCCAGTTTGCCCAGCAGCACGCCGTTGGTGGTCATCGAAAGGCTGCGCACGCCGGGAATTTCGGCCATGCCGCGCACGATGCCAACCACATCCGGGCGCACGGTGGGCTCGCCGCCGGTCAGGCGGAACTTGTCGAAGCCCAGCGATGCAAACAGGCGCACCAGCTGGATCAACTCCTCATCGGTCATCAGCTCGGCCCGCGGATGGAAGGTCATGTCCTCCGGCATGCAGTACACGCAGCGCAAGTTGCAGCGGTCGGTCAGGGAAATGCGCAGGTAGCGAATGTGTCGTCCAAAACGATCCAGGGCCATGGTAGAAATCTCCAGTGCAAAGCAAACCCCGCCGGGCGGGGAGAAATTCGGATAAGTATGGTTATATTAATCGTTTCCGGGGGGAAAGTCAAATAAAAAGATTTTTAATGAAAAGAAACGCTTGTGATGAAGCTCACCCGGATAGTTTTCAAAAATCCTGGGAATTTCTGAAAATTGTACTCAACAGGGCTTAAACCCCATGTTCAAACCTGCCAGTTTCGTCGGATTCAAGAATAATGTAAATCCGGCTGTATGATAGTTGACACTAGATACATACCGCCAAAAGGATGATAATATTTAAGCGGATTATATTGACAGATATTGTCCAAGTTCTCCCAATTCATTTCCAGGAGGATCGAATGCCCGTAAAGGGACGGATCGAAGTCAATGAAAAGTATTGCAAGGGTTGCGACCTGTGCGTGGGCGCCTGCCCGCAGCACGTCCTGGCCCTGGCGGAAGACCGTCTGACGCCCAAAGGCTATCACCCGGCCTACCTGTTTGCCGAAGGCTGCACCGGCTGCGCCATCTGCGCTGTTGTTTGCCCGGAAGCCGCCATCACCGTGTATCGTGAACAGCCGCGCAAAGAGCGGCCGATAACCTAGGAGGATGGCATGGCAAGAGAGTTAATGAAGGGCAATGAAGCAGTGGCTGAAGCCGCAGTCCGCGCCGGTTTGAAGGCGTACTTTGGCTATCCCATCACCCCCCAGACAGAGCTGCTTGAGTATCTTTCCCGGCGCATGCCGGAACTGGGCCGGGCTTTCGTCCAGGCCGAGAGTGAGCTGGGCGCCATCAACATGGTCTACGGCGCAGCCTGCACCGGGACGCGCGTGATGACCTCCTCCTCCAGCCCGGGCATCTCCCTGATGACGGAAGGCCTGAGCTATATCGCCGGCACCGAGGTGCCCATGGTCATCGTCAACGTGATGCGCGGCGGGCCGGGTTTGGGCAACATCTCCCCCGCCCAGTCCGATTACAACCAAATGGTGCACGGCGGCGGCCACGGTGATTACCACGTGATCGTCCTGGCGCCCTCCACCGTGCAGGAATCAGTGGATTTGACCGTCCTGGCCTTTGACCTGGCGGAGAAGTACCGCTCGATCGTGGCCATCCTGACCGACGGCAGCATCGGGCAGATGATGGAACCCTGCGAGCTGCCCCCGATGAAACCGCTCAAGACGGATCATCCCGCCTGGGCTGCCACGGGCGCCCAGGGCCGCGAGCGCAACTTTCTTTCCTCCATCTACCTCAAAGTGGATGAAGAGGAGCAGGCCAACCTGCGCTGGATGCGCAAATGGCAGGAGATTGAGGCCAACGAAGTGCGCTTCCGTGAGTATTACACGGAAGATGCCAAGTTCCTGGTGGTCGGCTTTGGATCCGCCGGCCGCGTGGCCCTTTCCGCCGTACGGGCTGCCCGTGCCGAGGGCATCCCGGTGGGGTTGCTGCGCCCGATCACCCTGGCGCCTTTCCCCAACCAGAAACTGGCCGAGCTGGCTCAGCGCATGCAGGGCATCCTGGTCGTCGAGATGAACGGCGGACAGATGCTGGATGATGTGCGCCTGACCGTTGGCAGCCGCACGCCGATCGAGTTCTTCGCCCGCCTGGGCGGCGTGATGCCCCTGCCGGACGAGGTCCTGGATGAAATCAAGCGCCTGGCCAAAGGCCCATTGACCACCGAAGGTGATCCGCGTTCCCGCTGGCTGGCCCGGATGTCTGTATAAAAAAATTAACCACAGATAACACAGAAAAGAAATCCGCAGATGAACGCAGATGATCGCAGATTGGAAATGAAAGGGCAGGTCAAGGATCAAAAAGATCCGCAGACCTATGCAATCATTGGCGCTGCGATGGAGGCCCACAATCAACTGGGCTGCGGTTTTTTGGAAGCCGTCTACCAGGAGGCTTTGGAGATAGAGTTGAAGCTGCAGGGTATACAGGTTGCCCGGGAGGTTGCCTTACCCGTTTCCATTAAAGGGAATCCGCTAAACTGCTCCTATCGTGCTGATTTCATCTGCTATGGTGAAATTGTGGTTGAATTGAAAGCGTTGTCCCGGCTGACAACCGTGGAAACGGCCCAGGTGCTTAATTATCTGAAAGCCACCGGTTTGCAGCGCGGATTGGTGATGAACTTTGGTGCTGCAAGATTGCAACATGAACGCCTGGTCAATAATTGGATTGGCCCAAAATAGCATTTATTTCCATCTGCGCTATCTGCGTCATCTGCGGATAGGTTCTTACAGAGAAAGGATTTAGAATGGATCTCCAGTTAACGGAAGAACAACTGGTTTACCACCGCCCGGAGGCTTTCACCGAGGTATCCACCCATTACTGCCCCGGCTGTACGCACGGCGTGGCTCACCGCCTGGTGGCGGAAGTCATCGACGAGATGGGTCTGCGCGAGCGCACCGTTGGTGTAGCCTCGGTTGGCTGCTCGGTTTTCGCCTATAACTACTTTGACTTTGACTGGGTGCAGGCCCCCCACGGCCGCGCCCCGGCCATGGCCACCGGCGTCAAGCGTGCCCTGCCCGACCGGGTCGTGCTGACTTACCAGGGCGACGGCGACCTGGCCTCGATCGGCATGGGTGAGATCGTTCATGCGGCTGCCCGCGGTGAAAACATCACCGTCATCTTCATCAACAACGCCAACTACGGCATGACCGGCGGCCAGATGGCCCCGACCACCCTGCCCGGCATGAAGACCACCTCCTCCCCCAACGGGCGCGACGTGGAAACGGCCGGCTACCCCATCCGCGCCTCGGAACTGCTCTCCACGCTGGACGGCGCCTCGTACGTTGTCCGCCGCAGCCTGCACGACCCCAAGAATATCCGCCTGGCCAAGAAAGCCATCCGCACGGCCTTTGAAGTGCAGGTGCGCGGGTTGGGCTTCTCCATGGTGGAACTGCTTTCCACCTGCCCGACCAACTGGGGCCTCACTCCCCAGGACAGCCAGAAGTGGCTGGAAGAGCACATGGTACCCTATTATCCGCTGAATGACTTCAAAGTCAACCCGGCGGTCACATCCATCAAGTTCTAGGCGGGGAGGAACAGCATGCAAAAGGAAATCATTATTGCCGGTTTTGGCGGACAGGGCGTTTTGTTTGCCGGACAGTTGCTGGCCTACGCAGCCATGGATTACGGCAAGGAAACCACCTGGATCCCATCCTACGGCCCGGAAATGCGCGGCGGTACGGCCAACTGCACCGTCATCATCTCGGATGAGGAAATCGGCGCGCCGGTGGTGCGCAACCCAGCCGCCGTGATCGCCCTCAACCTGCCCTCGCTGGATAAGTACGAACCGCTGGTGACCCCTGGTGGGGTGCTGGTGGTCAACCAGTCCATGGTCAACCGCCCCGTCACCCGCACGGGCATCCTCAGCGTTTCCATCCCGGCCAGTGAAATTGCCGAGCGCATCGGCGACAAGCGCATGACCAACATGGTGCTGCTGGGCGCCCTGCTGGCCAATCTGCCTGTTCTACCGCTGGAAGAGCTGGAGAAAGCCATCGCCGGGCACACCCCGGAGCGCCACAAGCGACTGCTCCCGCTCAACATCCAGGCCCTGCGTGAAGGCGCCACCTTCATCGCCCAAAAAGTGTAACTCCTCGATCGTCGGGAAACGGGAGAGGTTAAGCGACAGCGGCCGCATTTGCGGCCGCTGTTGTGCTTTGGAATCTCCCTCTCCCTGCAAGGGAGACGGTTGGGGTGAGGGTGGGATTTACTTGGCCACCTTCGTGGTGATGTTGAACTCCGGCGGGTTTTCCAGGTGTTTCTTTACCGCGCACAGGCGGGCGGAATTGATCAACGCGTCGTAATACTTGGCCGGGAAATCCGGCGGCACCTGGATCTCCAGGTCGATATTGCCCACCAGGCCGGTACGCGGATCGGTGTGCATGCGCTGGATGATGCGGATGCCCTCGGTCGGCAGGCCGCGCTGGCGGCAAAAGCCCAACACGTAAATCCCGGCACAGGTGCCGATCGATGAGAGGAAAATAGCAAAGGGCGTCGGCGCGGAACCGGTGCCGCCGCCCATCGGGGGCTGGTCGGTCATCACGGTGTAGGGGCCAAAATGGGCGTCCACGCGGGCGCCGCCGGGAAAATCAATCACCATTTCCATGTCAGGTGTGCTCCTTGAACTTGAATATCAACCTCTTTGATGCTGCAGTCGGTCAAAAGTTACACCTGGCTGGCGGCTGGAGTGGTCTGCCGCGCGCCGCGCCAGAAGAAATACCAGTAGAAGAAAATGGACAGGATGTACAGGGCGATTGTTGCCAGGAACGCCGGGCCAAAGCCGTAACGCACCTGGATCCAGCCGCTGACGATGGGACTGAAGGCCCAGCCAAAGTTGCTGGCCATGCTGGTCAGGCTGGCCACCGTGGCACGGGCGCTGGGTTCCACCCGCTCCATCACGAAGGTCTGGTAGACCGGGCCGCTCATGTTCATCAGCGCCAGGCGGATGTAGTAGGCTGCCGCGCTCATGGCGTAGGTTGGCGCAAAACCGAGCTGGGCCAGGAAGGGGATCGAGAGAGCCTGGGTAATCACCACCAGCTGGATCTTGCCCATCCGGTCGGCCAGCGGCGGGGCGATCATCAACCCGATGCCCATGGCCAGGCTGCCCCAGGCAAACATCGAGCCGATCACGTGGTCCGGCTGGTGATATACATTGCGGAAGAAAACGTTCATGAACGGCATGATCAAGCCGGCGCCGATCGAGGTGATCAGCATGGGCAGGACGAGCTTGCCGAAGGTGCCCAGGTGGCTGCCGAGGTAAGAGAGCGGGGCAAAAAGCGAGCGCTGGGATTGATCCAGGCGGGGCGTCTTCATGAATGCCAGGGGCAGGATGGCGAAGCCCGCCGCCACCCCGACGATGATCAACGCGGCGGCATAGGCCGGCGTGGCGGTGGCATCCACGTGCAGGACGGAGCCCATCCAGGTGGGCAGGTAACCGCCCAACCAGTTACCCACAAAGCCGGAAGCCATCTGCAGACCCGAGCTGAAGCTGAACAGGTAGGTGCGTTCCTTTTCGGTGGAATTTTCCATCAGGAACGGTCCCATCGTCACGCCGGAAAGGCTTTGCCCGGCGCCCATCAGGATGTTCATGGCGATGAAGATCACCGCCGAGGGGAAGAGCACCATCACCAGGATGGCCAGCACAACCGCAGCGTTACCGATCACCAGCGATTTTTTCCGACCCAGGCGGTCGGCCAGGTAGCCCATCGGCAGAGCCACCAGCAGGGCGGTCATGCTGCTGGTGGTGATCAGGGAGCCGAGCAGGGCTTCATCATAGCCCTGGCTAAGGACGAAGAAGTTGAACAGCAGGCGGTAGACCCCGAAGGCTGCCCCGGCCAGGATGGCGTTGAGCAGGTACAAGCGCGCGTTGGGGTGAAAGGATTTCAGGCGGTCGGCATAAGTGAACAACACGCTGCGCAAGCGTGCGGCAAAGGAAGATTGCTCCATAAATCTCCGTTAATTACGAGGATGATCGATAAAAGATTGTAGTTCCTGTAAATGATCCTGCAGCACATCCCGGCGCAGGTTGTAACGCCGCTCACCGTCCGCCTGGACGATGATCGTCACCAGTCCGGCCAGGCGCAGGGCGTTGAGGTGGTGGATGACAGTCGGCGGGCGCAGGCGCAGCCGGCGGGCCAACTCGCTCGGGGTCAACGGCTGCTTGCTCAGGTGGCGCAGGATGCGCAGGCGGGTCGGGTCGGCCAACGCCTTCAACGCGTCCACCAGGGTTTCGGGCAGGGCGCCGCCCGGCACAATTGTCTGGGCGGTGGGCCGGCTGCCGAAGACCAGCAGGGCCTTATTGTCGGCCAGCCGGGTCTGAAAAACCAGCGGGCTGGACCAGAATGACGGTGCCAGGATGATCTCTGAGGAGGTTTCCCAGTATTCAGATTTCACCCCATTGCTCAGGTGCTCCAGCAGCTCCAACACCGGCAGGTTCTGGGCCAACTGGCGGGCTTCCGCCAGGCCGCTTTCCAGCGCCGGCAGGATGCGCCGTTCTTCCTCGGTAAAAAACACCTGGTAATAGGCTTTGAGCGCCTGCAGGTATTCTTCGCCAAAGGCTGATGCCCGGCTCCAGGCTTTACACAATTCCACGGCTGCCTGCGATCGCGGTGGCGCCGCCCGGCGGTTCAATTCGCTGGCAACAATTCGCACATCTTCGTCGGTATAACTGCCTTTTTGCTGCATGCGGCGGGTGGCGGTCGTGAATTCCAGGCCGGGCTCAAAAGTCCGGCTGAGTACAGCCAATCGCTCGTCCCGCGGCGTTTCTTCCAGGGCTTGCAGGGCTGCCCCGGCGGAATGATCTTCACCCATTTCCACCAACCAGAGCAGGGGCACGGTGAGAAAACTCTGTCCATTTTCCAATGTCTCGCGCTCGGCAAGGCTCAGGCGCGAGCGTACCCCGGCCGCCCACGAGGGACGTACGCCGAAGCGGTCCGGGTGGTGCAGGACGTACAGGCTGATGAACAGGTCGTAGGCGCTGCCGGTTTGCCAGGTCAGGTGGGGGGTGGGAAGCAAATTTTCCATATATTAGATGATAGTCTAATTTTTAGCATTTTACAAGTGATACTCATCACTCAATTTTCAATTTTTGGGTTATACTACTGTCTTGTTACGTCACTCATTTGGAGGTCTGAACACCTATGGTCGAAAAACGCTCCACGTACCCGGTGGATATTGCCGGGGTGCACCGCGAACTGCCGCTGTTTGAAATCAAGCCCGGCCTGCGCATCGCCATCCTCAACATCCTCGGCGATACCGAGCTGGTGCAGGCTTGCGCCCGCGGACTGGCCGAAAAGCTGCAGCCGGTTCCGTATGATATCCTGGTGACGGCCGAATCCAAGAGCATCCCGCTGGCCCACGCCCTTTCCGTGGTCACCGGCAAGCCGTATGTAATTCTGCGCAAGAGCTACAAGCCCTACATGGGCCACGCCCTGCAGGCCGAGACCCTTTCCATCACCACCGGTGAGCCGCAGACGCTCTACCTGGATGAAAAGGACCGCCAACTGATGCAGGGCAAGCAGGTCGTCATCCTGGATGACGTGATCAGCACCGGCTCCACCCTGCAGGGCATGCGCCTGCTGATGAGCAAGGCCGGGGCAGAGGTGGTGGCCGAGTCGGCCATCTTCACAGAAGGTGAACGCGCCAAGTGGTCGGATGTAATCTCGCTCGGTCACCTGCCGGTCTTCTCAGATTAAGGTTCATCGCCGCAGATTTCGAAAAAAGTACACAACACCCGAAGGGTCTTTGAAGACTCTTCGGGTGTTTTTTGTTCGGATGGTTAATTTGGAAAGCATGGCCCGAATAACCCGGGCTACCCTGCTTTCTACAGCCGCTTGACGAACCTTTCGATGCGGGTCAGGGCTTCCTCGATCTGGGCGTGGGAGGTGGCGTAGCAGGCGCGGGCGTGGCCCTCGCCGCCCAGGCCGAACGAATTGCCCGGCACCATGGCCACGTGCTCTTCCTGCAGCAGGCGGTTGCAGAACTCCTCGTCCGTCAAACCGGTCACGCTGACCTTGGGGAAGGTATAGAAGGCCCCATGGGGCTCAAAGGTTGGCAGACCGATGAAGTTGAGGCCGTCCACCAGCAGGCGGCGGCGGACATCGTACTCGGCCCGCATGCGCTGCACATCTTCCTCGCCGTGCAGGATGGCCTCCAGGGCGGCCCACTGGGCGACGGTCGGGGCGGACATGACTGAATACTGGTGGATGCGAATCAAGCCCTTGAGGATTTCCGCCGGGCCGCAGGCATAACCGATGCGCCAGCCGGTCATGGCATAGTCCTTGGAGAAACCGCCCAGGGTCAGGGTGCGCTTGCGCATGCCGGGCAGGGAGGCAAAGCAGATGTGATCCACGCCGTAGACCAGGCGGTCGTAAATTTCATCGGAGATCACGATCAGGTCGTGTTTCTCGGCCAGCTCGGCCACCTGCATCAGACGCTCGCGCGAGGCCACCGCCCCGGTGGGGTTGGAGGGGAAACCGAGCAGGATGGCCTTGGTGCGCGAGTTAATCGCCGCGGTCAGGTCATTCATGTTCAGATCGAAGTTTTCTTCCATGCGGCCGGGGATCTCCACCGCCACGCCGCCGGCCAGGATGGCTTCGGCCTGGTAGGAGACGAAACACGGGGTGGGGATGATCATCTCGTCGCCCGGGTCCAGCAGGGCGGTGGCGGCCAGGTAAAGCGCCTCGGAGCCGCCGACGGTGATGATGATTTCCGTGGCCGGGTCATAGTGGACGCCGTACAGCCGCTCCAGGTGCTCGGAGAGAGCTTTGCGCAGCTCGATGATACCGGCATTGGAGGTGTAGTGGGTGTCGCCGCGGCGCAGCGAGGTGATACCGGCCTCGAGGATGCGGTCCGGCGTGGTGAAATCCGGCTCACCGATGCCGAGGGAGATCACATCCTTCATGGTGGCGGCAATATCGAAGAATTTTCGAATGCCTGAGGGCTTCAGTCCGGCAACCCGCCGGGAAATATAGGACTCGCGCATATTCGCTCCTTGAGCCAAAGATTGATTCACCACAGAGAAGCAGAGAAATCGGAGGACACGGAGAATAACCTATTAAGAAAAAGAAAGCCAGGTTCTTTTCGTTATTATTAAAATCTCCGTGGTCTCAGTGACCTCCGTGTTTCCGTGGTGAATGGATTAAATCTGGTTGATTCGCCAGTCGGAGTACAGCTCGCCGTAGAAGAGTTCGAACAGGCGGCCATCCTTGACGCGGACGCGGAAACAATGTCCACCGGGGATGCGCCAGTTATCCTCGATCGCCTCCACTTCCAGCCGCTCGCCTTCCCAGTGCAGGGCGATCGGCCGCTCGGCGTACTCGCAACCGGAGTAGCACTCGACAATTTCTACTTCTTTATCCATGCGTCGTCTCCAAGATTCAATTGCTCACTGCGGCCCTGGGCTTTCACTCGCCGGCCCAGCAGTGAGCCTTCCAGCAGCAAGTCTTCCACCAGGGTGTTCTCGTCCAGGACGGAGTTGCTGACCACTGCCCGGCGGATGGTGCAACCCGCGGCAATGGAAGCGTGCGGGCCAATCACGGCATCTTCCAGGACGGCGGTTGGGTGGACGAAGACCGGCGGATGGATGCAGGCCTGTGGGAAGCGGGCGGCGGTTTCGGCGCTGTTATCGGCGCCGTGATCCAGCAGGTGGCGGTTGGTCTCCAGCACAGCCTCGGGGATGCCGGCATCCAGCCAGACGCCGACCTCCTGGGTGCGCATCTGTGCGCCGCGCTCCAGCAGGATGTTGACCGCATCGGCCAGGAAGAACTCACCCTTCAGGCTGATGTTGCGGCGCATTTGTTCCTCGATGGCGGCCATTAGCGCCTCACCGCTGCGGAAGTAGTAAAAACCCACCACCACGCGGTTGTTTTCGATGGTCTGCGGCTTTTCAATCAGTTTAACGATGCGCCCGCTGGCATCGGTCACTGCCACGCCAAAGCGGCGCGGATCCGGCACCGGTTTGACCCAGGCCACGCCGTCCAGCGGCTCCTGGTCCAGGGTGGAGAGGTCGGTTTCGATCAGGGTATCCGAAAAGGCCATCAGCATGCGGCCGTGGAAGTGCTGGCGGGCCAGGTAGAGCGCATCCGACTGTCCGCGCATCTGTTCCTGCACCACGATCTGGTAGGCCAGGTGCGGATAATTCTGGCGCAGAAAGGCGGTTACCTGCTCCAGTTGGAAGGGGGAAACGATGAAGATGTATTCAACTTCCAGGGAGGAAGGCAGGCTTTTGAATTGATCCAGGGCGTGGTCCAGCACGGTACGGCCGGCCAGCGGCAGGAGCGGCTTGGGCTTGCTCCAGGTGTGCGGGCGCATGCGCGAGCCGTAGCCCGCCATCGGGACAGCAATCTTGAGGGTTGCCGACATGATAATCTCCCTGAGCGTAGTCTATTTGATTGTATTGTATCACCGCAGATTTGAAAAGTTTTCAAAATAAGGTATGCGGCTGACAATCGTCACACCCTGGAAACAAAATGAGAAAATGATCGGCGGACGGTCGGAAATTTAACGCGGAAAGAGCCGGATGAAGACGGATCAACACGGATCAACACGGAAAAAAGCCAAATGAGGAAAAAGATAATACTTTAGGCAGGTAGACGGGGAAGCTCTATCTCCCCAGCACCTCGTTCAACCGCTGCGGAAAATCGGTGAAGATGCCCGTGACGCCCCAATCGATCAGCTTGCGCATCTCCTTCTCGTCGTTGACCGTCCAGACAAACACATCGTATCCGGCAGCCCGCAGGGCCTGAACCGTCTTGCGGTTGACCACGGTGCGGCCGGGGTTGTAGGCCTGCGCCCCCAGGCGCTGCAGCAGGGCCAGCGGGTCGGGGTCGGCCTTTTCCACCAGGGCGGCGGTGTAGATCTCTGGCTCGGCCGCTTTGACCCGCACCAGGTAGGAGTGATTAAACGAGGAAATGATCACCGCCTCGATCATGTCCAGTTCCTGCACCAGGGCGACCACTTTCTCGGCCACGAAGGCGTCGCCGGGGGTGCCGCTGGCATCCTTGATCTCGATATTGACCTTCCAGCCGTTCTGGCGGGTGAATTCCAGCGCCTGGCGCAGGGTGGGGATGGGCTCGCCGCTGAAGGCGGCCTGCTCGGTTGGACTGACCGCCCCGGCGCGGATCTGCTGGAAGGGGTCCTTGCTGTTGTACCAACTGCCGAAATCCAGCTGGCGCAGTTCGGCCAGGCTGAAGTCCCATACCTGCCAGGGCTTGCGCCCCGGGAAAACCTGCCGGGCATTGGAGGTGCGCTCCAGCGAGTCGTCGTGCAGCACCACCAGTTCGCCATCGGAGGTGACGGCTACATCCAGTTCCCACAGGTCGGCCTTGAGCTCCAGCCCTTTGCGGGCGGCGGCCAGGGTGTTTTCCGGGGCCAGCGAGCGCGCCCCGCGGTGGGCAATATTCAATACGGTCATGTTTGGACTCTCCTTTGCGGCCGGCAGGGCAGCGGGATCCACCCTGCAGCCGGCGAGAAATAAAACCAGGATGATGAACAGAAATTGGCGCATACTCCGCCCCTGGAGGCTGTGATAGGGTCATTCTAGCACAATCCGGTTCACAGCGGGCCTTTCCTGGGGTACAATCGAAAAGATACGCGTGAAAATTTTCACATATTCAGTCCCCAACCCATTACACCCCTTGAAGATGAGTGGATTAATTTAGAAATATTGCTATAATCGAAATATTAATGTGCAACTGGACGAGGAAGCATGCCCCAAAAACACACCCTAATATTGGTAGATGAAAGCTTAAACCCGGCCCATCCAGCGGTGAATGCACTGGCCTGCGTACTCGGGCCGGGCAAGGTCGCTCAAATCAGCTCGGCCATACGCCTGGCCCTGTTTGACCGGATTGTGTTGTGCGCTGTGCCGGAAGCCGGGCAGAAAATGATCAATTTCGTCCAGGCCAATGCCGGGCAATTCACCGGCCGGCCGGTGGCGCTGGTCAGCCTGGAGAAGAACCAAGCTCCCGCCGCCTGGCCCGGGGAAGTGGCCAGGATCCTGGGCAGCCTGGTGACGCACACCCTGGCGCTTCAGCCGGGGGAGGACACCCAAAAGTTGATCGACCTGGCGCTGGAGTTCCGCGCTGCGGATCACACCCCTTCCAACGAGATGCCGGCCCCGGACTTGAAAAAACTGGTCGAGGCTTTCCTGCTGGAGCATAACACGCTGACCCTGACCACTCATTTCAACGGGCGGGTGCGCGCCACCCCCATGGAATACCGCTACCGCGGTGATGGGGTCGTCTATTGCGTGAGCGAAGGCGGCGAGAAATTTGCCGGTTTGCTGGGCAACGGCCAGGTGGCCCTGGCGATCTATGATCCCTACCGCGGATTTGAGCGGCTTTCCGGGATGCAGATGACCGGAACGGCGCGGGTGCCCGCCTTTGGCAGCCCGGAGCACCTGCAGGTGCTCAATTCCTGGGGGTTGACCATGGAAAAGATTAACAACCTGCCTTCGCTGCTGCACGGGATTGTCATCACGCTGGATGAGGTCTTGCTCATGTCTTCCGGGCTGATCCGCCTGGGCTGGCGGCCGCGCCAGACATTCCGCTTTCCACCGCAACCCAAAACTGCCCGCTGAGGGCAGTTTTCTTTTGTTTATACTTATGTCCATACTGGAAAGAATCATTCGCAGTTATTTCACCTGAGTTCGGAATAAGCTTGTCGGGCTATTGCCGACCAGGCAAAAACGAGGTTGTCCTGCTGAGCGTAGGGCACGGTGTGGGCCCTTGGCCAAGCATCTGGATTGATGCCGAGACTTTTCGCTGGCGCTCAGAGTGACAACTTATCAAAATAGGAAAATGGTGACATCCCGTGTCATTGCGAAGGAGCGCAGCGACTGAAGCAATCTATTATGATGTTTTATGAAATGAAAAGGAGAGTGCGTTACCCAGAGGGAGCACTTTGTGTATCCCTGGCGGGGCTCACCCTTTAAAAAGATCCAAAATTTTCATTTTATTTTAACTAACACGTGTTACTATTCCCCCGTACTCTCCTACTATTGGTTTGGTTTGGATTTAGTGGTATGAAACAGGCGGCCCAAAAGCCGCCTGTTTCGCTTAATCACCGGCAATGGATTGCAGCGCCCGCCGGACGTACTCGCTGGAAGGGTCAGCCCCCTCCAGGCGCACCAGGCCGGTCAGGGCAATCCGGCGCAGCACCTCCGCGGCCAGGGTTTGACCGGGCGGAAAGGTGACCGCCATCAGGGTGAAACGCACCTCCGGCTGGTCGGGGGCCACAGGCGGGCAGAGGTAATCCACGGGCAGACATTGCGCCTTGAATTTCTTATAGAAGTGGATGCGCCGCAGGCGATGGGTCCGCTCGGCTTCATTGGGGGCATCCGCCGGGTCGCGCACCTCCCAGAAGACGGCCAGGGGCGGCTGCCCGCTGGTTTGCATCAGCCGGTCGTAAAGTTGCTGCAGGACTTCCCGCAGCAGGATTTCGCCGTACCCCTTCCCGCGGCCCTTGGCGGCGATGACAATATAGCCCAGGTAGCCCAGCCTTTCGGCCGGAAAAGCGCAAAACCAGGCGGTGCCGAGCAGATGCTCCCCTTCCAGCAGACCCAGGAAATGGGTCTCCGGGTCTTCCCCGCCGCGTCGGGCGGCTGACCACAAGCCCTCAAAGGGGACTTTTTCTTCCGATTCGAAGGCTTCCTCATAAATGGCGCAGGCGGCCGGGTAGTACGCCTCGCCGGCAGGGCTGGCAAGGGACAAAAAAGTGAGCGTCATGGGGAAAATTATACCGGGAAGCAGTCATTTTCAACAACCACGGGAACTTTCCCTGCAATCATTTCGTCTGGATTATGGTATGCTTTGCATACATACTTCAGCGCGCATCAATCCCGGAGGCTTGCATGAGTGATTCCACCGACCTGGACCTGTTTAACGATGAGGGGGAAGAGGTAAAACCGACCCGCCGCTGGCGTTGGGACTGGATTTTTCCGCTTTTCTTTCGTCCGCGCAAAACCTTGAGCGAGGTTGTCAGCCAGGACAAGGCCGTCTGGCTGCTGCCCCTGCTGCTCATTTCCCTGCTGGTCATTTTCAATGTGGTTGCCAGCGGCCCTGCCCGCCTGGCCGAGATCCAAATGAACAGCGGTCAGACCCCGCCTGATTTCCAGTACTGGTCGCCGGACCAGCAGCAAAAGTATTTTGACAGCCTGCAGCAAGCCCAGGGACCGGTCAACCTGTATGTCTTTCCGGCCCTCGGCGGGATCATCGGCCTGTGGGTGGTCTGGTTCTTGACCGGCAGCATCCTGCACCTGGTGCTGACACTGAGCGGCAGCCGGGGCAGCAATACCGCCGCCCTGAACGTGGTTGGTTGGGCCAGCCTGCCCTTTGCCCTGCGCGCGTTAATCCAGGGCGTGGCCGTGCTGGTCACTAAAACGCCTATTCACTCGGCCGGGCTTTCCGGCTTTATCACCGGCGAGGGCGGGGCAGTGGCTTTCTGGGCCGCCCTGCTGGCCGTGATTGATATTTATTGGATCTGGCACTTCATTCTCTTGTTGGTGGCTGCCCGGCCGCTTTCCGGGCTGCCGCGCGGGCGCGCCTGGCTGGCCGTGCTCATCTCCATCGTGATCTTGCTGGCGCTGCAGGCCCTGCCCGGTTTTATCGGCTCCAAGCTGAGCGGCCTGGGCGGTTCCACGCCGTATTATTTCTTCTTCTAAATAAAAAGCATGACGGAAACAACCTTCATTCGAGTGCGCCAACTGCGCAAAACCTATATCATGGGGCGGCAGAAAGTGCACGCCCTGGCCGGCGTGGACCTGGATATCCCGGCCCAATCGCTGACCGTGGTGATGGGTCCGAGCGGCTCCGGTAAAAGCACCCTGCTCTACCTGCTCGGCGGGCTGGATCGGCCGACCTCCGGCAGCATGGAGGTGGACGGCCAGAACGTTGAGACGATGGACGAGAATGCCCTGGCCCTCTACCGGCGCAAAAAGGTGGGCTTTATTTTCCAATCCTTCAACCTGGTCTCGAGCATGACTGCGCTGGATAACGTGGCCTTTCCGCTGCGTTTTTCCGGTGTACCGGGCAAACAACGCCAGAAGGTTGCCCTGAAACTGCTCACCCAGGTAGGCCTCGAAAAGCGCACCCGCCACCGCCCGACCGAACTTTCCGGTGGGCAGCAGCAGCGCGTGGCCATCGCCCGCGCCCTGGTACATAAACCACCGCTTATCCTGGCGGACGAGCCGACCGGCAACCTGGATTCGAGCAGCGGCCTGGCCATCATGCAGATGCTTTCCGACCTGCACCGCGACGGACACACCGTGCTGGTGGTCACCCACGATCCGCGCATGACCCGCTTTGCCACCCATGTCATCCGCCTGCTGGACGGGCGGGTGGTCACCCCTGAAGAATACGAGGCCGCCGAACGGCTGGCCAACCTGGAATCATCCCAAGAACAGACAGAGAGGTAGAAGATATTATGAAGAAGTGGATTGTGCTGGTTTCCTTTTTGATGCTTTCCATGCTCGCGACGTTGATGACCGGCCAGATTGCGACCGCCGCGCCGCAGCTGCAATCGGGCACGCTGGCCGTCAGCCCGGCCACGGCGGCCCAGTCGGCGGTGTTGGGCAACCTGGTGCAGTACAACCTGACCGTGACCAATAACGCCACGGCGGAAGCGCTGGTGAATACTGCCCTCAGCGGCAACACCTGGCAGACGAGCGTTTCCCCGGCCCAGTTGACCCTGGCTGCCGGCGCCCAGGGCAGCGTCACCGTGACGGTGGTGGTGCCGGGTAATGCTGCCAACGGCTCGACGGATGCAGCCACGGTTACCTTTGTCTCCGGGCTGGATGCCAGCACGGCATCCGCCACGCTGACCACCACTGCCCTCAACCCGACTGCCACGCCCCAGCCGGGCGTGCTGCGCCCCCTGGTGGTCTTGAACTCGTACACGACCGGTTCTGCAGTCCGCCCGGGTGGTGAGTTTGACCTGAGCCTGAATCTGAAGAACACCGGCCAGCGCACGGCCACCAACATGGTCATCTCGTTTGAGGGCGCGGATTTCCTGCCGCGTTCCACCGGCGGCGTGCTGGCTGTGGCCAACCTGGATGCCGGCAACACGGTCAGCGTGACCCAGCCCATGCTGGCGGCCATGTCCCTGTGGGGTTATCCCTACGGCACGCTGAACGTCAAGATCTCCTATAACGACGGCTACGGCGGGGCTTATTCCGAGGCCTTTGTACTGACGATCAACCTGGTTGTCCCGGCTTCCGGCGGCACCACCAAGCCGACCGCCACGCCGACCCAGATCGCCCGGCCGCAGTTGGTGGTCAGCGGCTATACCGCGGATGTGGATCCACTCCAGCCGGGGACCATCTTCACCCTCGGCCTGGACGTGCGTAACCTGGGCACAGCCGATGCCCGCTCGATCACCATGGTGCTGGGCGGCACGGCCAGCCTGGATGCCTCCGGTACGCCGACCTCGGGCGGTATTTCCGGTGCCAGCGGCGATTTGACTTACTTTGCACCGATTGGCTCCTCCAACCTGGTTTTCCTGGGTGACCTGGCAGCCGGGGCGGAGTTGCAGGCCAGCCAGAAGCTGATCGTGAATGTGTCCAACAACCCGGGTGCGTATCCATTCAAGATTTCCTTCGTCTATACGGATGCCCGCGGCGTGCGCACAATTGACGACCAGGTCATCACCCTGCTGATCTACTCCCTGCCGCAGGTGGAAGTCAGTTTCTACCGCGACCCGGGGATGTTCTTCGTCGGGCAGATGACAACCCTGCCGCTGCAGGTCAACAACCTGGGCAAGAAGACTGCCGTGTTGGGCAACCTCAAGGTCACGGCTGCCAACGGCGATTTGACCAACAACACCTCGCTGGTCGGTACGCTGGATCCCGGCGGTTACTTCACCCTGGATGCCAACCTGGTGCCGATGCTGGCCGGCCCGCTGGAACTGACCTTTACGATCAACTACTCGGACGATTTCAACCAGCCGCGTGAAATCGTCCAGACCATGACGGTGGATGTGCAGGATGTCCCGGTGGAGCCCACGATGGTTCCTGGAACGGAAGGTAACCCGGACGGGGGCATTCCCGTAATTCAGCCGGAAACCTTCTGGCAAAAAGTGGTGCGTTTCTTCCGCGGTTTGTTCGGCCTGGGCAGCGCCCAGGAGACGCCCACCCCCATACCTGGCATGGAGCCAACCCCGACCGAGGTGAAGCCTATCATCATCCCCGGTGGGAAAGGATAACCGGCCGCCATGCGGTTCTTTGACCTGATCAGCCTGATTCTGGATAACCTGGGCCGGCGCAAGGGCCGGGTGGCCCTGACGGCCATCGGCGTGGTGATCGGCACCGCGGCAGTGGTGATCCTGGTTTCGCTGGCCATCGGCCTGCAGCAGAACGCCACCAGCCAGCTTGGCGGCATCGGCGACCTGACCGTTATCCAGGTCTACCCCGGCCAGGGCAACCTGGAAGGCGGCAAATCGGTGGCCGTTGCTGTCGGGGGTGGAGGAGGCGGCGGCGGCGATCAAGTTCAGCAAAAGCTACTCACGCCTGATTCCATCCAGGAATTTGCCAACATCCCCGGTGTGAAGGCCGTGGTGGCGCGCGATTATCTGATGTCCGGGGCCACCCTGACAGCCGGCAAGATGGAAACCTGGGCCAATGTGATCGGGGTGGATACCCCCAACCTGGACCTGTTTGGTTACAGCGTGGAGTCCGGCATCACCGAATTGAAGAAAGGCACCGCTGTCATCGGCGGTTGGGCAGCCAAGAACTTCTATGATCCCAAGCTGCGCCCCGGCCAGGAACCGCCCCCCCAACCGGAACTGCTCGATCAACAGGTACGCCTGACCCTGATCAAGTACTCCAATGATGGGACGGAAATCCGCAAGGTGTACACCCTGAAAATTGTCGGCGTCCTGACCGAAATGCGCGCCGAGCAGGATTCCTACCTCTTCCTCTCCATGGATGACGTGGTGGCGATGAACCAATGGGCCACCGGCCGCCGCCCCAACCATTACAAGGACGGCTTTGGCAACGTGGTGGTGCTGGCGGATTCAGTGGACACCGTGCTGGATATCACCGATCAGATCAACCAGTTGGGATACATGGCCTATTCCGCCCAGTCCTACGTGCAGGGCATCAATTCCTTCTTCACCGTCCTGCAGGTGATCTTTGGCGGCGTGGGGGCCATCTCGCTGTTGGTGGCGGCCATCGGCATCGCCAACACCATGGCCATGGCCATCCTGGAGCGTACGCGCGAAATCGGCCTGATGAAAGCCATCGGCGGCACCAACCGCAACGTTTTGAGTATTTTCCTCGGGGAGGCTGCCGGGATCGGTTTCATCGGCGGCCTGGGGGGCGTGCTGCTCGGCTGGCTGGCCGGGCAGGCGCTAAACGTCTTTGCCACCAGTTACCTGGCCAGCCAGGCCTCCCAGGGCGGGGGCATGCCGGTTTCCACCGCGGTGGTCACGCCGCTCTGGCTGCCGATTTTCGCCCTGGTCTTTGCCACCCTGGTCGGCCTGCTTTCCGGGCTGTATCCGGCCTTGCGGGCAGCCACCATCGTGCCGGTGGATGCGCTCAAATATGAGTGAGGTGGAATGAAGCTGAATCTTGGATTGGTGCAAATGGATACTGTCCTGGGACGGACGGACCTGAACCTGGAAAAGCATCTCGCTTATATCCAGCAGGCGCATGCCGCCGGGGCGGACCTGGTGCTCTTCCCGGAGCTGTCCCTGACCGGCTATGTGCTGCAGGACCTGGTTCCCGCGGTGGCGCTCCGGCCCACCTCCGATAATCCGATCTTCCGCGCCCTGCTGGAAGCCAGTCAGAAAATTGATGTCCAGGTTGGCTTTGTGGAGGAGGACGTGCGCAACCGCTTCTTCATCTCCGCTGCCTACCTCTCCCAGGGCCAGGTGCTGCACGTCCACCGCAAGGTGTACCTGCCCACCTACGGCCTGTTCGACGAAGGGCGCTTCTTTGCCTGGGGCGACCGGGTGCGGGCTTTCGATACCCGCTTCGGGCGGATGGGTATGCTGATCTGCGAGGATTTCTGGCACGCTTCGCCGCCCTACCTGCTCTGGCTGGACGGCGCGGATATTTTCCTGCTTCATTCCTCCAGCCCGGGCCGCGGGCTGACGGATAAACCTGAACTGGAATCATCTCGCTGGGTGGAGCAGATCACCCAGGCTTACGCCAGCCTGTTCACCACCTTTGTCGCCCATACCAACCGGGTTGGCTATGAAGACGGGCTGAATTTCTGGGGCGGGGCGGTCATGTATGATCCCAATGGAGATTTGCTTGGCCAGGGACCCTACCACCAGGAGGCATTGACGCTGGTGGAGGCCGACCTGAACCAATTGCACCGCACACGCGCCCGACTGCCCCTGCTGCGGGATGAGCGCACAGCCCTGGTGCTGCGCGAAATGAACGCCATCCTGAACGGCGAAAACCGCTCCGGTGGGAGGTGACGCATGCAAATCGACCTGACCATTGATACCGACCTGGCCCGCCAGATCCTGACCGGTTTTATCCGCAAGGAGATCACCCGCACCGGCATGAGCAAAGCCGTCATCGGGCTTTCCGGCGGGGTGGACTCGGCTCTCTCCTGCTACCTGGCAGCCGAAGCCCTCGGCCCGCAAAACGTGCTGGCCGTGCGCATGCCCTACAAATCCTCCTCGCAGGAGTCGCTTGACCACGCCCAACTGGTGATCGACGCCCTGGGCGTGCAATCCCTGACGGTGGAGATCACCGCCATGGCTGACCCGCTGATCGAGCGCTTCCCGGAGATGAACTCGATGCGCAAGGGCAACATCATGGCGCGCATGCGCATGATCGTCCTCTACGATCAATCCGCCGCTTTTGGCGGGCTGGTGGTGGGCACCGGCAACAAGACCGAAATCCTGCTCGGCTATTCCACCCTCTACGGCGATTCAGCCTGCGCCCTCAACCCGCTGGGCGACCTGTACAAGACCCAGGTGCGCCAGCTTTCGGCCGCGCTGAACATCCCGCAGGTGATCGTGGCCAAGCCGCCGACGGCCGACCTGTGGGCCGGGCAGACGGATGAGGGTGAACTGGGCTATACCTACGCTGAGGTGGACCGCCTGCTGTACCTGCTGGTTGACCAGCGCTACACGCCCGAAGAATGCGTGGAGGCCGGTTTTGGCGAGCCGTTTGTGCGCTCCGTGGTGGAGCGGGTGCGGCGCAACCAGTTCAAACGCATCCTTCCGCCGATTGCCAAGCTGAGCAACCGCACGATCGGTTACGACTTCCTGTATCTCAGGGATTGGGGGACGTAGAGACAGAAGTTATAAAGTTTTGTATGCGGATCGGGCAGCAGCCTGCAACTTCGCATACAGGCGGCCACGCAGAACGAAGTTGCCCTGGCGAGTGGAACGCACGGTGTGCACCCTTGGTGAAGCCATCTGCCCTAATTTTTTTAGACTACTTCGTCCCTAGCAGTGACATATATCAAACAAAGGCTGATTTACCCCAACTGATGACTAATAAAACCAGGCCTCCGAATGGAGGCCTGGATGCTGAATTCCCCAAACAACAGGGTGAAGGATCGCGATTGTCCAGTGATTCAGGACGTCATCACCGGTTTAAATCTTCTTGAAGAGGTTCCCCAGGGCAAGCAGGACAAAGCCGGCGAGAAGGAGCACAAAATCATATTTGGTCAGAAGAGCTACATCTGCCACGGCTCCAATAAAACCCAGGAGGGCAAGTAAGACCGCAATGGCGAAGGTGATGACTCTCGGTTCCGATAATTTCAACTTCATTACTGGTAACCTCCTTGATGCAGGGATGCAGCTGCCTGGTAGAAGCAATTACATAAGCAAAAGCAGAAACAGAAGCAGAAACAGAAGCAGAAACAGAAGCAGTTGCAAAAACAAAAACACCAAACAGCTTATTATCTTTATACTCAGGTTTTCGAAAAAGTCAATTGTTTTTTGCTAAATTGCAAAGTCCTCGCCGCGCCAGCGGCCGCGCTCCGGGGCGTGCGGAACGG
>CAYOOA010000021.1:2679-33389 GCA_964405455.1 uncultured Anaerolineaceae bacterium | reverse complement strand
GCAAGCTTTGCAGGGCCTCATGAAAACCGCGGTGAGCTTTCTGGAAATCCTGGCGAACCTGGTTGATGGTCTGGGCAGCCAGATTGCGGTCTATTACTTTGCCGTTCTCATCAAAACCGGAATGGGCTGCCAGAAGTACGCTCCCCTGTTCAAAATCAGGTTGGTGAACTACGGCATCCGCCTGGAAGGATGCCAGGGCTTGCGGTAGGGGAGCAGGATCCAGCCCTTTTTCCATCAGGCGGGCAATCAGGTTGTTGATGCGTTCCGCGACGGTCGGGATGCGGTTGAAGTCCTTGCCAATATGCTCTTCTAGCCGCAGAAGTAGTTTATAGGATCGCTCCAGGATAGTGTCCCGCCAGCCGGGATTTCCAGGAGTGACCGTTGAATCCGACGGGGGTTGGCCTGATTCCGCCAGGACCGGTTGAGCGGGAAGGACGAAAACGAGCAACCCCATCAAGAATACAATGATTAATCCCCATTGGATGAAAAGTTTCGAATTGCTTTTATTGCCACGCATTGCTTCCTCCAAAGTGTTTTGATTGGTGGAGCCGTTTGTTCGGCTCTTGACAATTCAAAGTGTAAGGGCTGGAAGTTATCGGGTTGTTGTGAGGATGTAAAAACCTTGTAAAATTTTTAACCCGCCTGCCTGGAAAATGTCTGGCAGAGGGCGTCCAGTTCGGCTTGCGTGCCGTTAAACCAATTCATATCCACTCGCGGCCGGTGGGCTGGAAAACGGGTGATTCCGGCCACTTCACCCCGGTCGGTAAACTGCCAGAAGGTGTAATTCACCCAGGGGTAGGGGATGGTTGGCCGTCCTACAGAGTAATGTGCTATCCATAATGGATATTCCGCCGGCCATTCCGGGGGATAGGGGGTGACATAGCTGGCCCAAAAGCCAGGGGATGTGTAGATCAGAGCACGCCTACCGGTCAAATTTTCCAACTCCAGTAGAAAGATTTGCGCCGCCCGGATTAATTCCGGCCCGGTCAAGTCAGGCGCTTCCAGGTCCAGCATGGGGGGAAGTTCGCCCAAATCATCACCCAACGATTGGACAAACGCATACGCCTGGGCTTTGGCATCCAGCTTGGGGCGAAAATAGTGATAACCGCCACGTGGCAGCCCGGCTGCATGCGCGGCGGGCCAATTCCTCTTGAAGAATGGATCGGTATGAGTGATGCCTTCAGTCGCTTTGATGTAGGCAAAGCGGATGCCAAAGCGGGTCACTTTTGGCCAGTCAATTTCCAGTTGATAGCGCGAAACATCAATTCCTGGGATCATTCGACTCCTTGTTGATCGATTGGTCATTAATCCGGATCAGCTAAACATTACCACGCTCGACGAATAAAAACCACCTGTCATTAACGACAGGTGGATGAAGTGAAAATCGAAAACCAGGCCTGGTTTGCTACTCTTTCCGGAATAAGTAAGCCTGCATATCTTTCAAGGCAATGGGCGTACGCCGGTCGGCGTCAAAAAGAGTCTGGTCACGGGCGCAGTAATAAAGCTGCATCCAGCGCTCAATGGCCTTCTCAACATTCTTCCGACTGCCGGCATCTTCCGCCTTGATACGGTTGAATTTGCTCAATACTGATTTGCGGGTGATGAAATAGGCTGCCAGAGCAACAACGAAGATGATCACTGCCGGGAGGAACAAACCCGGTTGGGTGGCCAGGATCTGGTAGAGGAGGAACAGGGCGACAGCAGCGGAGATGCCCACGATGAGATCCGGGTGTACCTGGCGGATGATTTCAGTCCGACCGGAAGGTGGAGCGAAAAGTTGCAGGATGGAGCGCTTGGCCATGGCCGGATTGGTACCGGGCGGCAGGTTTGCAAAAACAGCCTGCAGGGCGCCCATTTCCTGGCCGGGGAGCGGCTTGCGTTCGGATGCCTCAATATAGATATGACTGACCTTGAAAGTTAGGTCTGATTTTCCGCAATGTGGGCAGGTGGGGGACTTTTGCGGCATGCTGACCTACTTGAAGGAAAAAAAGAAAAAGCCGATGCCGATCGTTGTGGGAATCCACCACCATTTTTGAATGGCCGGATCAAACAGACCGTTCAGGCTCATAATGATCCCAATCATCAGGAGGACCACCCCGGCGGCCAGCAGCCACCAGGAGGTAATCCGAAAGCCGTAACGCCGCATGGAAGCGGTAAACACATTCTCTTCCTGCTTGGATTGCTTTTTCTTGCTGGTTTTTGATTTTGCCAGTGAGGCCTGGGCTTCTTCTGCCCGAACCTGTTTTGCCCTACCCCATTGAAGCGCGATCAGGCGCATATAAAAGATCAACACTGCGGCAATAACCACAATTAAACCAATATCCATACCTTTCATAGGGGCTCCTTGTGCGGGAGAATGGGGCGCCAAAGAGAAAAGAGTCGGGCAGGAGGATGGGCGCAGTCCGAATTATGACGGAGAGTTGAATTTAAGTCAATGACAATTTAGTGATATTTGTCATGACTTGGGTTAATTGTCTAACAAGTACTTGAATTGGTTTTTTCTTTGTGCTATTATTTTTTGTAGTCTTCTTTGGTTGCTGAGGAAACTCGTAACCCCTTTCCTGTCAATTCCATCGAGTTCCTTTAGAAATATTCTATCGAAAACAAATCATCGGATCCAGCAAGTAGTAAATCCTTGATGAATGGACGCTTGATTAGATGTTTGTGAAGAATAGCGACAAACAACTTAAGCTCCAGTATCACTGCCGGAAGCCATGTGCGAAGATTATTCCGGCGGATCTCATGTGGGTTTCAATTTTGGCTGCCATAGAATCGGGTTGTTCCAATTCCAAACACGTTTTGTGTTTGGAACTTTTTTATTAATTCAGGGTTAACTTTTTTGTATGGCCATTCTTTTCCAGGAGGTGATCTGGTAATCAGATACGATGATGTTCAACCCCAGGTCAAACTAATCAATTTTCAAGTTTTTTCCAAACCCGATAGAAGGAGCACTTAAAATGGCAAAGCAAGAAACAAAAGCACTCGGCTATCTTCCAGCCGATACCCCGCCGATCGGCGCAATGATCAGCCTGGGTTTCCAACAGGTGCTGACCATGTTCCCGGCCACCGTCCTGGTCGCCATCCTGACCAAATTTGATGTAAGCGTCACCCTGCTGGCTTCGGGTATCGGCACAATTGTGGCCCTGCTAGTCTCGGGCCGCCGCATCCCGATGTACTATGGTTCCTCCTTCAGCTACATCAGCGTGGTCATCACCACCATGAGCCTGTACGCCAAGGATTGCTTGAACGATCCCACCACGGTCTATTGCCCTGATGGCGTCCGCATCGTCCAGGTCGGTATCATTGGTACCGCTGTTGTCGAAATCCTGATGGGCTTGCTCATCATGCGTGTCGGCAAGGAAGCCCTGGACAAGGTGCTACCTCCAGTCGTCACCGGTTCAGTCGCCATGATCATCGGTATTGCCCTGGCTGGAACCGCCCTGTCTGAATCCAGTGGCAACTGGCTGGTGGCCTTCATCACCCTGATTGTCACCATCGCATTCTCCGTTTACCTGCAAGGCAAGGGCCTCTGGGGTATGCTCCCCATCCTCTTCGGTGCCATCGTGGGCTACCTGGTTGCAGCGTTGATGGGGTTGGTCGACTTCACTCGCGTGGCACAGGCGGCCTGGATTGAAGTGCCAAAGATCACCCTGCCGGCCTTTGAAAAACCGGAAGCCTGGGCTTCGATCTTCTCCATCGCCCTGATCGCCATTGCTACCATTCCAGAATCCACGGCGCACCTGTACCAGATGTCTCTGTACATTGATGCCCTGGCCAAGGAATTGGGCCGCGAGCCGATCGAAATCAAGAAGCTCATCGGCCTCAACCTGGTGGCTGACGGTTCGGATGACATCGTGGTTGGTCTGCTGGGCGGCTGCGCCGGAACCAACTACGGCGAGAACAACTCGTTGATGGCCATCACCCGTAACTACTCCGTCCCGGTGCTGATGACTGCTGGTGTGATCGCCATTCTGCTGGGCTTCATCGGCAAACTGGCCGGTCTGGTCAACACCATTCCGGTGGCTGTGACGGGTGGTCTCTCGATCTACCTGTTCGGCGTCATTGGTATGCAAGGTGTAGCCCTGATCCAGTCCGAGAAGGTCAACCTGTTTGAACCCCGCCAACTGGCTGTCGGCGCCTCGATCCTCGTCCTGGGCATCGGCGGCAACCTGGGTCTGAAGGATGGCTTGTTCCCCTTCCCGATCCCGGTGATCTTCCCGAACGGCATCCCGGCGATCGTGTTTGCGGCCATTGTCGGTATCCTGCTTAACCTCCTGTTCCTACTCGTCAAACCCTCCTGGTTTGGTGTCAAGGAACGCGAAAACATCAACCTGTAATTCCTGTTCACGCACGGGGTGTTCCGGCAGCCAACTGCTGAAACACCCCGCGCCTTCCCGGCAAACAAGGAGGGAGGTTTGTGCGAATCGGACAGGGGACCGATCGGCGCAAGGCTCACCTCCGGATTTTTATAGGAGCCTGGAATTGTTCTTTACCCAAAATTTATAGAGAGGAAAGTGCTTTATGCTCAATCCGCATCCTGGTCTACCGGAATTTGATTACATCAAACCGACTTCCCTGGTGGAAGCAAGCCAGTTTCTGGCACAGCATGCCGGTGAAGCCCGCCCCTTGATGGGCGGAACTGACACCTTTGTGCGCATGCGTGATGGATTCTGGAAGGAGAAATACCTGGTGGATGTTAAAAGTCTGCCAGGCATGACTGACCTGGTTTTTGATCCGGTCAAGGGATTACACATTGGTGCAGCCGTGCCGATGAACCGGGTGATCACCTTCCCGGAGGCGGCCCGCTATTATCCACTCCTGACTGAGGCAGCGGGCAGCGTGGCCAGTTATCAATTGCGCAGCCGGGCAACCATCGCTGGAAATATCTGCAATGCCTCCCCGGCCGGTGATACGATTGGTGCTTGCATCCTTTACAACGGCATCCTGGAAGTGCACGGCGTGGACGGCCTGCGTGACGAACCGCTGGCAACCTTCTTCAAAGGTCCCGGCAAGACGGCCCTGAAGCCCGGTGATATTGTCACGGCGGTCAAATTACCTGTTCCACCGGCTGGAAATGTGGGCAAGTATGTCAAGCTGGGACGGAATAAATTAAGCGATCTTTCCATTGTCGGCGTCTCTGTTTTGGCTTGCCCGGATCCATCCCTACCCTCAGGAGTTCAATTCCGGGTAGCCCTGGCCTCTGTTGCTCCCACACCGCTGGAAGTGAAGACGGTAACAGGAATTCTCTCTGCAAGCAAAATTACGCCGGAATTGCTGGATCAGGCAGCCCAGGCCGCCATGGATGCGTGCAACCCGATCGACGATGTACGCGGCAGTGCCCGATACCGCAAGTTCATGGTGCGCAACCTGGTGCGCCGTGCCCTGGAAGATGTCTGGAAAAAACTGGGCCGTTAGGCTCTGAGGAACTCGGAGGAAAGCATGTCTTATCATACTGTTACGCTGAAGATTAACGGCTCCCTCGAGCAGGTGAACGTGCCCGGCAATATGACCCTGTTAACCATGCTGCGCGAGGTGGTTGGCCTGACGGGTACCAAGAACGGTTGCACAGCCGGGGAATGTGGAGCCTGCACGGTTTTACTGGACGGCGAACCAACCAATTCCTGCATGGTGTTGGCGGTGGAATGTGAGGGCCGGGACGTGGTAACCGTGGAAGGTCTGGCAAACGAAGGCCACTTAAGCATTATGCAGGAATCCATCATTGAGCAGGGCGGGGTGCAGTGCGGTTTCTGCACACCGGGCATGTTGATTTCCGCCAAGGCCCTGCTGGACCGCAATCCAAACCCGACCGACGAACAAATCCGGGCCGCCCTGGTTGGCAACCTGTGCCGCTGCACGGGCTATATTCGCATCATCAACGCCGTGCATCAGGCTGCGGCGCACATCGCTGAAGGTTGATAAGGAGACAGCCATGTCACCTGTGGAAACGAAAACTAACAACCCAGTAGGGAAGAGCGTTCCCCGCGTGGATGTGTACGAAAAAGTGACCGGCGCGGCGGTTTATTGTGATGATATTCAATTTGGGGCGGGCTTGCTGCATGCCCGGGTCAAGCGCAGCCCCTACCCGCACGCCCTGATCAAAAAATTGGATGTCAGCAAAGCCCTGGCTTTGCCGGGCGTCAAGGTGGTGGTCACCGGTGCCGATTTTAATGAACGGGTCGGCCTGTACTTGAAGGATAAGTTTCCCTTCGCGCGGGACCGCGTCCGTTTTGTGGGCGAGGCGGTGGCCGGCGTGGCGGCCGTCAGTGAGGAAATTGCTGAAAAGGCACTGGATTTGATCGAAGTCGAATATGAGCCCCTGCCGGCTGTATTTGATCCCCTGTACGGCGCCACCCCTGAAGCTCCCCTGCTGCACCCTGAGCTGGAAACCTACGAAGTGGTTCCATTCATCTTCCCGGTGCCGGGAACGAACATGTCCAACCACTTCAAAATTCGGAAGGGTGATACCGAATCCGCCTGGAAGGACTGCGCAGCCGTGGTTGAGGCCACCATCCGGGTTCCTCACGTGCAGCATGTGCCGATCGAAACCCACGTGGCGGTCGCCAAGATGGATGAGAACGGCCAATTGACCATTTGGGCTTCTTCGCAATCCCCGTTTGCCATCCGCAACCTGCTGGCAAAAGCCTTCCATATTTCCGAGACGCGCGTCCGGGTCATAGCCCCCTTTGTCGGCGGCGGTTTTGGTTGCAAGGCCGGCCTGACGATGGAAGTGATCCCGGTTGCCATTGCCACCAAGTGCAAGGGCCGCCCGATCAAATTCCGGCTGACGCGCGAAGAAGAATTCTTCACCAACTTTGTCCGCCAGGGTATGGCGATGAAGATCAAGGTTGGTTGCGACAAGGATGGCCGCCTGCTGGCCATGGAAAACCAGATGTACTGGGACGGCGGGGCCTATACCGAGTACGGCGTGAACATCACCCGCGCAGCCGGCTATTCCGGCACCGGGCCGTATGATGTCCCGAACGTCAAGGTGGACAGCATCTGCGTCTATACCAACCACCCGGTGGGTGGGGCTTACCGCGGTTTTGGCATGTCCGAACTGCATGCAGGTATCGATCAGGCGATGGATATGCTGGCCGAGAAGATCGGCATGGACCCGGTGGAATTCCTGAAGTTAAACGTGGTGCGCGGCGGAGATACCCTCGGTACCGGCATGACGATGCACGATACCGGCCTGTATGAATGCGTGGAGCGGGCGGCTGCCGCCATCCGCTGGGGTGTCAAGGATCCGCCTTCTTCCCCGACCAAGAAACGCGGCAAGGGGATCGCCGTGATGTGGAAAGCGCCGGCCATGCCGCCGAATGCTGGCTCGAGCGCCATTGTGCGCCTGGCCGAAGACGGGCTGGTGAGCGTATCGGTCGGCGGGCAGGAAATTGGTCAGGGTACCTTTACCGTGATGGCACAGATTGCAGCCGAGGCGCTGGGTGTACCCTATGAGAGCGTCAAGGTCAGCGGGCCGATTGACACCCAGTACAGCCCCTACGAATGGCAGACGGTTGCCAGCCGCCTGACCTGGAGCATGGGGAATGCCGTACGCAACGCAGCCCTGGATGCCCGACGGAAGATCCTGGATATGGTTTCTGAGGCCTGGGGACAGCCGGTTGAAGACCTGGACCTGAAGGGCGGTTATGTGGTTTCCTATAAAACCGAGGATTCCATCTCGCTCAAGAATATTGTCATCTACGGCATTCCCAAACCGAATGACGCCGGCTGGGTGGGCGGACCGGTGGTTGGCTCCGGCAAGTTCATGCCCACCTATGTCACCGGCCTGGATAAGGAAACCGGGCAGGGCCCGCGGGCGGTGGTGCATTATACCACCGGCTGCCAGGCGCTGGAAATTGAAATTGACACCGAAACCGGCGATATTCACATCATTCGGGCTGTCAGCGCGTTTGATGTGGGCAAGGCCATCAATCCTGACCTGGTAACTGCACAGATCGAAGGCGGCTTCCTGCAGGGTCTTTCCTCCGCCATGTTCGAGGAGATGAAGCTCAAGGAAGGTGTGATGCGTAATCCCAGCTTCGTGGATTACCGCATTGCCACCACGGCAGATGTGCCGGATGAGATCGTTTCCATCATTGTTGAACACGGCCAGGATGACGGCCCCTTCGGCGCCCGCGGTATTGGCGAACATCCCATGGTCCCGACGATTGCTGCCCTGGCCAATGCCATCTACGACGCCATCGGAGTCCGCGTCACCACGCCGCCGTTCTCGGCGGAAAAGGTCTACCTGGCCATGCTGGATGCCGGGTTGATCCAATAAAGATCAAGCGCAGATTAGGGTCAGTGAAAGCTGGCCCTAATCTACGTAAAGTTGTCCAATTTGTCTGACATTTGTACGATTCAGAACCATATCTTATAACGGAGGTATGATGGATTCAACAACCAATGAAATCCCGAATGGAGCGGGCGCATCCCAGGAAGGCAGCCAGCCAGTGGACGGCCACCAGGCTTTGATTGATGAGCTGCGCGGCTATCGAGCACAGATGGCCCTGGGCGGCGGCGAAGCCCGGGTTAAAGCCCAGCACGCCAAGGGTAAACTTACCGCCCGGGAGCGGGTGCTGCGCCTGTTGGACGAGGGGACATTCATCGAGACTGAAGGTTATATGACCCATCGCCACACCGATTTTGGCCTGGACAAGGAGCATTACCTGGGCGATGGGATGATAGCCGGTTTTGGCAAGATCAACGGCCGGGTGGTATGCGTCTACGCCCAGGATTTCACCGTCATGGGCGGCTCCTTCAGCGAGGTGGCCGGTCAGAAACTTTCCAAGGTACTGGACCTGGCGATCAAGTCCGGCGTGCCGATCATCGGCATCAATGACGGCGGCGGGGCGCGCATCCAGGAAGGCGTTTACAGCCTGGCAGCCTTTGGCGAACTGTTCTACCGCAATACCCTGGCCAGCGGAGTCATCCCGCAGATCAGCATCATGCTCGGTCCCTGCGCAGGCGGTGCGGTCTATTCGCCCGGCCTGACGGACTTTATCATCATGGCCAAGGGCCTGGGCAACATGTACATCACCGGCCCGGAAGTCATCAAGACGGTAACCAGCGAAGAAGTGGACATGGAAACCCTGGGCGGGGCCATGACGCACAGCTCAGTCAGCGGCGTCAGCCATTTTGCGGCTGAAAACGAAGCGGACGCACTGGACCTGGCGCGCATGCTGCTCAGCTACCTGCCGCAGAACAATACCGAACCCGCGCCAGCCGTCGAGCCGACTGATGATCCCTGGCGGATGGATGCAGAATTGAATTCCATCATTCCGCTTGAAAACACCGCTGCCTATGACATGAAGGATGTGATTGCCCATGTCTTTGACCGGGGCAGTTTCCTGGAGGTGCACGCCAACTTTGCCCAGAATGCCGTGGTTGGTTTTGCCCGGCTGCACGGACAGGTGGTTGGTATCGTTGGCCAGCAACCGCTGGTGATGGCAGGAGTCATTGATATCAATGCGGCAGATAAGATGGCCCGTTTCATCCGTTTCTGCGATGCCTTCAACATCCCGTTGATCACTTTCATGGATTCGCCCGGTTTCCTGCCCGGCGTAGCCCAGGAGCACAACGGTATTATCCGCCACGGGGCCAAGATCGTCTACTCGTTCTGCGAGGCCACTGTGCCAAAGATCACCGTGATTACCCGCAAAGGCTACGGTGGGGCCTATATTGTCATGGGCAGCAAGAATATTCACAACGACCTGGTGTTTGCCTGGCCGTCGGCGGAAATTGCCGTCATGGGTGCCGAGGGAGCGGTCAATATCCTCTATCGCAAGGAATTGAAGGAAATGACCAACCCTGAAGAAGAGCGTACCCGGCTCGTGGCTCAATTCAAGGAGAAATTCAACAAACCCTACCGCACCGCCATGGGTGGTTTTGTAGACGATATCATCATTCCGGCAGAAACCCGACCGCGGTTGATTGCAGCCCTGGAGCTGCTACGCGACAAACAAACCAGCCTGCCGCCCAAGAAGCACGGCTGCATGCCGCTCTAGACCTGAGGAGGTGGTACAGTGACCGATTTTATGAAGGGTCTTTCCATCCTCGTCTGGGGCTGGGGGGCTTCGTTTGTTGCCATGGCTGTCTTCATGGGGCTGATCCTGCTGCTGCGGAAAATCTTCCCCTACAAGGCCGAACTCGAAGAAGGTGAAGTAGATGAAGAGGCTGAAACCACACTTGTGACAGAGGCAGAAGCGGTCAGCGAAGATGAGGAAGTTGTCGCAGCCATTGCGGCCGCTGTTGGGTATCTGCGCGCCAAGAGCCAGACCCGTTTGGGGGGCACCCTTGAAAGCGGGCGGGGACGCTGGTGGGTTTCCAACCGGCTTTCCACCCGGGAAACAACCCCGCTGCGGAAATAGGAGAGGAGAAACGACCCATGCGAAAAGTGAAAGTGATAGTCAACGGTAAACCCTACGAGGTGGAGGTGGGTGATTTCAACACCTCCCCGGTGGAAGTGGTTGTGAACGGCAAGAATTACAACGTGGAAATGCAATTCGAAGACGCTGAAGCGCTGCCAACCCCGGTTGCAGCGGCTGCACCGGTACCCGCTGCTCCGCGGGTAGTTAGGCCGGCCCCGGCCGTGGCTGTGGCAGGCGCGGCGGATGAAGTCCGCGCCCCAATGCCCGGCAAGATCCTGGATGTGCACGTCAAACCAGGCGACAAGGTGACCCGCGGCACTCCGCTGGTAGCCCTGGAAGCAATGAAGATGCGCAATGAAATCCGCGCGCCGCAGGATGCGGTGGTGGTAAGCATTGAGGTAAGCGAAGGCCAAAAGGTATCTCACGGCGATTTGCTGGTCAAGTTAGGATGAGGCGGTCATGGATATCAGCGTATTATCCTCCCTGCTTGATGCAATAAAGCTGATCACCTGGCAACAGATCGTGATGCTGGCAATCGGCGGGATCCTCGTTTACCTGGCGATTGCCCATGATATTGAGCCGATGCTGCTACTGCCGATCGGCTTTGGGGCTATTATCACCAACCTGCCGCTCAATGTCATCTTCCAGGAGCATGGGCTGTTGAAGATCCTGTACGATGTAGGGATCACGACGGAAATCTTCCCGCTGCTGCTCTTCATCGGCCTGGGCGCGATGACAGACTTTGGCCCGCTGCTGGAAAACCCTTCCATGGCTTTCCTTGGGGCAGCCGGCCACCTGGGCGTATTTGCCACCTTGCTATTTGCCATTGCGATTGGCTTTCCACTGAACTCGGCGGCCACCGTGGCTGCCATCGGTACCATGGACGGCCCGACCTCAATTTATGTTGCCCAGCAATTGGACCGTAACCTGCTGCCGGCGATTGCGGTGGCAGCGTACAGCTATATGTCGCTGGTGCCGATCATCCAACCGCCGATCATGAAGCTGCTGACCACCAAGGAAGAGCGGCTGGTGCGTATGCCCTATACCCAGGTGCCGGTTTCCAAGACCGTCCGCATTCTCTTCCCGATCATTGTTACAATCGTTGTGACCCTGATGGTTCCGGTTGCCTCCCCGCTGATCGCCACGATCATGTTCGGCAACCTGATGCGCGAATCGGGCGTTGTGGATCGGCTGGTCAAATCCTCCCAGGAGGAAATTGCCAACATGACCACGGTTTTCCTGGGCCTGACGGTGGGCGCCTCCATGGTGGCGGAGCAGTTTGTCCGCTGGGAGACCATTGGCATCATGGCCCTGGGCCTGTTCGCCTTTGTGCTGGATATGGCCGGCGGTGTTTTGTTCGGCAAGCTGCTCTACAGGATTGGCGGCAAGAAGTTCAATCCTCTGATCGGTTCGGCAGGCATTTCCGCCTTCCCGATGTCCGCCCGGGTGGTGCAGAAAGTCGGCCAGGAGTTTGATTTTGACAACTTCCTGCTGATGCATGCCATGGGCGCCAATGTGGCCGGCCAGCTCGGCTCGGTGATGATTGGTGGTATCGTCCTGGCGATGGTAATGAAGTTCATGTAATCCATTTTCAAGCCTGAATTCAACCCGGATCCAGGCTTGATCTATGAAAGGAGGTAACCCGTTGACCGTAAAAACACTGATCAAGACGAGTGAATATCACGACTCGGTTTCGCTGATGCTGGTGGCGAAAGAATTGACCAAGCTGGCCGGCATGGTGGATGCGGCGGTGGTAATGGGTACGGAAGCCAACAAATCCATCCTGCAGCAAAGCGGCTTATTGACTGCTGAGGCACAGGCGGCCACCCCGAATGACCTGGTTATCGCTGTCAACAGCGCAGACCCGGATGCAGCCCTGGCAGAGGCTGAAAAACTGCTTTCCAGGAAGGCAACCGCAGATGAGACTGGAGAATTCCGACCCAAGACTGTCCGCGGGGCTGTCAAGGTCCGCCCGGATGCCAATGTCTGCATTATTTCCGTGGCCGGACGCTACGCAGCGGATGAAGCCTGGGAAGCCCTCAAGCGCGGACTGCATGTGCTGCTCTTCAGCGATAATGTCTCGCTGGAGGATGAAATTGCCTTGAAGAAATATGCCCGCGATCACGGCCTGCTGCTGATGGGTCCCGGAGCCGGGACGGCCATCCTGAACCAGGTGGCCCTGGCGTTTGCCAATGTCATTCCGCAGGGACCGGTTGGGATTGTCTCCGCAGCTGGAACGGGCTTGCAGGAAGTCAGTACTCTGTTGGCCAAGAACGGCATCGGCATCACCCAGGGTATCGGCACGGGTGGACGCGACCTGAAGAAGGATGTCGGTGGGATCATGTTCCTGGAAGGCCTGAAAGCCCTGCAGGAGGATCCCCAGACGAAAGTCATCGTGCTGGTGAGCAAACCCCCGGCGAAGGAAGTGGCCGACCTGGTGCTGGCCCAGGTCAAGCTGAGCAGCAAGCCCACCGTGGTCTGCCTGCTGGGAGCGGATGTCTCCGGCATGGTGGTTCCGGCGAATGTCTACCCGGTCTCCACACTGGAGGAAGCCGGCCTGCTGGGTGCCAAACTGGCCGGGGCCAATATCCCCGAACCCAGGCAAAGCATCGCAGTTGTAACCGCGGAGCTGCAAAAACAGGCCGTGGAACTGCGCAAGCTGCTCAAGCCCGGGCAGAAATACCTGCGAGCTTTGTTCAGCGGTGGTACATTGTGCTATGAAGCCCAGGTGATCTGGCGGGATCTCATCAAGGCGCCGGTCTATTCCAATGCACCGCTGAGTCACGATGAACAAATGAAGGACTCCACCCGCAGCGAACAACACTGTACGGTGGACCTGGGTGAGGAGGAATTCACAGTTGGCCGCCCGCACCCGATGATTGATAATGACCTGCGCATCCGCCGGATGCTGCAGGAAGCCCGCGACCCGGAAGTAGCCGTTTTAATGCTGGACGTGGTGATCGGTTACGGCGCCCATGCAGACCCGGCCGCCGAACTGGGGCCGGCCATCCAGCAGTGCCGGCAGATTGCGGCCAGGGAAGGCCGCGAGTTGATCGTGGTCACCTCGGTTACCGGGACTGAAACCGACCCGCAAGGCCTGACCCGCACCGCCAACATGCTGCGCTCGTCCGGGGCAATTGTGTTGAACAGCAACGCCGCCGCCGCCCGGTTGGTGGGAATGATCGTCGGGTAGAAAGGATGACGTAAATGGCAAAGAAAGTCAGCGATCTCTTTGGAAAACCGATTGCCGTCGTCAATGTGGGCCTTGGCAGCATGGCGCAACCCATTCGCGATCAGCAGATCCCGGTGGTGGATGTGGACTGGAAGCCCCCGATGGAAGGTGTGGTGCGATTGCATATGACCTCTGGCGGCGTGGATATTGACGCAGCCAATGAAGAAGCCTGCAAACGCATCATGGCCGCCCGCCCGGTGTTGACCGGTATGGGCCTGGCAAAGGACATCATCCCGGGCATGCACAGCAAGCTGTTCCTGCATGCCGGCCCGCCGATCACCTGGGAACGCATGTGCGGTCCCACCCGGGCAGCTGTCATGGGTGCCCTGATCTATGAGGGCATGGCGAAGGATGAAGCAGAAGCGGAGAAAATTGCCGCCAGCGGTGAGATTGAGTTTGCCCCCTGCCACCACTACCATTCCGTGGGCCCGATGGCCGGTGTGATCTCTCCCTCCATGCCGGTTTTCATCCTGGAAAACAAGGCTTTTGGCAACAAGGCTTACTCTAATGTAAATGAAGGACTGGGCAAGGTGCTGCGGTACGGCGGGATGGGCCCGGAAGTGTATGAGCGATTGCGCTGGATGCGGGATGTGTTGTATCCGACCCTGCAGCGCGCCATCGCCTCGCTGCCGGAGGGGATTGACATCAAGTCCATCATCGCCCAGGCGCTGCACATGGGTGACGAGTGCCACAACCGCAACCGTTCCGCTACCAGCCTGCTCTTCCGCATCCTGGCGCCTGCGTTGGTCCGCACCAGCACGAATAAGGAAGAAACCGCCCGGACCCTCGAGTTCATCGACCGGAACGACCACTTCTTCTTGAACCTGAGCATGGCCGCCGGGAAAGCCGCCCTGGAACCTGCCGAAGGCATCCCGGGCAGTACGATCGTCACGGTCATGGCGCGCAACGGCACCGATTTTGGCATTCGCCTGGCGGGTATGCCGGAGCGCTGGTTCACCGCTCCAGCCGGTGTGGTGCACGGGCTGTATTTCCCCGGCTTTACCGAGGAAGATGCAAACCCGGATATCGGCGATAGCACCATCACCGAGACTGCCGGTTACGGCGGATTTGCGATGGCAGCCGCCCCGGCTATCACCCAGTTTGTGGGTGGAACCCCGGCCATGGCGCTGGCCGCCACCAATGAAATGTATGAAATCACCTTTGCCGAGCACCCGGGCTTCACCATCCCCATCCTCAATTTCCGCGGTACACCCCTGGGAATTGACGTGCGCAAGGTGATGGAAACCGGCATCCTGCCGCAAATCAATACCGGCATCGCTCACAAAAAGCCCGGCCTGGGCATGGTGGGGGCGGGCATTCTGCGCGCCCCGGAGCAATGTTTCCGGGATGCGTTTGAAGCCTGCCGAAAGATGTGAGAATCACCGGGACAGGCGCCAACCTGTCCCGGAAACAGAACCATCCAATCATTTATTTTTCAGGAGGTATTACGATGAAGCTGATTGATTTGACCATCCCGTTGGGTATTGGTACCCCGCCGTGGCCGACCTATGAACCGCTGCAGGTCAAGTATTTCAAGCGCCTGGCTCCCAACGGCGCGAATGGACAGGTCCTGACCCACTCCAACCACCTGGGCACACACCTGGATGGCGAAATCCACTTTTATACGCCCGGCAAGGACATGGCCTCGCTGACCATGGACTACCTGGTGCACGATGCGGCCGTCGTGGACCTGAGCGATATCTGCGGTGATTACGACGTCTACACGAGCAAGATGGTTGAGGACCGCGTGGAAGTCAAGCAAGGCGATATCCTGGTCATCCATACCGGCTACCATCATTTTGGCTGGGATCAACCAACAGCCGATGAAATTCGCTACATGGTCAAGCATCCGGGCCCGGATCGCGAATTCGCCGAATGGGCCAAGAAGTTGAAACTGCGCTGGATCGCTGTGGACTGCGGCTCGGCTGACCACCCGATGAACACCATCATCCGCACCTGGATGCCGCGCCAGGCCAAGGAAGCCGACAAGCTGTTCCACAAGAAGTACGGCATGAGCCTGGAAGATTACTTCAGCGATGACAAGTACCAGCTGATGCACATCGAGATGTTCCCGTATGAGATCATCCATGCCGAATGCTTCGGCGGCGAGATCGACCTGCTCCTCAACCGGCGCGTTCAGATTGGGTTCTTCCCCTGGCGGTTCGTGGACGGCGAAGCCAGCATTGGCCGCGCGGTGGCATTCGTCGAGGATGCCGAATATGAAGCGCTGATGAAGAAGCGCGAGAGCATGCCCAAGACCAAGTTTGGTGATGTATACGATCCCACCCACGTGGAACGGCTGAACGACAATACTCGTAAGAATTTCGCCTGATTCCCTTCGCCGGAAATCTCAAGTCCCTTCGGCGGATGACAATTTACTAGTAAAAGGAGAGCAAACATGAAGTATGAATTACCAACAAAAGCTTCCCAGGAAGTCCTGCAGATCGATGCCCGCGAAGTAGAGGCCATCCTGCAGGGCCCTGCCCTGAAGCTGAAACCCTTCCCCGGTGCGATGATCCCATTGAAAGACGGCAAAACCCTGTATATCCGCGAAGCCCGGTTGGATGAAGTGCCCCAGATGCTGGGCTATGTCAAGCGGCTGATGGAAGTGGATCACGACTTCTATGATATCGTCGGCGCCCGCGTTTATTCTGAAATCCTCGGCTGGTACCGCAAGCGCTTGAAAGATCCCTACACCCTGGTTGGCCTGGTGGACGGCCTGTGGGCCGGGTTTGCCAACGGCCGCCTGATGAGCGAGGATATCAACATTTCCCTGCATACCATGGCGTTGATCCGCGGCGGCCGCATCGGCGCAGCCATGTACTACGCCAAAGCCTACTACGGCTTCGAAATCCTGGGCAACAAGGAATGGTGGGCGACCTATGAAAGCTACAACGGTTGGATGCGCTGGGGCCTGGGCATGGCTCAACCTTCCTATCCGTGGCCCGAGGTCCAGCATGAACTGGGCGGCGCCCGCGTCTATTATGTGACCAAGAAATACTGGGATTCCACTGTCAAGGATTACGTCCGCCAGATGGTTGGGGCTGACCTTGATTTCAACGTCCCGGATGAGATCCGCAAGGCCAACGAGGTCATGCGCGTTCCTGAAGAATTGCTGGTCTAGCCAATTTCCAGCAAAGAAAACACTTCGAAGAACCTCCCGGTAAATAGCCGGGAGGTTTCAATTAACTTGAAGGTCAGGGTGGGAGAGAATGGCCAAAGCCATTCCCAGCAAGGCATCCCCGCCGGATGAACTGCCGTAGGTCAGCAGACGGGGCAGCCAGTCCTTCAATTCTGTTGAACCGGCAGCCAAACCGTCCACGGCAGCAATCAGGCGTTCATCCCCGGTTTTGAGTACGGCCAGCTCCAGCAAGCTGACGGACAGGGATGTGGTACGACTTTTCGCTGCCTGTAAAATGCTGGAGCAGAATTGTTCAGTATCAGCAGGCGACAAGGGAGAAAGCAGTGGCCAACGGCTGTAGAAGAGGATCAGGCCGTTGAGAAAATCATCTCCTGAAGGAGTGAGGCCGTGGCCCCAGCCCAGGAAGGGAATGGCCGACTGAACCGCTGCAGCCTGCAAGCCGCCGGCCAGGTTGGCGTACAGGACCAGGAGTTGCGCATAGATATTTTCGCTTCCATCCGGAGGCGGCTGGCGGTGGAGTACGGGGAGCAGGAGTTGGGCATAACCTGCGCTGCCTTTCTCGCGGCTGGTGATTTCCGCAGCCTGAATCAGCAGATCATAGCGAAGGTGAGGGGGCAGGGGTTGCCCTAAAGGCTCCGGTTCCCGCCAGGGTGGGGGGGCAGCCCGCAGAACCGTGACATAGGGGTGAACCAGGGCCTGGGGGGTGATTTGAAAGACTTCTCCGGGAGTCATGTTGCGCAAGGCGTGGGTGGAACCATCCAGGTTTGCAGTCAGCGGGCCGGCGTATGGATCATAGGAGAGCAGCAGTACCTGGCCGCGCGGCGCTTGCAGGAAAACTCCGCGCGAGGTGGAGCCCAGCACTTTGAGCGCGGAGGCGGTTTCAAAGATCTCCTCGGCATACCAACCGCAGCGCAGGATGGAAACACTCGACATGGTTCGATTATAACAAATGGCATCTCATCCGGCCGGGCATACTATAATTGTGGCATGGCTGAAAATCCCGTAGAACGCTATTACGATACGATTGCTGAAAAAGAATGGCAGCGTAACGACCGCCATCGCACCGAGTTCGCTGTCACCCGCAGGGTCTTGATTGATCATTTGCCAACCGGGCAGTTGAAAATTGCAGATATCGGTGGAGGTCCGGGGAGGTATGCCATCTTCCTGGCCGGTCTTGGACACCAGGTCACCCTGGTGGATCTTTCGAGCACTGAGTTGGAGATCGCCCGAGCCCGGGCCCAGGAAGCCGGGGTAACCCTATCTCAAACCATCCAGGCTAATGCACTGGATTTATCCAGCCTGCCGGCAAATGAATTCGACGCAGTCCTCCTGATGGGGCCGCTGTATCACCTGCAGGAAGAGGAGGATCGGCGAAAGGCTGTGGAGCAAGCCATGTACATCCTGAAACCGGGCTGCCTGCTGTTTACAGCCTATATCACCCGTTTTGCCCCCTTCCGGGATTACGCGGCCAACCTGCCGGTGGATGTGATTGCTGAAAAAGAAGGCTGGCTGCAGATGCTGGAAGACGGGCGGAATTTTGGCGAGGGCTTTCCGGGGGCCTTTTTTGAACACCCAACCCGCATCCTCCCATTCATGGAGAGCTGCGGCCTGCAAACCCTGCAGATGGTCGGGGTGGAGGGTGTGACTGCCGGGCACGAGGACAAGATCAACGCCCTGCAGGGCGAGGTGTTCGAATTCTGGGCGGACTTGAATTACCGCCTGGGCTGCGATCCCATGCTGTGGGGATCAGCCAATCACTTGCTTTATGTGGGGCGGAAACCGGGCGATTAACCCTGCAGTAAATCGAGGATTTCAATTTCCGGAACGGCTTTCAAGAGATCCTGCGGATGCAGGAGGATGGCCGTACCGCGTACACCGGAACCGAGAGAAATTTCATCTTCAGCGAAAATGCGTTGATCCGCCAGGATACGGACTGGGGTTGCCAGCCCGATGGGAGAGACCGCGCCCGGACGATAACCCGTGATGCGCAGAACTTCCTCATCATTGGCCATGGTCAGGCGGTTCTGGCCGACCAGCCGTCGCAGCCGCCCCCAGGGTATCTGGGCCGGCCCGGCTACCAGGGCCAGCAGGAATTGATCCTCCCCCAGGCGGAAGAGGATGGAGCGCACCACCTGTTCCGGGCGCTGGCCACGCTCGCTCGCTGCCTGCTCCAGCGAGTGGATGGGGCCTGTATGTTGAAATATCCGGTGGGGGATGCCGCGAGAGGTAAGGAAGGCTGCGACAGGGAGAATGGATGATGATTCCATCACACCTCCCCGACCTGGTTTTTGCATAATTCGATCACCTGTTCACGGGCCTCTCCTTCAGCCACCACCACCAGCACATCCCCGGCTTTCAAGACGGTGTTGCCGCGGGGAATGAAGACCTGCTGACGGCGGCGGACGCTGGCGACCACGCATTCGCGCGGAAAGGGGATCTCGCTCATCTTCCGGCCTGCCACAATTGAACCGGGGGAGACTTCCACGTCCAACACATCCACGCGCGAGGGGGTCAAATCGTCCAGGCGGACGGCTTGCTGGCGGTGGCGTTGGGAGGTGCGCCGGGTGAGGGCAACATCGTAGGCGTGGATCACATCTGAACGGCGCAGGACGCCCAGCAAGTGGTGGGGATCATCCCGTGCGACCACGGGTAAGCGACCTACATCGCGCTTGCTCATCCGGCGCAGGGCGGTGCTCAGGGATTCATCCGGATAAGCGGTTTCCACGGAACGAGTGCACATCTGTCCAACCACGGTACCCTGTGATGCATTCTCCAGGTCGATCAGGGTCAAAATCCCACACAGCCTGTCATCCCGGTCGACGACCGGCATGCCGTGGTGCCTGGTACGAGCCAGGACTTCTGCGGCTTCATCGGCGGTCATTGTATCGACCAGGGCTTCGGTTTCCTTCAACATTGTCTCGCCAACCGTGATTGTATCCAACACTTCAATATCCCGCCCGCGGTCCAGCCGGATGCCGTGGCGGGCCAATCCCATCGAATAAACGGAATCCTTCTGGATATGCTCCGAGATGAACAGGCTGATGGCCACCGAGAACATCAGGGGCAGGATGATGCGATAATCGTTTGTCATTTCAAACAAGAGGATAATGGCAGTCAGGGGAGCGTGGACTGCACCGGCCAGGACGGCAGCCATTCCCACCAGTGCAAAAGCAGGCGGGGTAATTCCCAGGGAGGGGAAGAGGATATTCGCGACCATCCCGAAAGCTCCGCCCAAAGAGGCTCCGACAAAGAGCGATGGGGCAAATACACCACCAATGAAACCACCGGCGATACTAACGGGAGTCAGGATCAGCTTGGCCACCAGGATCAACACCAGGAGCCACAGGGCAAGATCGTTTTTATTCAGGATCTCACCGATCGTGTCATACCCCACCCCAAAAACCTGCGGCAGGAAGAGCCCAACCACTCCCACCAGCAAACCGGCTGCAGCCGGTTTCAGCCAACCGGGAATTTTGAATTTACTGAACAGATCCTGGAACTGATACAACAGGCGAACATAGATGGCGGAAATCGGACCGGCCAGCAAGCCGAGAATGAGATAAAGCGGGATCTCCCAGAAGGACTTGAGCTCATACGCCGGTACCAGGAAAGCTGGAGAGCTGCCCGATACGGCCTGGGTGAACACGGACGAAGTAACACCTGCCACCAGGATCATACCGACGGCACTGCCGCTGATCTCGCCCAGGATGATTTCCAGGGCGAAGAATACCCCGGCAATGGGGGCATTGAAGGCCGCAGCAATGGCGCTGGCCGCGCCGGCCGCCACCAGGGTACGCAGGCGATCTTCGGATACGTGAAAAACCTGGCCCAGCATCGAGCCCAGGCTGGCACCGATTTGAACCGAGGGATCCTCAGGCCCCACCGAGGCGCCGCTCCCAATCGAGAGAATGGCTGCCAGGGTTTTAACTGGCATCTGAGAATATCGCAGTCGACCTCCCGAGAGGGCGACGGATTGCATAATGGCAGCGGTGCCGTGCAGCTTTTCAGCACGGATCAGGAAATGGGCCACCAAACCGACCAGGCAGCCGCCCAGGACGGGGATAAAGAGGATCAGCCAATGGACCTGCGGAGAGAGGCGATTTCCTGCGGAGACAAAAAGCCAGTTATGGAGCAGATTGTACAGCCATTTGAAAAGCCAGACACCAGCACCGGTGGCGAGGCCGACCAGGATGGATGCTCCGCTGATAAACAGCGTTTCGGAGGATGTGATGCGCTCCCAAAAGCGGGAAAGCATGCGCCGGATGCGTGCCATCTAGATGTATTTCAAACCTGTGCCAGTATTGAGCAACACCACCTGCTCGTCCCGCCGGACGGTTCCCTGGTCAAGAAGCTTGAGCAGGGCCGCATAGGTGGCTGCGCCTTCAGGAGCAGCAAAAACTCCTTCCGTGGCAGCCAGGGCGGTTTGCGCGGCCTGGATTTCCTCTTCGCTGACCGTGAGAGCGCAACCGCCGCTTTCGCGCAGCGTACGCAGGATCAAGCGATCGGCAAAGGGCTTGGGGACGCGCAGGCCGGAGGCATGGGTGGCGGCGTTCTCGAACAAGGTGCAGGTTTCCGCCCCGCTTTCGTAAGCCCGCACAACCGGGGCGCAGCCTTCCGCCTGCACGGCGATCATGCGCGGAAAGCGGCCGGATTCCAGCCAGCCGAGTTCGGCCAGTTCCGCGAAGGCTTTCCAGATACCCACCAGGCCGGTGCCGCCGCCCGTGGGATACAGGATTACATCCGGCAGCTTCCAGTGGAACCCTTCGGCCAGCTCAAAGCCCATCACCTTCTTGCCTTCCAGACGGTAAGGCTCCTTGAATGTGGAAACATCAAACCAGTTTTCCTGGCGGGCCAGTTCTCCGGCCTGGCGGCCGGCTTCGTTGATCAGGCCGTTGACGAGGGTGACTTTGGCACCGTACAGGATGCACTCGCGCTGATTGGCCAGGGGGGTGTCGTTGGGCATCAAGACGTGGGCGGTCATCCCGGCCCGGGCGGCATAAGCTGCCAGAGCGCCGCCGGCGTTCCCGGCGGTGGGGATGATCAGGCGGTCAAGCCCCAGCTCCCAGGCTCGGGCTACGGCTGCAGCCAGACCGCGGGCTTTGAAGCTGCCAGTCGGGTTGACGCCTTCGTCCTTCAGAAACAAACCATCCATTTGTATTTGACCACCCAGGCGCTCCAGGCGGAGCAGCGGAGTATCCCCTTCACCCAGGGTCAGGGCAAAATTGGCATCCTGGATGGGCAAAAGCTCATGCCAGCGCCACATCCCCCTGCGCCGGCGGGCAATCCGCGACCGGTCGATTTTTTCGCGGGCGGCGGAAAGATCGTATTCGGCAACCAGGGGCTGATTGCAATCCGGGCAAACCGTCTGTACCTGGGCGAAATCAAATGAGCGGCCGCACAGGCTGCATTTCAGTGTTGAAAGAAAAGAATAGATTGGGCTGTTTTCGAGGGACATCGGTTTTCCAATCAATTGTAGAGATGAGAGAATTATACTCCCTTGTTTTTGACCTATTTTATAGATTGACGCCTCTTATTTTTTTTGGATGAATCATTCAAGCTTTTATGAATCTACGTAGACTCAGGCTCGATGGGAAGAATGGTTTCTGTTCATCCAGAATTTAATCTGGGTGATTAATATTGATCTGTACTCTCGAAAAGGAGAATTTTGGAGGATGCGTATGAAGCAAATCTCTATGAAAACCAAACTTTTAGCCGTTTTTGTTGTGCTGACCCTGGCCGGATGTTCAGTCCCAGCAGTCAGCATTAAGTTGAATCCACAAGGTGATACCACTACGACCACTTCCCAGGCACAGCCGGTTGCGGCAGTGCAGAAGCCGTCCGGGGCCATCCAGGTTGCCCCGCAAAGCCTGACTTCCCAGGAAGAGACCCTGGTGCAGCTTTATGAAAAGCTGAATCCCTCGGTTGTGAGCATCCGCGTGGTCCTTTCCACATCAAGCAGCGGGCAGACATTCCAATTCCCTGGCAATCCCAGCACCCCGAGCAATCCGAACGATAATAACCAGTCACCCAATTCGGTTATTCCGGACCAGGCTGAAGGTTCAGGCTTTATTCTGGATACTGCCGGGCACATCGTGACGAATAACCATGTTGTGGAAGGTGCTGATCGGGTAGTGGTGACCTTCTCGGACGGAACTGAAGCCGAAGCAACCGTGGTTGGCACCGATCCGTACACCGACCTGGCTGTTATCAAGGTGAACGTTGATTCCTCCCTGCTGGTGCCCGTCACCCTGGGCGATTCTGAAAGCCTCAAGGTTGGTCAGACAGTGATTGCCATCGGCAACCCTTACAACCTGAATAACTCGATGTCCACCGGTATCATCTCCGGTCTGGGTCGGATGCTGGATGTGAGCAGTGATACAGTCAGCAGCACCTCGAACTATTCGATCCCGAACGTCATCCAGACGGATGCGGCCATCAACCCTGGCAACAGCGGCGGCCCGCTCTTTAACCTGGATGGACAGGTGATTGGCGTCAACGCGGCCATTGAATCGCCGGTGCGCGCTTCCTCGGGTGTTGGTTATGCCATCCCCTCGGCCCTGGTAGCCAAAGTGGCCTCGGCCCTGATCGCTGATGGCAAGGTGCAGCATGCCATGCTGGGCATCAAGGGCGGTACCTTAACGGCCGACCTGGCCAAAGCCATGGGGCTGGATGCCAACCAACGCGGTATCCTGGTGACCGAAGTGGTTGAGGGCGGCCCGGCAGCCAAGGCTGGTTTACAGGGCAGCACCAAGTCCGCAACGATTGATGGGATTGAAACCCAGGTTGGCGGTGACGTGATCACAGCCATTGACGGCAAGACGGTCAAAGTGTTTGACGACCTGCTCGGTTACATCCTGACCTACACCAAGGCGGGTGATACCGTGAACCTGAGCATCCTGCGGGACGGCAAGGAAATGCAGGTGAACGTCACGCTGGAAGCACGACCGTAAAACTTAAATCATTTTCCCCTCCTTTGGATTGGACGGGCTGCAAGGACGAGCAGCCCGTCCGTATTTTAAGAATCGATCTACCATCCAGCCCTGACTTTTGGTATCATGGATGGATAATCCTGACTATCTCCAAAGGCAGGTTGATGGATCGAGGAAAGCATGGCCACGTTATCCCAGGATGAAATTTACCGTTATTCTCGCCACCTGATGATCCCGGAGGTTGGGCTGGAGGGGCAGCGTAAACTGAAAGCAGCCTCAGTCTTGATCGTCGGGGCTGGCGGTCTGGGATCTCCCGCAGCATTGTACCTGGCTGCCGCCGGGGTGGGGCGCATTGGCCTGGTGGACTTTGACGAAGTTGAAACCTCCAACCTGCAACGTCAGATCATCCACGCCAACTCCCGCGTGGGCGACCTCAAGGCGGAGTCCGCCCGCGACCGGCTGCTGGATTTGAACCCGACCATCCAGGTGGACGCGATCACTGAAGCGCTTACCGCCGAAAATGCCCGCCAGGTTGCCGAACCTTATCAATTGATTGTCGATTGTACGGATAACTTCCCCACCCGTTACCTGACCAATGATCTGTGCGTATTCAGCCAAAAACCGCTGATCTACGGTTCCATTTTTCGCTTTGAAGGACAGGTGAGTGTTTTTGATGCCCAGCGAGGGCCGTGCTACCGCTGTCTTTTCCCGGCGCCGCCGCCGCCCTACCTGGTGCAATCCTGCGCGGATGGCGGTGTGTTTGGTGTGCTACCGGGGGTGATCGGTTCGCTGCAGGCTGCAGAAGCCATCAAGATCATCCTGGGGATTGGAGAACCGCTCTACGGCTCGCTCCTGATGTACGATGCGCTGGATCAGACCTTCCAGAAAATCCAACTGCGCAAGAATCCGAAATGCCGGGTGTGCAGCCCGGCAGCGGATGTTCACGACCTGGTTGATTATGCGGGCTTTTGCGGGCTGCCGGCAGATGACCCGACCGGCCGCGGGCTGGCAGTGGGAGGGCACGATATCACCCCGGCTGAGCTGGCTCAAAAGCTGAAGAGCGGCTCGAATGTGCTGCTGCTGGATGTACGCGAACCGGTGGAACAGCAGGTTTCGGTTATGCCTGGCGCAGTCAACATTCCTTTTGGTCAATTGGCCGGGCGGATGGATGAGCTGGATCCGGAACGAGAAATGGTGGTCTATTGCCGGACAGGTGTGCGCTCTGCCCGGGCGGTGGGCATCCTGTCGGGGGCTGGCTTCACGAATGTCTGGAACTTGCGCGGCGGCATCAATGCCTGGGCGTTGGAAATCGATCCAAACATGCTGCGTTACTGAGGAGCGGTCTATGCAAAAGAAATCAATCCTGGCTGTGATTGGCTTTATTCTTCTCTTAACCCTGGTGGGCTGCCGGCTCAACCTGCCCTTTATCAAAACCAGGACGCCAACCGTGGTTCCACCGACCCATGCAACCCTGCCGTTGCCAAATCCATCGGCCACCCAACCACCGCCGGCCACGCCAACGACGCCTCCCTCCACCGCCACCAGCCTGCCGGCCACGCCAACCCCGGACCCAATTTTAGACCCGGCAGGCATCACCCTTGAGACCATCACCCGCAATGAAGAGGGGCAGAATCCAAATTACCAGGTAACACTGCAATACCCGGCGCTGACGGCCCCGGCCGATGAGCGGTTGATGCATTTCAACCAATTGGTGGAGGCGATGATCAATGAATTAGCCAACTCCTTTAAAGCAGACCTGGCTAATGTAATTGCTGACCCCAATTTCGGCCCGGTCCTGAGCACCCAGCAGATTACCTATTCGGTGACTTTTTTCAACCAGGGTGTGATCAGTATTAACTTCAATGTAGGCTTCTATATGGCCGGAGCCGCCCATCCAAATTCCTACAGCGTCGTCTTGACCTACGATCTCTATGAGGACAAGCAAGTGCAACTGGCGGATTTATTCATCCCGGGAGCCGATTATTTACAGGCTTTATCAGATTATTGTGTGACCACGCTGACGAATGAAGGTCGCCTGGAATTCCCGGGTGGGGCGCAGCCCAGTGTAGAGAATTACAAGAACTGGAATCTTACTCATGACGGAGTACGGATTACCTTTGATCCCTACCAGGTAGGCCCATACGCCATGGGGCCGCAGGTGGTGGACATCCCGTTTTCTGCTTTGACGCCAATCTTTCAAAACACCGGTGCATTGGCGCGGGTATTAAATTCCATTCAAAATCCCTGATTATTGGTATGGAGGTCGTTAAATGACTCAAAAAAGAACTTTGATGGCAGTACTGGCGCATCCCGACGATGAAACCTTCGGAATGGGCGGTACGCTGGCCTTGTATGCCCGCCGGGATGTGGATACTTTCCTGGTCTGCGCCACCCGCGGTGAAGTGGGTGAAATGGACGAGAAGTACATGCGCGGTTTTTCCACGCCGGGTGAACGGCGCGAGGCGGAATTGCGCTGTGCGGCCGAAAAATTGGGGTTGAAAGAGGTGTTCTTCCTGGATTACCGCGATTCGGGCATGCCCGGTACTCCGGAAAACCAGCATCCAGCGGCGTTAATCAACGCGCCAATGGAGAAAGTGGCCGCCCGGATTGCCCATATCATCCGCCTGCAACAGCCGCAGGTGGTAGTGACCTTTGATCCCATCGGCGGCTACCGTCACCCGGATCATATCGCCATCCACAATGCCACTGTGCGGGCGTTTGCTCTGGCAGCCGATACGGCTTTTGTTGATCCGGATGGATTGCCGCCTTTCCAGGCCCAAAAGTTGTATTTCCAGGTAATTCCCCGCGGATTTATGCGCGCGGCCATCTTTGCCTTGCGCTTGTTTGGCCGCGATCCGCGCAAATTTGGCCAAAACGGTGATATCGACCTGGTTTCCATTGCCGAGGTCAGCTTTCCCATCCATGCCGTGGTGAATTTTGCCCCGGTGGCGGCCCTACGGGATGAGGCTGCCATGTGCCATGCCAGCCAGGGTGGGGCACAGCAAGCACGCGGCATCCAGGCCGCATTACGCAGGATATTCTCATCCAACTCGGAGCAATATATGCGGGCATATCCGCCGGTGATTGGGCGGATCCGACGGGAAACAGACTTGTTTTCTGGAGTGCGGTTGGAGGAATGACAGCCGGTTTGCATTCCACCCAGGCACGCTGGTTGGGCAGGCTGGATTATGATACTGCCTGGCAGTTGCAGGCCCGCCTGGCGGAGGAAATTGCTCGCGGGGATCGCCCCCCGACCATCCTGTTCCTGGAACACCCCCATACCATCACAATTGGACGGCGAGGCGGTCGCGATCACATCCTCTGGGATGATGATACGCTGACCCGGCTCGGCGTACAGGTGCGCGAGGTGGACCGCGGTGGGGACGTGACTTACCATGGGCCGGGGCAACTGGTTGGCTATCCCTTGCTTCCCCTGGCTGCCCCCGGCTGGGCGGGGGAGCGCCTGCCCCAGGCGGATTTTACCGGCTACCTGCGCCGCCTGGAGGAGGGCCTGATCAACCTGTTGGCGCACCTGGGAGTGGCGGCCGGACAGCGCGAAGGTTTAACGGGCGTGTGGATCCAGCCGGAGACATGGGCAAGATGTGCCCGCTGCAATCCAGCAGAGAAACCTGCGCCGGCAAAGATCGCCTCCATTGGCGTAAAGGTGGACAGCCGGGGCATCTCCCGCCACGGTTTTGCGCTAAACGTCGACCCGGAAATGGACTTCTGGGAGTCAATCATCCCCTGCGGGCTGGATGGTGTGCGCATGACCTGCCTGGCGGATTTTATCAATCCGCCGGAGATGCCCGACCTGGCCCGGATGGCGGCTGATGAATTGGGGCAGGTCTTGGATCTGGAAATATCCTGGGTAAATGAAAACGGCGCTGTTTGAAAGCAGCGCCGTTGATTTGTTAACCATTATGCTAGAGAGTAACCTCGCGTCCGATGATGAAATTCTCCAGGCCCTTGATGGTGGTATCCTTTTCAGAGATTACCTCGCGGACAACATCGCCGATTGAAATCATCCCGACCACTTCCTCGTCCTGCAGGACGGGCAAATGGCGGATGTGCTTCTCAGTCATCAGCATCATTACCTGGTCGATGGATTGATCGGGGGTGACATAAAAGACCGGGCTGGTCATGGCTACGCTCACTTTGGAGGCTTTGCTGAACCCGGCAACCTGGATCGAGCAGCGCACAAAATCCCGTTCGGAAAAGATGCCCGCCACCCTGGCTCCATCCAACACCAATACAGCTCCACATTTCTTGATGGCCATGATTTCCAGGGCGGTTTGCACGCTGTTTTCCGGCGAGACGGACCAAACGGCATTGCCTTTGATCTCAAGCAAATCCTGAACCGTGATCATTGTTTCCTCCTGTCAGATTTCCTGGACCCGGAGGGTTTCTTCCAGGTCTTCAATTTCGGCTTCCTTTTCCGAAAGGATGTATTTGATCACGTCTCCAATCGAAATGATGCCGGTCAATTTGCCATCTTCCAGGATGGGCAGGTGGCGGAAGCGCTTGGCGGTCATTAATGCCATGACCTCATCGACACTCTGTGCTGGGGTAACGTAATAGACGGGGGAGGTCATGATCACGCTGACCGGCGTCTCAAGAGTAATTTCCGGTTTGTGGATCACGGCACGGGTGTAATCCCGTTCAGATAGGATGCCGACCACCTGCTCATGATCCAGCACCGGCAATGCACCGATGCGGTGTTCTGCCATGAGCGCGAGCGCATCTTTCAGCGGGGTGGAGGGAGAAACCGACCAGACCTGATGGCCTTTAACCTGTAAGAAATCCTTGACAGTCGCCATACCGCTTTCCTTTCCTTCAATTATTAATCGCGAGGAGAAGTCATGCTTATATATTTTAGCAAATCCGCAAGATATTTCAACTAATTCGGATGAGATTCATGGACATTGGATTAATCCCTGTGCCCAAAGGCACCCTCCGCAAACCGGGTGAAGGTTGCCAAGGCAGTCTTCGAGATTCTGTTCGCTCATCGGGCAGGAATTACAATATGCGCAGGGAGAAAAGTCAAATTCCTGCAGGCGTTTGCGCAAATCCAGGTAAGCCGGGCTTAACCAGATTTCCTTCAAAGTGTTTTCATGAATATTACCAACCAGGCATGTTTTGGACTGGCGCGGGTGATAATCCAGGATGTAGGTGTGGGAATGAAGCAGTGGCGGACATGGGCTGATTGCACCGTCCCAGCGCAAGGCCAGGCTGCCGTCCATTGCAAATGGGCAGGTGGCGATGCCCGGATCCATGGGTTGCCCCTCGTACTTGAGGCGGTAAGGGCTGCTTAACAAGTCCAGAAGGATGGGGCCGGTGGTTGCATCGATATCAAACCGCGGCAGGCTGATGAGAGGCTGCCCGGGATCGGATTGCTTGTGGCCGGTATCCAATGCCTCTTCGTAAAGGATTTCTGACCGCAGTTCCGGTGTGTGGGCCAGGACATTACTGATGGAGAATTCATCCGCGCCCAACCCGACTCCCAGCCGGATTAATTCCGGCAAGTCAGCCAGGTTTCGGCGCATGGCAACAAAAGCGATCCCAAGCTGCGGTAAGGTGAGACCGTAACGAGCCTTATAATCCTTCAGAAATTCCAGGCCGGCAATAATTTGCGGAAAGGCCTCACCCAGGCGGATATCGGCATACGAGGCTGGGGTTGCACCGTCGATGGAAACCCACAGGCGGTCCAGACCGATCCTGCATAACTCCCGGATGATGGATTCATCCAACAAAGTTCCGTTGGTGATTAACTCAATTCTTCCTCCCAGCGATTTGACTTTGGAAAGCCACCCCATTATTTTGGGATGAGAAAGCGGTTCGCCATATCCGCCAAAGAAGACCAGGGGGAGGGGTGAAAACTCAGCCAGGCTGTCGAGAAAACGTTGAAAGGTTTCATCATCCATCCGGCCGCCCGGCTCGGACCAGACATTCCGCATGCAGGTCATACAATCCAAATTACACAAGTTGGTTGGCTCGATGGTAATCCGGCGGAGACAGGTTGGGGCTGGATGAAAGGTAAGCTGGTGATTCTGCTCTTCAAAGATAAAAGTAGAGCCCGGTTTATAGCCGAATCGTTCTGCAATCGCCGCCGGCAGGATCACCCGACCTTCGGCATCCACTTCACCCGCCCAATGCTTTTTCATCCGAATGATTTCCCTGGGAATAAATCCCGCCGGTTAAATTACCGGCGGGTGATGGATTCGTCCGTGCCATTGGCTGGCTCGAGTGTATTGATCGAAAAGCTGATAAAACTTTCAGCCGGGTTGATTTCAGACCGTGCGGATATCCACGACCTTCTTGATGACCGGCTCGATAGCCTTTTTGAGTGCCGCCTCATCCACGCCGGTAACCTTGACGGTAATCACACCGGTTCCGGTTGTGCCGCTTTGGAAAGTGGTTAAGGAAATAATGTTGGCCCCGGTTCCGGAAATGGCACCTGTTAATTTAGCCAATCCACCGGGTTCATCAACCACCTGGACGGTCAGGCGGATGCCGTGCACGCGGGCGCCCAGGATTTCGGTGAACAATTTGAAGATATCCGTTTCGGTTACAATACCGACAACCTTGGTGCCTTCCACGACTGGCAGGCCGCCGATTTTCTTATCCGCCATGATGCGGGCTGCCTCTTCCAGGGGTGTATCCTTCGTGATTGTGATCACGTCCTTGGTCATGATCTTTTCCACGGTCAGTTTGCTGAGCAGGTAGTTGATTTCCCAGACGCTCAACGTAGTGGCATCTGACGGGGTGGCATCCAGCAAATCCTTCTCGGAAATGATTCCAACCAGGTTGCCCCTGGAATCAACAACCGGAAAGCGTCGAACATGATCCCGGCGCATCAGAGCCAATGCATCCTGGACGCCCATTTCCGGGCCAATCGTTAAAGCTGGGCTGGTCATTCGTTCACCGACGAGCATGGCATCTTCTCCTTAGGAAAGAGTAAATTCAACGCTTAAATTATAGAGGCTTTGGGCTGGATTGACAACCAAGAATCGCCTGCCAACCAGGCGATTCTTGGTTAT
>CAYOOA010000021.1:0-2579 GCA_964405455.1 uncultured Anaerolineaceae bacterium | reverse complement strand
GCCCACGGCTTGAGATTCCAGGCCCCAAAGGCGAATGCAAAGTACAACAACACACCCAGGAAAGAGCCTGCCAGGACCAGGACGGCCAGGATGCCGCCGGCGACGGTGACGCCGTAGGAGTTCAGCAGTGCGCCCAACCCGGCAGAGACGCCCATCAGGGCCAGCAGCGCCAGCGTCACGCCGCACAGACCGAACAACCCACCCAGGAAAGCTAAAACAGCCAGGATGGTGATGCCCGTCGGCCGGGCCGGAGTGGGGGTAGGAGTTTCGTTCATGGTAAACCTCCGAAGAGATGGATATGTGTATTTTAACCCGGATGGCTGCAAAAGGTGTTGAATAAAGCCGTAAAAAAGAGGCGGCCCGGACGAAGTACAAGCCGGGCTGCCATTAATTACATGCGATGCAAGGTTAAGTGATTAGTCGGCGCCGCGCTTGCCCAGCTGGTGATCCAACTGGTACAGGCTGCCAACACTGGGGCCTATCTTGGTCAAGATATCGAGGATGGAGGAGGCGTTCTTTTCCTCTTCCACCTGTTCGTTGATGAACCACTGCAGGAAGATCTGGCTGGCAACATCGTCCTCCGCTGCCGCAACCTTGTAGATGCCATGAATGAGCGAGGTGACCTTCTGCTCGTGGGCATAAGTTAATTCAAAGGCAGCATGCGGAGAGGCAAAGTCGACTTCCACCTGCGGGATGGGCTGCAGGGAAACCTTGCCGCCGCGTTCGTTGATATAGTCGAAAAACTTCAGGGCGTGCTCTTGTTCTTCTTCGAACTGTACGCGCATCCAACTGGCAAAGCCGGGCAGGTTGATTGATTCAAAGTAGGCTGCCATGGACAGGTAGAGATAAGCCGAAGCCATCTCATGGGTGATCTGGGCATTCATTGCTTCATTGACTGGTTTACTTAACATGGTATTTCCTTTCTTTTGACTTGTTTTCTAAATTAACTCCGGGATGGATCTGCGGAAAATTGCCGCAGACAATCCGGGCAGAGACCGAAGAAATCCACCCGTTGATGGGTAATGCTGTATCCGTACTTGTTGGTCAATTCCCTGGGTAAATCTTCGAACAGGCGGATATCTGGATCGATGATCTTGTGGCAGCGGGTGCAGATGAGGTGGGGGTGCGGTTGCGGGTTGAGCGCATCGTAGCGATTGCTGCCCGATCCAAAGCTCAATTCGCGAATTTCACCAACCTCCTTGAGTAAGGCAATGGTCTTGTAGACCGTGGCCAGGCTGGTCATGGGGAATCGCGCGCGAACCTTCTCGTAGACCTGTTCCACTGAGGGATGAGAATCGTTTTCCAGGATGGCTTCAAGGATCGCCAGGCGCTGGGGCGTCATCCGGCAGCCGTGCTGACGTAATTTGTTGACCAGGTAAGATAAGCGATGTGGAGTAGGTTCCATTATGCGCCATTAATTCTTTATTGAGAATCGTTATTGATAGAAAAAGTATAGCAAATTCCCAAACAAGAGTCAAGTAGATATTGCGATCAATCAATTAGAAGATTATGAGGAAATTTCAATTATGAGGAAGCAATAAATGGTCTCAGTCCTTCAGGACGGCGCAATCTGGAAGATGACCTTTCTCAGTCTCATGGAAGGTGATTTATCATGAGACCGGAATGAGTAATATGAAACGCCAGGAAAGATTATCATATGTTTATTTTGGCCAGGCAGCCTGGTAGGCGTTGATGATTCGATCTGTCAACTGGTTAAAGGCTTCATCCACCTTGCAGGCTTCGGGATGGGCCTTGTACCAGGCCATGACTTCCTCCACCCCGCGTGAGAAGGGGACCGTGCATTTGAAATCCGGCACCAGGCGCTTGATCTTGCTGTTGTCCAGGATGAAGCTGTGAGCTTTATCGCCCAGTAATCCGGCACCCCATTCCGGATCATAGGCGTTGATCAGGTCGGATGGGATGTGGACGATCCGAGCGGTTGTTCCAGCAGCGTGTGCCACCAGTTCATGGATCTGGTTCCAGGTTAGCCACTCATCTGAGGTGATGTGGAATACATCCCCGATGGCGTGTGAATTTCCCAGCAGGCCGACGAATCCTTTGGCGAAATCCGTATTGTGGGTCAAAGTCCACAGAGAGGTGCCGTCACCGTGAACGATGACCGGCTTACCGCGCAGCATGCGGTCCACGACTGTCCATCCGCCGTGCATGGGCCAGAGGGTGCTGTCGTAGGTGTGGGAGGGGCGGACGATGGTGGTGGGGAATTTCTCGTCGCGAAAGGCACGAACCAGGCGCTCTTCACAGGCAATTTTGTTGCGCGAATAAGCCCAAAAGGGGTTATCCAGCAGGGTGGATTCTGTGACCGGCAGGGAAGCCGGCGGGGTTTGATAGGCGGAGGCGGAGCTGATAAAAACATACTGGCTGGTGCGGCCGCGGAAGAGATTGAGGTCTTGCTCAATGTGCTCCGGAGTGAAGGCGATCCAGTTGACGACTGCATCAAACGTCTGGGAGCGCAAGGCTTCCCCGGCTGATTTGATATCGCGGATATCGCCGTTGAGGATTTTAGCGCCGCGCGGGGCAGGCCGTTGCGACTGGCCGCGATTCAGCAAATAGAGCTCGAT